>NZ_JBFRDD010000009.1:0-181152 GCF_052113425.1 Cupriavidus sp. YAF13
GATTTGCCGGAGGTGCGCCGTCAACTGAAAAACTTTGAGCGCATGAAGATCCTGTTGGATCGCTGGATCGACCTATCGATGGAGTTGTCAACTTTGCGGCTGGCCAAAACCGGGGACTGAGCTACCGGAAGAACTTGGCACTGTCCAGTGAAGACTCCAGCCAGATCTTCGCGATACGAAGCTACGTAGTTGGGTGTTACTACGTACCGCTCTTCGACTTGCAGGACTCGTTGGCGAATGAGTTCCCGGTGTTGACTCCAGTACCGTCCCATCTCCTTCGGATCAAAACCTCCTGGAACCCCAGCTTTGGACGCAAACCAGCCCTGTTCATCTCCGCCCGCAAAGAATGAGTTACTCAAATGCGACAGACAGTGGTCGAGGAAATGGAAGACGTTGTCCTCGCGGATGTCGGGGTTGAAGCAGGCGCCAAACACGTACTCGTTCATCTGCCTTGCTATGCCGCCACTATCACCAGCCCCACACTCGTCGTAATGCCCGCAGCCCACGCCTGACCCAGTTGGGGGCAGTGCATTGCTCAGTTGGTAGACCACGAAGGACTTGACGGCAGAGCGCGCCGAGGAAATGCGCTGGGCAAGCGAAGCTGCACCTTGCTCGGATTGCTCGCCCCTTGAAGCCTGCTGATCAAGTTGAGACGAAGCTTCGCCGAGAAACTCTTCAACTGGGGTATCACTGACTTCTGAAAAGAAATTTCGCCGCGGATCAATGTAGGTTCGCTTGAACAGCGCGAAGACCTCCTGGGACAGTCTTCTCATTCCGATCAATGCGAGATTACTGACCAAACCTGTTGTCGCAGCACTTCCGTCCTGATGGACAATGAGAGCGGAATGCAGGTTGTAGTTCTGTCCTTGACGATCTGCGGAGCATTGGAGCCTGAACAACATGAGATCGTTCCAGCCGAGGACGCCGCGATCGCTGCCGGCTATACGTTGGATTAGCCCTTTGCCTTCATGGGAGTGTTCGCCGAAGATCCGCCACGCGATCTCTATGACGTTCTCTGCGGTATTCGGAAGACGACGGCCCGATGTTCTCCCCCAGCCGGCTCGATCCAAGAGCCGCAACAGGGAGTAGATCGACCTCTGCCGCAATCCGCGATCATCGTTCTCGATTGCCGCGTAGCGCGGCAAATAGTCGACGAGCGTGTCAATGGCTTCTTCCGCGACAGCGCGAGTGAAGTCATAAGATTGATTGACAAGCACCCTCCAGAATTGATCGTGCGCACGCTCCCCGCGTTCCAATCGAAAGTCCGGCGACGTCAGCACCGATGCTATAGACGCCCCATTCCGAACTCGTTCCACGGCTTCCTGGTAAAGAACAAATGTCTCCTGTGGCTCTGGTGTTGCGAACCGCACAATGAGCTTGAGGTACCCCTCCAGATTCCTGACGTTCTCATGGTTGAAGCACGCGCGCGACCTCAGGACTGCCTCCTCAACATCGCTCCTATCACCAAGCGCCAAACTCCCCACGTCGAAAAGCTGCGTCAATAGGAACTCTGCCGTCCCTTGTCGCTCCGCCACCAGCTTCGAGAACTCAGCAGAGTTCTTGAACCCTGGCTCGCCGTACTCGCGACGCACGGCAAAAATCCCGCAACGTCCCTCCGTTTCTTCGGAGTAGATACGTCTGAACAACCCAGGGTAGTTCAGATGCAAGAGCATGAGGTTGATGAGGTCGCACTTGTTGAAGTCCGTCCGACCTAAGTCGCTCTTCTCGATTTGCATGAGAAGCATGGCGTTGATGAAGCGCTTTACCTTGCGCAGGTCGCCGACAAGAGGTAAGTACTTCGCCGCTAGGTCACCGTCGAGAATACTCGCCAACTCGTTGAGCACTGAGCCGAGCTTCAGCATCGTATCGGAAGGAATCGATCCCAGTTGGTTGTCTGCGCGTTCCCAGTTCCTTCGCAGGAAGTCCCGAATGTTCGAACTGTCAACGAACAAGCTCAACTTGACTGTCACAAATTTCTCAAGGAATTCTCGCGCTCTCGAACCCTCCTCCTGGCTTCCGGCAAGTACCTCGGTGTCGTAGCAGAGGACATAGGTGGCCTGCGACAGCTTGAACGTCCGCCGCGTTGCAAACAGAACGTTGTTCGTAGTCCTTGCGTCCAAACGATCAAGGTCGTCGATGACAATGATCACGCGGCGGCCGATGCGCCTAAGCACCGCGTCGATGTCATCGAGCAGTTCATCAACGGTCTCCTGCGACGGTTCCAACGAAAGCTTGAAGCCAAGGAACGAAATGTCGGCCTTTCCTTTTATCAACCGGGAATACCGCGACGCCGCCGGCCGAAACTCTGGAGCAAAGACCTTTCGTTGAATTGCGGCGGACAAGTCGCGAATCAAGCGGTCCGCAAGGTCAGGTTCTGATGCGTATCGAAGAGGTTCGAATCGACAAACAATGGCCCTGTCTTCCGCTCTTGCCCAGTAACGCTCAGCAAGGTTAATGAAGCTTGTCTTGCCGACTCCCCATGGCCCGTCAACCCCAAAGACGAGCCCTTGGTGGGCGCCGCTTGCAAGAACAGTCTCCGCGAACGACTTGGCTTGCGCTTCGCTTGCAAGCAGATCTTCTTTCTCGTCTCCGATTTCCTCATCTGCAATGAAATACAACTGTGGGGTCGTTCTTTTGGGTCTCGGCCAGTACTGTTGAACCAGTGGCGACAACAGTACGGAGCTGAGCAGAACGAAGACCGCTGGCGCCCAAAGAGGATCCGCATTGTTGAGTGCTGCATGCACTTTAGCCAACCAAGGCGAGATCAACTCGTTCGTCCAGATGCCGATGCCGATCGCGATCAGTAGATCGAGGCGGAGGCTGCGGCCCATCCGCGCAGCAGCGCTGTGCGCGCCCCGCTCAACTGAGTAGATCAGGCACAGCAGCAGGCCGGCCAGTACTCCACCGGTCGTTGCCCAGAGGGGTACATCAGACAACGTCTGAGCGAAGTTCGCACCGAGGTAGAAGGCGGCCCGCCAAACCTCCGCACCTACGAAGCCAAAGGCGAGCGACTTGGCGAAGACCAGTAACTCGGGCATCTTCATCGTTGGCTTGGTAGCCGTCATCGATTTGTCCTCCGTGGTGCCGCGCGATCTCCTCGCGCACTCGCCGACACTGCAGCCGACGCTAACACTCTACTCGCGCGCAGTTGGCCCGCTTGACCGTCACTGACGGGCGTCAGCTAAGGTAACACTTAGACCCGTAGTCCGAAAAGCGGAGCCCAGTCTGAAGTAGCCGTTTGGTCGAACTGCTCCTAGCCGAGAAGGCGACGGTGGCAAGCGGAGAGCCTTACGCGGCAAACTGAAGTCCGCTCCTGACCTCGGATCACTTCGGTTCGTTGCTGCGATCATGGCGGGTACGGCGATCTATCGATTCGAACTCCGCCGGCGCGGTCCGAGTACGCGCTGATAGCCAACACGGATCTTGACGTAGCCCACAGCATAGCCCTCGCCGATTGACACCCTCCCACACCTCCCCGACAATCCCCCAATCGCCTCAAACAAAGGTGATCGGGCGTGGAAACCCGGAAAACGTAGGCGGACAGCCGCTATTTGCGGCTTTTTTGTGTCCGTGCGTTCGTGCGCGCGTAGTATGACTACGGCGGGCCGAGCGGGGCAGCTTTCGGGCTGGCCGGTTTCCTACGTTTCCGGTATTTCCACCCTCGCTGCGGGCCCGCCACCCTCACGTGGAAATGAGAGACGGGTCTTCCAACCCAAACTAGGAAGCCGCTATGTCTGACACCTTCGCTCGCTCCGAGCAAACCACCTTCCGCGATCCACCCGAGCGCACGCTCACCCTCTCCCGGCAATCCGACCTACTAGCCGACCTGATCCGCATCACCTTCCCCGCAGACACCCCCACAAAGCTAAGCGTCCAGGAACTAGCCTACCAACTAGACGCGCTGCGCAACGACGCTCAAAGCATCGCGCAGGAAAGCTGTGCCGACTTGCTACGCGTAAGCGCAGGCCTTGGCTCCGTTCTGAGATTGCTGGATTACGACAGTGACGAGGTAGAAGACAGTCACGGGCTGCATTGCTTGCTGACGCCGTTGAAGCAGCAGTTGGATGCGGCTTTGAACCGGGTGCAGGGGTTGCTTTGAGGTAGGGGGTGGGGGGCTTGTGGAAGGGTGAGATTCGTCGCTCTTGCTGGCTCCCGCCCCTCTCCCCCGCCCCTCTCCCGCAGGCGGGAGAGGGGAGACAACAGAGCGGAGGTTGAAACGGCTCTGGTGTCTTTGAACCAAGGCGACGAGCGTCGCCCGGTTTATCGGCTGCAGCTTACTTGATACCCAAGCGCCACAACGAAGTCACCTCAGCCGCGCGCGCGGCGTGCAGCGGGTCGGTCATGTCCGCTGCCTTCGGGTGGTTCGGCTTCACTTCCAACCGCCCCAGCACCTTCAGCCCGGCTTCATCAATCCAGCCCAGCAACTGGTCCCGCGTGCGCAGGCCCAGGTGTTCAGCCAGGTCCGACAGCAGCAGCCAGCCTTCGCCCTTGGGTTCCAGGTGATCCGCCAGCCCGGCGATAAAGCCCTTCAGCATCTGGCAGTCCGGGTCATACACGGCGCGCTCAATCGGCGAGTTGGGGCGTGCCGGCACCCACGGCGGGTTGCACACCACCAGCGGGGCGCGGCCTTCGGGGAAGAGGTCGGCTTCTACCACTTCGACCTGGGCAGCGGCTTTCAGGCGGTGGATGTTGTCGCTGGCGCAGGCGAGTGCGCGCGGGTCCATGTCGGTGGCGATCACGCGTTTGACGCCGCGCTGGGCTAGCAGGGCGGCCAGCACGCCGGTGCCGGTGCCGATGTCGAAGGCGAGGTTGAGGGCGCCGGCGGGTAGCTGGGCCTTGGCCACCAGGTCGATGTATTCGCCGCGCACGGGGGAGAACACGCCGTAGTAGGGGTGGATGCGTTCGGCCAGGGCGGGGATTTCCACGCCTTTTTTACGCCACTCGTGGGCGCCGATCAGGCCGAGGAGTTCGCGCATGGATGCCACGTAGGGGGCGTCGACCTCGCCGTAGGCTTCGAGGCAGGCTTCGCGCACGTCGGGGGAGCGGCGCAGGGGCACGAGGTGGTCGGCGTCGAAGGGCAGCAGCAGCATGGAGAGCGTGCGGGCGCGCTGGGACTGGGCCTGGCGGTGCAGGTGGAAGGCTTCGGTGGGGGTGGGCTTGGCCTTGGGCACCTTGGCGGCCTTGGCGGCTTTCTTGGGCTTGTCGGCGCGGCGGGCCAGGGCTTGGAGCAGCTGGCGGGCGTTTTGGAAGTCGCCGCGCCAGAGCATGGCAGTGCCTTCGCAGGCGAGGCGGTAGGCGGTGTCGCCGGTGGTGGTGTCGTCAGCGATGACGACGCGCTTGGGCGGGGGCGTGCCGGCTTCGGATTGCCAGTTTGCGCTGCGTTCTTCGCCGTTTTCGGTCCAGTGGATGGTAGCTTGCTCTGTCATAGGGTCTTTCTGGCTGCCTGGGGCGGCCAATGGGTTGTGCTGCGTTGTGCTGATAAGTCTGGCCAACCGGGGTTGGCCATTCAAGGTGATCCGTCCCCGCGGTGCGCCGGTGGCTTATCCGGGGCGCCGTGGCGGGGCTGGCATGGCGCGGCTGGTGGCGGTCTCTCTGTCTCTATCTATGTCTATGGTCAGCCGCGCAGGATTGGGTAGGGGTGATGCGTCAGAGTTCGTAGGCTTCGTGTTCGCCTGACATGGCTTGTTCTACCAGCTTGCGGTTGAGCGTTGGGGAGAACAGCTCAATAAAGGTATACACAAAGCTGCGCAGGTAGGCGCCTTGCTTGACAGCCAGGTGCGTCACATTGGTGCCGAACAGGTGCCCGGCGGGGATGCCGCGCAGGTTGCGGTCGCGCTCGGCGTCAAAGGCCACGCCGGCGACAATGCCGACGCCCAGGCCGATTTCTACATAGGTCTTGATGACGTCGGCGTCGATGGCTTCCAGGATGATGTCGGGCTTGAGGTGGCGCAGCTCGAAGGCTTTGTCGATCTTGGGGCGGCCGGCGAAGTTGGGATCATAAGTGATGAGTGGGTAACCCATCAGGTCTTCCAGCGCCAGGTGCTTTTTTTCCAGCAGGGGGTGATCGGGGGGCATGACGATCACATGCTGCCATTGGTAGCCGGGCAGGGAGATGAGGTTTTTGTCGGCCGAGATGCCTTCGGTGGCGATCCCGATGTCGGCGTGGTCGTGCAGCACCATGTCGGCGATCTGGGTGGGATTGCCCTGTTGTATGGAAAGGCGCACCTTGGGGTAGCGCTTGGTAAACTCCGCGATCACCCGGGGCAGGGCGTAGCGCGCTTGCGTGTGGGTGGTGGCGATGGTGAAGTTGCCCTGGTCCTGGGCGGCGTAGTCCTTGCCTACGCGTTTCAGGCTCTCCACTTCTTGCAGGATCTTTTCTACCGACTCCAGGATGCGGCGGCCGGGCTCCGTCAGGCTGCGGATGCGCTTGCCGTGGCGGGTAAAGATGTCCACGCCGAGCTCTTCTTCCAGCTCGATGATGGCCTTGGAGACACCGGGTTGTGATGTGTAGAGCGCTTTAGCGGCTTCGGTCAGGTTGTAGTTCTGACGTACGGCTTCGCGCACAAAGCGGAACTGATGCAGGTTCATATAACTGTGTTCGTATAAACAAACAACTTCTTATTAGTTTGAGATATGAGGGCAGTTTATTACGATTCTCGAACTTTGTTAATGAACGGTCGGAACCTCCGTGCGCATGCCTCACTTTTAGGCAGCAACGGGCGCTTACCGGCCCGGTGAACCCCAATGTCTCTTGCCTATACCGTTTCCGGTCTGCTAGTAGGCGTCCTCGTCGGTCTGACCGGGGTAGGCGGGGGTTCGCTCATGACGCCGCTGCTGACGCTGTTGTTCGGCTTTTCGCCGGCCACGGCGGTTGGCACCGACCTGGCTTTCGCCGCCATCACCAAGGGTTTTGGCACGCTGGCGCACCGCGCTCACGGCCATGTGCAGTGGCAGGTGGTGCGCCGCCTGTGCATCGGCAGCCTGCCGGCGGCGGTGGTGGCCATCCTGGTGCTCAAGAGCGCCGGCGAGCTTAACGCGCAGTGGCTGCACGCGATCCGCATGACCATCGGCGTGTCGGTAATCCTGACAGTCTTGTCGCTGCTGTTCCGCAGGCAGCTGCTGGCGTGGCTGTCCCGCAACCCCCAATTCCAGCTTGAAGGCCGTGCCCAGACCATTGCCACCATCGTGGTGGGCGCCGTGATCGGCGTGCTGGTGACGGTGTCCTCGATCGGCGCCGGTGCGGTTGGCGCCACCTTGATCCTGCTGCTCTATCCCCGCATGAAGCCTGCCGAAGTGGCGGGCACCGATATCGCCTACGCCGTCCCGTTGACGGCGCTTGCCGGCCTGGGCCATGTGTGGCTGGGCACGGTGAACTGGGCCCTTTTGCTGGCCTTGCTGGTGGGCTCGATCCCCGGCATCTGGCTGGGCGCGCAACTGTCGCGGGCGTTGCCCGAGCGGCTGGTGCGCGCCGCGCTGGCTACCACGCTGACGCTGGTGGCCATCAAGCTCGTCTCCTGAATTTAACGAATACTGAACGGACCCACACCATGTATCAGTACGACCAATACGACCAGCGCATCGTCAACGAACGCGTAGCCCAGTTCCGTGACCAGGTGCGCCGCCGCCTGTCCGACGAACTGACCGAGGAAGAGTTCTTGCCGCTGCGCCTGCAAAACGGCCTGTACATGCAGCGCCATGCCTACATGCTGCGCGTGGCGATTCCGTACGGCTTGCTGTCGAGCAAGCAGATGCGCATGCTGGGCCATATCGCGCGCGAGTATGACCGCGGCTATGGTCATTTCTCCACCCGCCAGAACATCCAGTACAACTGGATGGAGCTGGAGCGCGTGCCCGACGTGCTGGCCGAACTGGCCAGCGTCGAGATGCACGGCATCCAGACCTCCGGCAACTGCGTGCGCAACATCACCACCGACCACTTCGCTGGCGTCACGCCCGATGAGTCCGTGGACCCGCGCGTGCTGGCAGAGCTGCTGCGCCAGTGGAGCACGTTCCAGCCGGAATTTGCGTTCCTGCCGCGTAAGTTCAAGATCGCCATTTCCGCTTCGGCCGATGACCGCGCCGTGGTGCAAATGCACGATATCGGCATCTACGCCTACCGCAACGCCGAGGGCGAAACGCGCCTGCGCATCCTGGCCGGCGGCGGCCTGGGCCGCACCCCGATCCTGGGTTCGGTGATCAAGGAAGACCTGCCTTGGCAGCACCTGCTGTCGTACGTGGAATCGGCCATTCGCGTGTACAACCGCTATGGTCGCCGCGACAACAAGTACAAGGCGCGCATCAAGATCCTGGTGAAGGCGATCGGCGCGGAGAAGTTCGCGCAGGAAGTCGAGGAAGAGTGGCAGCACAGCAAGGATGGTCCCGCCACCATCACGCAGGCCGAGTTCGACCGCGTGGCGCAGTACTTCGCGCCCCCGGCTTACGACAAGCTGCCGGACACCGACGCTTCGTATGAAAAGCACCTGCTGGAAGACAAGGCTTTCGCCCGCTGGGTGAGCCGCAGCGTGCATGCGCACAAGGTGCCGGGCTACGCCGCCATCACGCTGTCGACCAAGCCCGGCCCGGCATCGCCCCCGGGAGATGCCACCGATGCGCAGATCGACCTGGTGGCTGACCTGGCCGACCGCTACGGCTACGGCGAGCTGCGCGTGGCGCACGAGCAGAACCTGGTGCTGCCGGACGTGAAAAAGCGCGATCTGTATGCGCTGTGGCAAGAGGCCAAGAAGGGCGGCCTGGCCACCGCCAACATCGGCCTGCTGACCGATATCATCGCTTGCCCGGGCGGCGATTTCTGCTCGCTGGCCAATGCCAAGTCGATCCCGATCGCGCTGGCCATCCAGGAGCGTTTCGACAACCTGGACTACGTGCACGACCTGGGCGAGATCTCGCTCAATATCTCGGGCTGCATCAACGCTTGCGGCCACCACCACGTTGGCAACATCGGCGTGTTGGGCGTGGATAAGGACGGCGAGGAGTGGTACCAGGTCACGCTGGGCGGCGCGCAAGGCAACAAGAGCGCCATCGGCAAGGTGATCGGCCCGTCGTTCAAGGCTGAGGAAATGCCGGACGTGGTGTCGCACATCATCGACACCTATGTGGCCAACCGCCATGACGACGAACGCTTCATCGACGTGCTGGGCCGTATCGGCATCGCCCCGTTCAAGGAACGCGTCTACGCCGACAAACAACGCGAACGCGCCGAAGCCTGAGCACCGGAGATAACGACATGGCAAAGATTATTCAACTGCAACGCAGCGAAGGCGCCAACCCGGTTCCGGTCATCATCGACGATGCATGGACGGTGCTGCGCGGTGCCGAGGGCGCGGCCCTGACCGACGAGCAAATCGTCGCCGCCGCGCAAGGCAAGGACGCTGTGCTGTTCCCGCTGACCGCATGGCTGGCGCACAAGGACGGCGTGCTCGCTGGCCGCGCTGCTGACATCACCGGCATTTGGCTGGCGCCGGAAGACGAGCCGGCCGACGCGCAGGGTGCGTTTGGCAGCGTGGCCGTGGTGGCGGTGGATTTCCCCGTGTTCCGCGATGGCCGTGGTTTTTCCACCGCCTACCTGCTGCGCACCCGCTACAACTGGTCCGGCCAGCTGCGCGCCATTGGCGACGTGCTGCGCGACCAGCTGAACTTCATGAAGCGCTGCGGCTTTGACGCTTTCGCGGTGCGCGCGGACAAGAACATCGATGACGCCATCAAGGGCTTCACCGAGTTCACCGTGGCCTACCAGGCGTCGGTGGATGAGCCGCTGCCGCTGTTCCGCCGCAACCGCGCCGAAGCGCTGGGCAAGGAAACGGCATGAGTGAGATTGCTATCGTCGAGGCTCCGGTCTCGTCACTGCGCCCGCCGGCGCTGTGGACCGCGCCGGCGTACACCGGCAGCGTGGCGGATCTGGCGGCCAAGGAGCGTGAGCTGGGCCTGCGCCTGGCGGAGATCGCTGGCCGCTTTTTCCGCGCCCGCTTTGCGTCCAGCCTGGCGGCCGAAGACATGGTGGTGACCGATGCCATCCTGCGCGGCACCGAGCAGGTGCGCGCCGGCATCCGCGTGTTCACGCTGCAAACCGGCCGCCTGCATGCCGAAACGCTGGCGGTGCTGGATGAGGTCAAGGCGCATTACGGCTACGACATCGAGCGCTTCACGCCGGACCCCGAGGCAGTGGAGAACTACCTGAAGAACCATGGCCTGAACGCGTTCTACGACAGCGTGGACCTGCGCAAGAGCTGCTGCGGCATCCGCAAGGTGGAGCCGCTGAACCGCGCGCTGTCGCATGCGGACGCCTGGCTGACCGGCCAGCGCCGCGAGCAAGCGGTGACGCGCTCGGAGCTGCCGTTCGAGGAAATGGACGAGGCACGCGGCATTCCCAAGTTCAACCCGCTCGCCGACTGGAGCGAGGCTGAGGTGTGGGCTTACCTGAAGCGCCATAACGTGCCGGTCAACGCGCTGCATGCCAAGGGTTACCCGAGCATCGGCTGCGAGCCTTGTACGCGTGCCGTGCGCGCTGGCGAGGATGTACGCGCCGGGCGGTGGTGGTGGGAGAGCAAGGACTCGAAAGAGTGCGGGCTTCACGAACAGAACATCAAGCATTGAGGCCAGACGAAATGGGCATCATGAACGAACTGACCGGCGCGCCGGAAGTGGCGCACCTGCTGCAAGTGCAAAACGATCACCTCGACAAGCTCGAGGCGGAATCCATCTACATCATCCGCGAGGTGGTGGCGGAGTGCCGCAACCCGGCGCTGCTGTTCTCGGGCGGCAAGGACTCCATCGTCATGCTGCACCTGGCGCTCAAGGCCTTCCGCCTGGGCGACCGCAAGACCGAACTGCCGTTCCCGCTGGTGCATATCGACACCGGCCACAACTACCCGGAAGTGATCCGCTTCCGTGACCAGCGCGTGGCCGAGCTTGGCGCGCGCCTGGTGGTGGGCCATGTGGAAGATTCCATCAAGCGCGGCACAGTGCGCCTGCGCAAGGAAACCGACTCGCGCAATGCCGCGCAAGCCGTGACGCTGCTGGAAACCATCGAAGCCAACAAGTACGACGCGCTGATGGGCGGTGCCCGCCGCGACGAAGAAAAGGCGCGTGCCAAGGAACGCATCTTCTCCTTCCGCGACGAGTTCGGCCAGTGGGACCCGAAGGCCCAGCGCCCGGAACTGTGGAGCCTGTACAACGCCCGCATGGCGGCCGGCGAGCAGATGCGCGTGTTCCCGATCTCCAACTGGACTGAGCTGGACGTGTGGCAGTACATCGCCCGCGAAGCGCTTGAGCTGCCCCCGATCTACTACGCGCACCAGCGCGAAGTGGTGAAGAAGAACGGCCTGCTGGTGCCGGTCACGCCGATCACGCCGAAGCAGGACGGCGACGTCAGCGAAGTGATCTCGGTGCGCTTCCGCACCGTGGGCGACATCAGCTGCACCTGCCCGGTGGCCAGCGTTGCGGCCTCGCCGATCGAAATCATCGCCGAGACGGCCGTGACCGAGATCACCGAGCGCGGTGCTACGCGGATGGATGACCAGACCAGCGAAGCGTCGATGGAACGCCGAAAGAAAGAAGGCTACTTCTAACCCGGACGCATAGGCGGGCACATCGCGTCGTTGCGAGAGTGCTCGTGTACCAATGTACACGTCGCCCTCACGCGCCTAGCGCTGCCTCCCGCCTATGCGCCGGAGCGAGCGCCGCGCAGGATGAAGAAAGGATTTGACATGAGCACCCAAGCAACACACCAAGGCCTGCTGCGTTTTATCACCGCGGGTTCGGTCGACGATGGCAAGAGCACCCTGATTGGCCGCCTGCTGTACGACAGCAAGGCTGTGCTGTCCGATCAGCTGACCGCGCTGACCAACGCCAAGAACAAGCGTACCGCCGGCGAGCAGATCGATTTCTCGCTGCTGACCGATGGCCTGGAAGCCGAGCGCGAGCAGGGCATTACCATCGACGTGGCTTACCGCTACTTCTCCACCGCGCGCCGCAAGTTCATCATCGCGGACACGCCGGGGCATGAGCAGTACACCCGCAACATGGTGACGGGCGCGTCCACCGCGCACGCCGCCATCGTGCTGGTCGACGCCACCCGCGTGACCGTGACCGACGGCCGCGCCGAGCTGCTGGCGCAGACCAAGCGCCATTCGGCCATCCTGAAGTTGCTGGAGCTGCAACACGTGATCGTGGCCATCAACAAGATGGACCTGGTCGAGTTCAGCGAAGAGCGCTTTAACCAGATCCGCGCGGCCTACACCGAGTTGGCCAGCCAGCTGGGCTTGAAGGATGTGCGCTACGTGCCGGTGTCGGCGCTGCGTGGCGACAACATCGTCAATGCCAGCCAGGCCATGCCGTGGTACCAGGGCGAGCCGCTGCTGCCGCTGCTGGAAGCCCTGCCGGTGGAAGAACCCGCACCCGAAGGTGACGCCGCGCTGCGTTTCCCGGTGCAACTGGTGATCCGCCAGGACGGCGCCCAGGCTGACGACTTCCGCGGCTATGCCGGCCGGGTCGAGGCAGGCACGGTGCGCGTGGGCCAGAAGCTGCGCGTGCTGCCCGCCAACCGCGATGCACTGGTGGCGGAAGTGCTGACCCCCAACGGCGTGGCCGAATCGGCCAGCGTGGGCGAGACCGTGACGGTGCGCTTGTCGGAAGACGTGGATGTGTCACGCGGTGATATGTTCGTGGCTGCCGCCGCGGACAGCGTTTCGGCCAAGAAGCTGACCGCCGATTTGTGCTGGTTCGATGACGAATCGCTCAATCCGGCCCGCAAGTATGTGCTCAAGCACACCACGGCCAGCGTGTTTGCGCGCGTGTCGTCGGTGGATCGCGTGCTGGACGTGCATACGCTGCTGCACGAGACCGACCGCCACGAAATCGGCCTGAACGATATCGGCTCGGTGCAGATCTCGCTGCAAAAGCCCATCGTCTGCGACAACTATGGCGACAACCCGGCGACCGGCGCTTTTGTGCTGATCGACGAAGCCACCAACCACACCGTGGCCGCTGGCATGATCCGTGCATTCGCCTGAGGCGAGTGCATAGGCAAATCGATCCAGTGAGCGCGAAGGAGCATGGCATGGGCAAGGTCTATCTGATCGGCGCGGGTCCCGGCGCCGCGGACCTCATTACGGTGCGCGGTGCACGGCTTTTGGGCGAAGCCCAGGTGGTGCTGCACGATGCGCTGGTCTCGCCCGAGATGCTGGCATGGTGTCCGCAGGCGCAGTTGATCGAGGTGGGCAAGCGCTGCGGCCAGCGCTCTACCGCGCAGTTGTTCATCAACCGCCAGATCGTGGATCAGGCCAGCAAGTTCGAGCGCGTGGTGCGCTTGAAGGGCGGGGATCCGATGCTGTTCGGCCGCGCCGACGAGGAACTGCAGGCGCTGGAAGAAGCCGGCATCGCGTACGAAATCGTGCCGGGCATCACCGCCGCGCTGGCGGCGGCTTCCGCGATCCGCAAGCCGCTCACCAAGCGCGGCGTGTCGCGCAGCGTGGCGTTTGCGACGCAATCCAAGGCGGCTGACACGATCGACGTGGAGGCGGATGTCAAGGCCGATACGGTGGTGTATTACATGGGCCGCGACCAGGCGGCATCCATCGCCGCGCAGTTGATCGCGCACGGCAAGCCCGCTTCCACGCCCGCTTGGGTGGTCGAGGCCGCTACCTCGGCGCACCAGCGCAGCCGCCAGTTCACGCTGCGGCAGATGGCGGCGGGCGAGGCGGCGGCCTGGATCAACCCGGTGCATCCCAGCCTGCTGATGATCGGCGAAGCGCTGGCCTCGCGGGCTAGCGAGGCGGTGCCGCAGGATGTGGATGGCGGCGTTGCCTACGTGGAAACGCGCGCAGCCTGAAGCACTGGCGCGCCAAATGAAAAAAGCCGGGCAACGTTGCGTTGCCCGGCTTTTTCATTTAGGTGCTTCGATGGGGCTACGTGGGCGCTAGGCGTTGCCGCTGCCGAGCGTCCCCGCGCAATAAGCCGCAATCGCATCCAGCACACTGTCATCCTCGCCGACAGCCGCCGCGCAGCGGATCGTCACACCCGGAAGCTTGCTCCGGCAATCATCCAGCAAGGCCGGCAGGTCCCGCCGCAGATGCCCGCCCTGGCCAAAGAACACCGGGACCACATTGATGTCGGTAACGCCCCCGGCGGCCAGCTCTGCCAGCGTATCCGGCAGCGAAGGCGTCATCAGTTCCAGGAAGGCCAGGCGCACCGCGCAATCCGGCAGCGCAGCCGTCAGCTTGGCGTGCAGCCGGTCAAACGGCTCGCGCCAGCGCGCATCGCGCGCGCCGTGGCCGAACAGCACCATGGCCTGGCGGGGAAGGGGCGTGGTATTCATCTTCGAGCCTCGATGCTTGCCGGCTTGCTGGCTGGCTTAATGCCGGTCCACCCAGCGCAACGCGCCAAGCGCCACCAGCAGGTACAGCGTGCCGGGGATCAGCGCCGAGACGATGGGCGGCCAGGTATGCAGCAGCCCCACGTGCGAGAACAGGGTGTTGGACAAGTGGAAGGACAGCCCCAGCATGATGCCGCCGAACACCTTCACGCCCACCGCGCCGGCCCGTGCGTGCAGGTAGGCAAAGGGCAGGGCCAGCGCCACCATCACGAACAGGGTCAGCGGGTAGATCACTTTCTTCCAGAAGGCGATCTCGTAGCGCTGGGTGTCCTGCTTGTTGTCGCGCAGGTGGCGGATATAGCGGAACAGGTCCACCGTGGACATCCGCTCCGGCTCCACCAGCAGCACCGACAGGATCTGCGGCGTCAGCTCGGAGCGCATGGCCATGGTGGGCACGCTGTGCTGCTCGCCGCGGAAGGCCGGCGCCAGGGCGTCCGCCTTGCCGGGCTCGCCCCTGGGCAGTTCCAGGAAGTGGGTCTCGGTCACGCCGGTGAGCTGCCAGGACTGGCCGCCCTCGTAGCGGCCTTCCTTGGCCACGCGGATCACGCTCAGGCGGTATTGGTCGTCGAACTCGTAAATGGTGACGCCAGTGATGCTCTGGTCGGGCCGCAGGCCGGCCACGTTGACGAAGCGCGTAACCTCATGGCCCTTGGCGGCATCGCGGTCGCGGTCCTTGACCCACACGCCGGAGCGAAAGCCCGCGGAAACCGTGGCGCCCAGTGCTTCGAGCTTGACCTTCTGCGCGTACTGCTCGGCCTTGGGGCCGATGAATTCGCCGAAGATAAACGTGGCGATGGCCAGCGGAATCGCCAGCTTGAACAGCGAGAACAGCGCCTGGCGCGTATTCAGGCCGGCCACCCGGAAAATGGTGTACTCGGACTGGCTGGCCAGTTGCGAGAACACATAGATGGCGCTGATCAGCACGGCGATCGGCAGCACCTCATAGATGCGGGTGGGCGCCTGCAGGATGACGTGGAAGAACGCCACCAGCGAGGTGTAGCGGCCGGCCACGCTCTCCAGCTCGCTGAGCATGTCGAAGAACACGAACAGCGCCAGCACCGCAAACAGGATGAAGGCGAAGACGCCGTAGATCAGCCGCGCGAAATAACGCTCGTAGACGCGCAATACCTTCATGCCTGGTTCCCCCGGGCGCCACCCTTGCGGGGCAGGCCGAAGACCGCGCGCCAGCCACCCAGGCTGCGGTTCTGGCGGTAGCGGAACAGCATCACCGCGCCCAGCAGGGCGATCAGGTGGAACGGCCACCAGGCCATCGAGAACGGGATGGAGCCGGAGCGCACCCAGGCCTGCGAGAGATTGATCACGTTACTGTAGGTCAGGTAGATCAGCACCGCGAAGACCAGGGGCGTGTAGCGGCCCAGGCGCGGGTTGACGTAGGCAAGCGGGATGGCGATCAGCACAAAGTTGAAGGCCAGCAGCGGCAGCGACAGGCGCCACAGCAACTCGCCAAGGTTCTCGTTGGTGGGGTTGCGCAGCAGGTCGATGGTGTCGCGGCTCTTGGTCGGGAGGTTGGCTTCCGACTCAGGTGGTTTGTTGTCCACCTTGACCGCGTACTGGTCGAACTCCACGATGCGGTAGTCGATCTTGCCGGGCGTGCCGGCATAGCGGCGGCCGTTTTCCATGACCACCATGCGGTCGCCGTTGGGCATGGTCTGGAACTGGCCCTGGTGGGCCAGCGCCACGCCGATCTTGTCGGCCTCGGCGTTGGCCACGAAGACATTGCGCGCGTGCTTCATGTCGGCGTCGATGCCTTCGATGAACAGCACGTAATTGCCTTTGGCCGGCTCGATGAAGCGGCCGGCGGCGATCATGGACAGCACGCCGCGCTGCTCGAAGCGGTCGCGGAACAGCGCGCTTTGCTGGTTGGCCCACGGCCAGGCGAACATGCCCAGCAGCAGCGACATGATGATGAAGGGCGCGGCAAACTGTAGCACCGGCTTGACCAGGTCGCGCAGCGAGATGCCGGCCGAGAACCACACCACCATCTCCGAGTCCTTGTACCAGCGCGTGAGCACGATCAGGGTGGAGATGAACAGGGTGGCGGACAGCAGGATCGACAGATAGCCAATGGTGGCCAGGCCGATCAGCATCAGGACGTCATTGGGGCTGGCCTGGCCATTGGCGGCCATGCCGAGAATACGGATTACGAGCGAGGTCAGCATGAAGGTCAGCATGACCAGAAACACCGCGCCGGCGGTGTATGCGAGCTCGCGACGCAAGGCTTGTTGAAAGATCATGCGGAGTCGGTTCCGGGCTGCCGGCCGGCGCGGGCGATGTCGGTGCCGGGGGGCTTGCTAGCAAGCATAGCGGACCGGCGGCAGCAAATCGCGGATAATAGGAGCTTTCGTGGTGGACAAGCCCCTGGAAGGAAGCGCGATGGAATTTAGCACAAAAGCCTTGGATTGGAGCAAAGCGGGCCAAAATGGTTTCCTGGCAACCAAGACCGATTGTCTGGTGGTGGGCCTGTTTGAAGGACAGAGCCTGGCCGGTGTGGCCAAGGCGCTCGACGTGGCAACCAAGGGTTTGGTTTCCCGGCTCGTCAAGCTGGGCGATTTCGAAGGGAAGCGCGGCACCCAGCTGATGCTGCACGAAGTGGCCGGCGTGGGCGCTGCCCGCGTGCTGCTGGTGGGCTTCGGCAAGGAAGCCGAGTTCGGCGACAAGGCGTTCGCCGAGGCTGTGCGCACCGCGTTGCGTGCCTTGTCCGGCACGCGCGCCGCCAATGTGCTGTGGTGCCTCGCCCAGCAGCAGGCCCCGCAGCAGGCTGGCAACGCCCGCGACCTGGCCTGGCGCCTGATCACCACCGTCACCCTGATCCGCGAATCCGGCTACCGCCTGCTGGAGCGCCATCCGGGCCTCAAGCGCGCCAACGCCAGCGCCAAGGGCAACAGCAACGGCAACGGCGCCGACAAGCTCACCGGCTTGCGCAAGGTGGTGCTCACCGTCGACGCGGCCGACGCCAAGGCGGCCGCCCAGGCCGTGGTCCGCGGCGCGGCTATCGCCAACGGCATGGAGCTGACCAAGGACCTGGGCAACCTGCCGTCCAACATCTGCACGCCGACCTACCTGGCCAATACTGCGCGCGGCATCGCCAAGCGCCACAAGCTCAAGGTGGAAGTGCTGGGCCGCAAGCAGCTCGAGGCCCTCAAGATGGGCGCCTTCCTGGCGGTCACCAAGGGCGCGGTGGAGCCGCCGCAGTTCATCGTGCTGCGCTACGACGGCGCCTCGGCCAAGCAGGCGCCGGTGGTGCTGGTGGGCAAGGGCATCACCTTCGATACCGGCGGCATCTCGCTCAAGCCCGGCGAGGGCATGGACGAGATGAAGTACGACATGTGCGGCGCCGCCTCGGTGCTGGGCACGCTGCAGGCGGTGGCCGAGATGGGCCTCAAGCTGAACGTGATCGCGGTGGTTCCCACCTGCGAGAACATGCCGGCCGGCAACGCCACCAAGCCCGGCGACGTGGTCACCAGCATGTCCGGCCAGACCATCGAGATCCTGAACACCGACGCCGAAGGCCGCCTGGTGCTGTGTGACGCGCTGACCTATGTCGAGCGCTTCAAGCCGGCCGCCGTGGTGGATGTGGCAACCCTGACCGGCGCCTGCATCATCGCGCTGGGCCACGTCAACAGCGGCCTGTACGCGCGCAACGACGGCCTCGCGGACCAATTGCTGCAAGCCGGCCGCAAGGCCATGGACACCGCCTGGCGCATGCCGCTGGACGATGACTACCAGGACCAGCTCAAGTCCAACTTTGCGGATATGGCCAATATCGGTGGCCGCCCGGCCGGCAGCGTGACCGCCGCCTGCTTCCTGGCGCGCTATACCGAGAAGTACGACTGGGCCCACCTGGATATCGCCGGCACGGCCTGGAAGAGCGGCGCCGCCAAGGGCGCCACCGGCCGCCCGGTGCCCCTGCTGGCGCAGTTCCTGATGGACCGCGCTGGCTGAAGCTGGATGGTTAAGCTTGATGCTTGACAGCAGGGACGGGCCGGCGCCGGCATCTGCGCGGGTCCGTCCCTGTTTAGCTTCATTCTCACAGGATTGCTTTCAACCATGACGCGTATCGATTTCCACAGCAACGTGCCCGACAAGCTCGGCTACGCTTGCCGGCTGATCCGCAAGGCGTATGGCGCCGGCCAGAAACTGGTGGTGCATGGCGCGCCGGAGCAGCTGGCGCAGCTCGATGCGCGCTTGTGGACGTTCTCCGCGCTGGATTTCCTGCCGCATTGCGGCGTGGACAGCCCGAACGCCGAGGTGACGCCGATCGTGCTGGCGGCCACGCTGGACCAGGCTCCGCACCATCAGCTGCTGATCAACCTTAGCGCCGAGCCGCCGGTGCAGTTCGCCAGCTTCGAGCGCATGATCGAGGTGGTCGGCAGCGACGCCGACGACCGTGCCGCCGGGCGCGAGCGCTTTCGCCTGTACCGCGAGCGCGGCTATCCGCTGGCGCATCACGATATCGCGCAGGCCGGCCAGGCAGGCCAAGGCACACAAGGCGCACAAGCCAAGGGGGATGCCGCATGACCGAACGCACCACCTCGCGCGTGATCCCGCGCATCGGGCCCAACGACAGCATTCCACTGCTGACGGAAGTGATCGACCTGCCCACCGACGGCGCCAGGCAACCGGCGCCGGACGCGACGCCGGCGGGGGCCACGCAAGCGGTAGCGTGGTCGGATTCCGGCGCTGGCGGCCCAGGCCATGCCCAGCCCGTGCATGACTTGACCTGGCCTGGCCCGGTCACCCATGTCGTCATGCCCCGTGAGCCCGGCGACGGTAGTCCCGCGCCCGATATCCCTGCACTGCACCAGCCAACCCCGTCGACCCAGGATGGCGCCTACTCGGTTTCGCACGCCACGCACCACGCCAGCCCGCCGCCCAGCCCGGACGAGCTGCGCGCCGTGCGCAGCGAGCTGCTGACCCGCGTGATGATGCGGTTTCGCACCGAATGGCCGCAGGTGGTGGAGGCCCATACCGAAGCCACGCTGCAATCGCGGCTGGCCCCGTTGACCGCGCAACTGGCGGCGGAACTGACGCAGGCGATGGAGGCCCGGCTGGTGGAATGGCTGGACGCCACGCTGGAAGAGATCGAGCGGGATCCGGGCGGGATGTGAGGGAACTGACTGGAAAGCGTCTTGCCAACCGCGCGGGTGTTTTGGCGTTGGCGTGATTCTCTTTCCCGTCACGCACAATCCACGCGCCATAAAAACGCCCGCGATCGCTCGCGGGCTTTTTGTCCTTCTGGCGATGAAGCCGCAGCCTCAGTCCGTCACAGCGCCCTTGCTGGCGGTCGAAGCCAGCTTGGCGAACTTGGCCAGCACGCCACGGGTGTAGCGCGGTGCCGGCTGCTTCCAGGCGGCGCGACGCTTGGCCAACTCTTCTTCGCTCACGTTGAGCTCCAGCAGCAGCTTGTGCGCGTCGATGGTGACCGAGTCGCCTTCCTGCACCAGCGCGATGTTGCCGCCCACGTGCGCTTCCGGCGCGACGTGGCCGACCACCATGCCCCAGGTGCCGCCCGAGAAGCGGCCGTCGGTGATGAAGCCGACCGATTCGCCCAGGCCCTTGCCGATGATGGCCGAGGTGGGGGCCAGCATTTCAGGCATGCCGGGGCCGCCCTTGGGGCCCAGGTAGCGCAGCACCAGGATGTCGCCGGCGTTGATCTTGTCGGCCAGGATGGCGTCCATGGCGCTTTGCTCGTCCTCGAACACGCGGGCCGGGCCGGTGATGACCGGGTTCTTCAGGCCGGTGATCTTGGCGACGGCGCCTTCCGGTGCCAGGTTGCCCTTCAGGATGGCCAGGTGGCCTTCCTTGTAGAGCGCCTTTTCGATCGGCATGATCACGTCCTGGTCGGCGCGCGGGGTGTCCGGCACGTTTTCCAGTTCCTCGGCCAGGGTGCGGCCGGTGATGGTCAGGCAGTCGCCGTGCATCAGGCCTGCCTTGAGCAGGATCTTCATGACCTGGGGAATGCCGCCCGCGCGGTGCAGGTCGGTTGCCACATACTGGCCCGACGGCTTCAGGTTGCAGATCACCGGCACCTTGCGGCGGATGCGTTCGAAGTCGTCGATGCTCCATTCCACTTCGGCCGAGTGGGCGATCGCCAGGTAGTGCAGCACGGCGTTGGTGGAGCCGCCGGTGGCCATGATCAGCGCAACGGCATTCTCGATGGACTTGCGCGTGATGATGTCGCGCGGCTTGATGTCCTTCTTGATGGCCTCGACCAGCACGCGTGCCGATTCGGCGGCGCTGTCGACCTTTTCCTGGTCCGGGTTGGCCATGGTCGACGAGTACAGCAGCGACATGCCCAGCGCCTCGAACGAGGAGCTCATGGTGTTGGCGGTGTACATGCCGCCGCACGACCCCGACGACGGGCAGGCGTTCTTCTCGACGCCTTCGAAGTCTTCCTGGCTCAGGCGGCCGGCGGTGAATTCGCCCACGGCTTCGAACGACGACACGATGGTCAGGTCCTTGCCCTTCCAGTTGCCCGGCTTGATGGTGCCGCCGTACACATAGATGCCCGGCACGTTGGTGCGCGCCAGCGCGATCATGCCGCCCGGCATGTTCTTGTCGCAGCCGCCGATCACGACCACGCCGTCCATCCACTGGCCCTGGGCCGCGGTCTCGATACAGTCGGCGATGACTTCGCGGGAGATCAGCGAGTATTTCATGCCTTCGGTGCCCATCGACATGCCGTCCGAGATGGTCGGGGTGCCGAAGATCTGCGGGTTGGCGTCGGAGGCCTTGATGGCCGCCACGGCGGCGTCGGCCAGGCGTTGCAGGCCGGAGTTGCAAGGCGTGATGGTGGAGTGGCCGTTGGCGATGCCCACCATCGGCTTGTCGAAGTCTTCCTTCTTGTAGCCCAGCGCGTAGTACATCGAGCGGTTGGGGGAGCGCGCCACGCCTTGCGTGATGTGCTGCGAGCGTTTGTTGTATGCCATGGGAATCTCCGGGGGAAGTGTGCCGGCCTGCGCGGGGCGCCCCGGGGTTCCGAGGACCGGGCAGGCTCTTGCCATGTTGTGGACGAGAGCATGCCGCTTGCCTTTTATCGTGTCAAATATATTATTCAACCTTTATTGAGTCGAAAAACATATCAGGAGCCCCTTTGGACCTGCGCCAGTTGCGCTACTTCGTTACCGTGGCGGAGGAGTTACATTTTGGCCGCGCCGCGCGGCGCCTGACCATGACGCAGCCGCCGCTGTCCCAGCAGATCCAGGCGCTGGAGGAGGAGATCGGCGTGCAGCTGTTCGCTCGCACGCGGCGCTCGGTGGCGCTCACCCCTGCCGGCCAGCAATGGCTGCCCGAGGTGCGCCGCGTGCTGGCCGATGCGGCCGCGCTGCCGGGCCTGGCCCAGCGGCTGGCGCGCGGGGAGGCCGGCACGTTGTCGCTGGCCTTTGTCAGCACGGCCGACTATGGCATCCTGCCCGACCTGTTGCGGCGCTTCCGGGCGCGGCACCCCAATGTGCAGTTGCAGCTGCGCGAGGCCACCAGCGATATCCAGCTGGAGGCCCTGATGGACGGCGGCATCGACGCCGGGCTGGTGATCCGCCCGCAACTGCCGGCCATGCCGCATGGCGTGGCCTACCTGCCGCTGGTGCGCGAGCCGCTGGTGCTGGCCGTGCCGGAAGGCTGGCGCCCGGATGGCTCGGCGGCGGCGGAGGAGGGCGTTTCGCTAAAGGATGCGGCGCACGAGCCGCTTATCATCTTTCCCCGGCGAAGCGCGCCCGCGTTTTATGACATCATTACGGGCTGTTATGCGCGCGAAGGCCTCACGCCGGTGATCGCCCAGGAGGCCATCCAGATGCAGACGATCGTCAGCCTGGTATCCGCCGGCATGGGCGTGGCGCTGGTGCCGGCCTCGCTTTGCAACCTTCGCCGTACCGGTGTGTCCTACCTGCCGTTGCGCGATGCCGGGCCCGATATCGAGACCGGGCTGGTGTGGCGGGAGGCCGGTGCCGACGGCGTGAGCCCCGTGCTGAGATCGTTTATCGAGATCGCCGGCGCGCTGGCCGCTGCCATGACGCTGACGCAAAACGCTGGCATAACATCGGGCACGGAGCTTGGCACTGCCGCTGCGGCAAAGCACCTGACGGATGCAACCTGAACCCTGATATCGCGCCGGACGCCAGTTTGCCCGTGCGCGATCTCTCTACCTACAACCCTAACCACGGCATCCATGCTGATTCATCCCCAATTTGATCCGGTTGCGATTCATCTCGGCCCGCTCGCCATCCGCTGGTACGGGCTGATGTACCTCGCCGGGTTCATCATGTTCCTGTGGTTCGGGCGCCTGCGCATCCGCCAGCCGCATATCGCGGCCCAGGGCTGGACGGTCAAGGACCTGGACGACATGCTGTTCTTCGGTGTGCTGGGCGTGATCCTGGGCGGGCGGCTGGGCTACGTGTTCTTCTACAAGGCCGATTACTACCTGAGCCATCCGCTTGAGATCTTCAAGGTGTGGGAGGGCGGCATGGCCTTCCACGGCGGCTTCCTGGGCGTGATCGTGGCGATGTGGCTGTTCGGCAAGCTGCGCGGGCGGCACTGGATGGAAGTCACCGACTTCATCGCGCCGATGATCCCCTGCGGGCTGGCGGCCGGACGCATCGGCAACTTCATCAACGGCGAGCTGTGGGGCCGTCCCACCGACCTGCCGTGGGGCATGATCTTCCCGCAGGCGGGTGACAACATTCCCCGCCATCCTTCGCAGCTTTATCAATTTGCCGGCGAAGGTGTGGCGCTGTTCATCATCCTGTGGCTGTTCGCCAGGAAGCCGCGCCCCATGGGCGCGGTCTCGGGCGTGTTCCTGATCGGCTACGGCGGTTTCCGTTTCCTCGCCGAGTTTGCGCGCGAGCCCGATAACTTCCTGGGCCTGCTGGCGCTGAACTTCTCCATGGGCCAGTGGCTGAGCCTGCCGATGATCCTGGCTGGCATCGCCATGCTGGTCTGGGCGAACCGTCACGGACAGACGGCGCAGGCCCCGATCCGTTAAAGCCGGCGCAGATGACCCCGCAGTTGAGCCCGCAGTTGAGCCGGCAGATGAGCCCGTTCACCGCCGCCATCTTCGATATGGATGGCCTGCTGATCGACTCCGAGCGCGCCATCATGCAAGCTTGGATTGGCGCCGCGCGCGAGATCGGCATCACGCTGGCGGCCAGCGACTACGTGCAGGTCATCGGCAAGGCCAAGCCGGAGTCCGATGCCTTCCTGGTTTCCCTGCTTGGCGACGAGCATGCCTTCCGCCAGGTGCAGGTAATGGCCGGCGCGCAACTGCATGCGCCGGCTGCCGGCCCCCGGTTTCCGCTGAAGCCCGGCGCCAAGGAGTTGCTCTCGGCGCTGCGCGCAGCGGGCATTCCCTGCGCGGTGGCATCGTCATCCCGTGTCGAGGAAATCAAGGACCGGCTCGGGCGTGTGGGCGTGCTGGATTTCTTTTCTTCGGTCTCGGGTGGTGATGAGGTGCGCCGCGGCAAGCCGGACCCGGCGCTGTACCAGCTCGCCGCCGAGCGTCTCGGCGTGGCGCCGCAGGCGTGCCTGGCCTTCGAGGACAGCGAGAACGGCGCAACGGCCGCCAGCCGCTCGGGCGCGCAGGTGGTGGTGGTGCCCGATATCAAGCCGCCATCGGCGGTCGTGACCGGATTCAGTTTCCGGATACTGGGCACGCTGCATGAGGCGATCCCGTTTGTGCCGCAGTGGTTCGATCGCACAGGCCCGGCGGGCCTGGAGCCATAGGGGCATAGGGTCAGCGACATACGGCCAGGATATACGGCTAGGATATGCGGCCAGGATATGCGGCCAGTGGCCACCGTGGCAATTCACGTCCGCGGCCGCGAGCCGCGGACGAAGGGCCTGGCCGCGCCAGCCTCAATCCACCTGCGCCCCGGACTTCTTCACGATCACCGCCCATTTGTCGAGGTCGGTCTTGAGCATGGCGGCGAACTGCGTCGGCGTGCCGGAGAGGACTTCGGCGCCTTGCGCCGCCAGCTTGTCGCGCAGGGTCTTGTCGGCGAGCGCGGCCTGCATGGTCTGCGCGAGCTTCTGCGTGACTTCCTTGGGCGTGCCCTTGACCGCGAACAGGCCCACCCACAGATCGCCGCTATAGCCCGGCACGGTCTCGCCGATGGCAGGAATGTCCGGCGCGAACGGCGAGCGCTTGGCCGAGCTCACGCCGAGCGCGCGTACCTTGCCAGCCTTGATATGCGCCAGCACCGAGGGCAGGCTGGCGAAGGCCAGCGGAACCTGGTTGCCGAGCACGTCGTTGATCGCGGGGGCCACACCCTTGTAGGGGACGTGCTCCAACTTGATGCCGGCCATGCTGTTGAGCATCTCCCCCAGCAGGTGGTTGAGCGTGCCGTTGCCGGCGGAGGCAAAGCGGTAGTAATCCGGCTTGGCCTTGGCCATGCTGATCAGCTCGGGCAGCGTCCTGGCAGGGAAGGCGGGGTTGGCCACCAGCACATTCGGCACGCTTGCCACCGGCGAGATCGGCTCGAAATCGCGCACCGGGTCGAACGGCACCTGGCGGTACAGCGAGGGGTTGATGGCCTGGGTGCTGCTGATCGTCATCAGCAGCGTATAGCCGTCGGGCGCCGCGCGCGCGGCCGTCTGCGTGCCGATATTGCCGCCCGCGCCGGGGCGGTTTTCCACCACCACCTGCTGGCCGAGGCGCTGCGAGAGGTCGGCCGCGACCAGGCGAGCGACGATGTCGTTGGTGCCGCCCGGCGCCTGCGGCACGATCATCTGGATGGGTTTGGCGGGGTAGGTCTCGGCCTGCGCTGCGGCGCCGGCGAGCAGCGAAATCGCCGCGGCGATGCCAGCCAGGACATGGCGGGTGCGTTGCATGGTGTCTCCTCGGTGTTGGGGTGGCGGCGCGCTTGTCTTTGGCTGTTGACATCCACGCCTTGCCTGTCGCTGGCAGCGACTCTACACGAGGGGTTTGTGCCGGGGAAATTCAATCGCCGACTACCACCATAAGTTTTATTTATCCGGCCGTGCCGGACTGGGGCGTGTCCGGCGCGGGCTTGAGCGAGCCGCCCTGGGCGATGCGCGCGTCGACGATCTCACGCAGGATCTCTGCCACGGCTTCCGCCGCGCGCGTGCGCGGCAGCGCCCGCGGCCAGCACAGCGACAGCGTGCGGCGCAGCTCGGGCAGGATCAGGCGCATGGGCATGGCGGCATCGCCCAGGTCCACCGCCGAGGCCGGCAGGATGGTGCAGGCCAGCCCTTCGCGCGCAGAGGCCAGCAGGAAGGGGAGGGAATCCAGGTCGGCCACCACATTGAGCGCCGCGCCAGCCTGGGCGAAGCTGCGTTCGAGCACTTCCCGCAGGCCCTGCGAGCCGCTCGGCAAGACCAGCGGTATGCCAGCCAGTTGCTTGAGCGCGATGGTGTCCCGGCGGGCGCAGGCCGGGCGGCGGAGGCTGCCGGCAGCGCCGGGCGCATCCGCGGCGGGTTCGGGCGGATCGCCGATCAGGTACAGCGACTCGCTCGCCAGCATCTCCAGTTCGACCGCGCGCGAGGCCGTGTCGCGGAACAGGATGGCGAAATCGAGGCGATTGTTGTTGAGCAGCTCCGAGATATAGCCGCTCATGCTCTCGAACAATTGCAGGCGCACCTGCGGGTAGCGTGCCCGCACCGCCCTGATCAGCGGCATGCCAAAGGCCGCGGCGGCGGTGGTAGGCAGGCCGATGGCCACCGCGCCGGTCACCTCGGCGCCGGCGGCCCGTACGTCGGCCCCGGCGCTTTCCATCTGCTTGAGGATGGTGCGCGCGTGCCGGTACAGGGTCTTGCCGGCCTCGGTCGGCTTTACGCCCTTGGGGCCGCGGTGTACCAGCGGCACGCCGTATTCCGCTTCGAGCGCGGCCAGTTGCTGGCTCAGCGCGGGCTGCGCCACGCACGCCACTTCGGCGGCGCGGGTCAGGCTGCCGTGGTCGACGATGGCCACGAAGTAGCGCATGGAGCGGATATCCATTGGGTGTCCCAGGTTCTGCGATTTCGCGTTTTTGCGTATTTGCATGTGAGGTATTTATTCTACTTATGGGCGACTAGGGATTTCCTATTTCCCAACGGGTGTCGCCAAGGCTAGATTGTGGGCTGGCCGGTCAAGCTCGCCCGTTCGCGCTGCCGGCATCCACCCCTCGCCTCCACGCATCAACGAGTCCAGCCATGTCCCAACCGCTGCAAGGCATCACCGTCGTTTCCCTGGAGCAGGCGATTGCCGCGCCGTTCTGCACCCGCCAGCTGGCTGACCTGGGCGCGCGCGTGATCAAGATCGAGCGCCCCGGCGCGGGCGACTTCGCGCGCGCCTACGATGGCCGCGTGCGCGGCTTGTCCTCGCACTTCGTGTGGACCAACCGCTCGAAGGAAAGCGTGACGCTGGACGTCAAGCACGCGCAGGCAGCGCCGGTGCTGGAGGCACTGCTGGCGCGCGCCGACGTGCTGGTGCAGAACCTGGCGCCGGGTGCGGCGGCGCGGCTCGGGCTCGATTACGAAGCGCTGAGCGCGCGCTTCCCGCGCCTGATCGTGTGCGACATCTCGGGCTATGGCGCCGACGGACCCTATCGCGACAAGAAGGCGTACGACCTGCTGGTGCAGAGCGAGTCGGGCTTTGTCTCGGTCACCGGCACGCCTGAGGAAGGCGTGAAGGCTGGCGCCTCGGTGGCCGATATCGCCGCCGGCATGTATGCCTACAGCAATATCCTGGCGGCGCTGATCGAGCGCGGCCAGACCGGGCGCGGCAAGCGCATCGATATCTCGATGCTGGAATCCATGGCGGAGTGGATGGGCTTCCCGCTCTACTATGCGTTCGATGGCGCCGAGCCGCCTGCGCGCGCCGGCGCGGCTCATGCCACCATCTATCCCTATGGCCCGTTCCCAACCGGTGACGGCAAGACCGTGATGCTCGGCCTGCAGAACGAGCGCGAGTGGAACACGTTCTGCCAGCGCGTGCTGGAGGATCCGGCGCTCGCCACGCACCCCGACTATGCCGACAACACCCTGCGCAGCGCCAACCGCGCCGCGCTGCGCGCGCGTATTGTGCAGGCCTTTGCCGCGCTGAGCGCCGAGCAGGTCACCGCGCGCCTCGAAGCGGCGGGCATCGCCAACGCGCGGGTCAACACCATGGCCGATGTCTGGGCGCATCCGCAGCTAGCCGCACGCGAGCGCTGGCGCCAGGTCGACACGCCCGCTGGCCCGGTGCCCGCGTTGTTGCCGCCCGGGGTGCAGGACGCGCGCATGGATCCGGTGCCGGCGGTGGGCGAGCACACCGACACGGTGCTGGCCGAGATGGGCTTGACGCCCGCGCAGGTGGCCGCGCTGCACGGCGCGGGCGCGGTATGAGCAAAGCCGCTGCCATGATGGCGCCCGCCCGCAGCTACCTGTTCGTGCCCGCCACGCGCCCCGAGCGGATCGGCCGTGCGATCGGCTCGGGCGCGGATGCCGTCATTGTCGATTTCGAGGATGCCGTGGCGCCCGACGCCAAGGTGTCGGCGCGTGAAGCCCTGGCCGCATCCTGGCCGCGGTGCCAGGCGCAGGCGGCCGTGGCCGGCGTGGCGCTGCTGGTGCGCGTGAACGCCGCCGACAGCGAATATCACGCGGGCGATCTGGACTGGTGCCGTGCCCAGCAGGCGTTCGGCCTGGTACTGCCGAAGGCCGACGCGGGCGCGCTGGACGCGCTGGCGCGGGCCTTGCCGCAGGCCAACTGCTATCCGCTGATGGAGACCGCGGCAGGCTTTGCGGACCTGCGCGCGGTGAGCCGCGCCGCCGGCGTGGTGCGGCTGATGCTGGGCAGCATCGACCTGATGTTCGATCTCGATGTGGCCGACGAGGACGAGCCGCTGGATTACTTCCGCGCCAAGCTGGTGATGCATGCGCGCGCGGCTGGATTGCCGGCGCCGGTGGATGGCGTCTGCACGGCCATCGGCGACGCCGCGGAGATACGCCGGCAGACCGCGCGCGCGCGCCGCTTCGGCTTCGGCGCCAAGCTGCTGATCCATCCGCAGCAGGTCGCGCTCGTGCATGCCGGGCTGGCGCCTTCGGCCGCGGAGGTGGCGTGGGCACGGCGCATCGTGGCTGCCGCCGATGCGCGGGGCGCGGCGGTGGCCGTCGACGGCAAGATGGTGGACCGCCCGGTGCTGGAGCGCGCAAGCAGGATCCTGCAGCAGGCAGGCTAGGCCGGGACAACCATTGGGCTACGCCCGTGCGCTGCGGCGCGTCAGCGAGTGCCAGGGCGGGCGCCGGCTGCTGCGGGAGCTGAACGGCCTGTGCCGGGGTCGCGCTGGTGCTGGCGAGGCGCACTAGCCGGGCCGTCCGATCGGCCCATTCAGGGGCCGCACAACCCGGGTTCACCTTAGTGGTGCATACCGCGCATGCGGCTGCGCAGCATCGAATTGTCTTGTCATCTGGTCGCCGTTATTCATAATTATGAATTATTGGGCCTGGCAAGACACATCTCAGCGTGCCGCAAGCCACCCCGATGCCATTGCATTCTTCCGCCAGGAGGCACCATGCGCATCATCCAGCAGGCCCTGTACCTCGAAGTCGCGGAGCGCCTTCGCGCCATGATCGATGAGCACGCGTTGATGCCCGGCGCCTGGATCGACGAGGCCGCGGTGGCCGAGTCGATGGGGATCTCGCGCACGCCGATGCGCGAGGCGCTCAAGGTGCTGGCCGCCGAAGGCCTGGTGCGGCTGGAGCCGCGCCGCGGCTGCTTCGTCAACGCCTTGTCCGAGCAAGACCTCGACGAGATCTTCCCGTTGATGGCGCTGCTGGAAGGACGCTGCGCCTATGAGGCGGCGCGCAACGCCACCGCCGAGGACCTCGACGCGCTCGAAAGCCTGCACGCCGACCTGACCCGGTATGCGCAGGCCGGCAATATCGACGCCTACTACGAAACCAACTACCAGATCCACGAAGCGATCCAGCGGCTCGCCGGCAACCGCTGGCTGTCCGGCCTGATCAGCGACCTGCGCAAGGTGCTGCGGTTGTCGCGCCACAAGAGCCTGAAGCTGCCGGGCCGCATCCGCGAATCTTGCGCTGAGCATCTGTCCGTGTTCTCCGCGCTCAAGGCGCATGACCCGGAGGGCGCCGAAACCTTGATGAAGACGCACTTGCTGCGCCAGCGCGGCGCGCTCAGGGCACTGGACGCCGCCGAGGTTGATGTGGTCGACGATGGCGGTGGCGACCCCATTCCCGGAGCACAGCCCGGCCGACTGCACCTGGCCGGCAAATCATCCGTTGATCGATAGCAGCTTACAGACCGCATTTTCAGACAGCACTTACAGACAGCACTTACAGACAGCCAAAAGCAGGTACGCCCATGGATTCCCTCAGCAATAGCGAACAGAAAGTCAGCGCGCCCCTGAGCGGCCCGGAGCCGTCGGCGCAAACCTTGTTGTCCCGCTTTGGCCGGTGGTGGGGCCGCAAGGGCGATGGCCGCGCCCCGAAGACGGACGCCGATGCCAAGACGGACGCCAAGGCCGTGGCGCTGCCTGTGCGCGTGCTGCGCCGGCAGCGCGAGCAACTGCGCCAGTGCTTCGATGCGCGCCTGACCGACAGCGCGGCCAACGCCGCCGCGCAAACCTGGCGGGCCGAGTACGAAGCCGCGGGCGATGACGCGCGCCAGGCCATGCTCGGCGTGCTGGCCGACGTTGCGGCCAGCGGCGGCGCGCAGGCGGATGACGACGTCAACGATGGCAAGGATGGCAAGGATGGCAAGGATGGCAAGGCGCCCAGATCCGCGTCGGGGCTTGCGCAGTCCATGTCCAATGCGCGCATCCGTTTCTTCAAGCGATTGGCCGCGCTGCACGGGCAGGAGGGCGCGAGCGTCTGCGGCCTGCATTTCCTGATCGGCCTGCGTGCGGACATGCTGCGCTGGCACAAGCGCGTGCCGGGGCTGCGCCCGCTCGACGACGATCTGGAGGCGCTGTTCTCCAACTGGTTCGACGTGGGCTTGCTGGAACTGCAGCCCATCACGTGGGACTCGCCCGCTTCGCTGCTGGAAAAGCTGATCCGCTACGAGGCCGTGCACGAGATTGCGTCCTGGGCGGACCTGCGCAACCGGCTCGATTCCGATCGCCGCTGCTATGCGTTCTTCCACCCGCGCATGCCGCGCGAGCCGCTGATCTTTGTCGAGGTGGCCTTCGTGCCCGAGATGGCCGCCAACGTCCACGCGCTGCTGGACGAAGCCGCGCCGCTGGAGGACCTGCGCCGCGTGAAGTGGGCGATTTTCTATTCCATCTCCAATACGCAGGCAGGCTTGCGCGGCGTGAGCTTCGGCAACTTCCTGCTCAAGCGCGTGATCGAGGAATTGCAGCGCGAGTTTCCCAAGCTCAAGCAGTTCGCCACGCTCTCGCCCATTCCCGGGTTCGCCGACTGGCTGCGCAAGCGCGATGGCGAAGCGGTGGCCAAGGTGCTGGGCGACAAGCGCCTGGCGCGCTGGAGCGAGCGCCACGGCACGCCACCTGCCGACGGCGCCGGCTGGCTGGCCGCGCTGCCTGCCGATTCCGAGGACGCGATGGTGCGCGACATCGCGCTGGCGCTGGCCGCGCATTACCTGGTGCGCGAGCGCCAGCAGGCGCTGCCTGCCGATCCGGTGGCGCGTTTTCACCTGGGCAATGGCGCCTGCGTGGAGCGCCTGAACTGGGCCGCCGACCTGTCGCGCAAGGGCCGCGCGCAGTCGTGCGGGATGATGGTGAATTATCTTTACGTGCCCGAGGCGCTAGATGACAATCTGGTGCGCCTTGGCAACGGATCCCCGCGCATGAGCCGCGCGGTGAGCAAGCTGTTGTAACCCTGGTCAGGTAACAGACAAGGCCGCGGGCCGCGTTCATGGGCCATTCCAGCAGTTCTTCGTTTTGACTTTCCACAGCAGAAGAGAGAGGAGACAGAGTCATGAATCGTCGTCAGTTTCAACTGGCAGGGCTGGCTTGCGCGCTGGGCGCGGGTTTGGGCGCGGTAGCTCCCGTGGCGCAGGCTGACACCTGGCCGTCCAAGCCCATCACCGTGATCGTGCCGTTCCCGGCCGGCGGCGGCACCGATGCCTTCGCCCGTCCGCTGACCGCGCAGCTTTCCAAGCAGCTCGGCAAGCAGTTCGTGATCGATAACCGCGGCGGCGCCGGCGGCACCGTGGGCGCGAGCATCGCGGCCAAGGGCGCGCCGGACGGCTATACCGTGTTCATCGGCGGCGCGCACCACGCCATCGCGCCGTCGTTCTACAAGAAGCTCGACTACGACATCGAGAAGGATTTCATCCCCATCACGGTGATCGCGCAGCCGCCGCAGGTGATCGTGGTGAACCCGGCCAAGGTCACTGCCAACACGCTGGGCGAGCTGATCGCCTATGCCAAGAAGAACCCCGGCAAGCTGAACTATGCCTCCGCCGGCAACGGCTCGTCCCACCATCTGGCGGGCGAGCTGTTCAAGCTGCAGACCAAGACCTTCATCACGCATATTCCCTACAAGGGTGCGGGCCCTGCGCTGTCCGACCTGATCGCGGGCCAGGTGGACATGGACTTCGACGGTCTCGGCTCCTCGGCGCAGCACATCCGCGCGGGCCGCATCAAGGCGCTGGCGGTGGCATCGACCAAACGCTCGGCCGCGTTCCCGAATGTGCCCACCGCCGCCGAGGCCGGGGTGCCCAACTACGAAGTCTCCACCTGGTACGCGATGTGGGTGCCAAAGGGCACGCCCAAGGACATCGTCGACCGGCTTTACACCGAAGTGGAGAAAGCACTGAACACGCCTGAGATGAAGCAGATCTGGCTTGCCAACGGCTCCGATACGCCGGCTTTCACGCAAGAGCAGTTTGCGCAGTTCCAGCGCGCCGAGATCAAGCGCTGGGCTACGGTGGTGCAGCAGTCCGGCGCCAAGATCGACTGATGGAGGATCGCTGCATGGTTTCCGATGTTTCCGATGTTTCCCGTGCGCGTGGAGCGCAGGCATGAGCGGCACGGTAGTGTTCGCGCGTGAGGGCGACGTGGCCACGGTCACGCTGTCCCACGCTGGCAAGCTCAATGCCATCTCCGTGGCGATGTGGCGCGCGCTGGCGCAGGGCTTTGCGGACCTGTCCGCGGATACCTCGCTGCGCTGCGTGGTGGTGCGCGGCGCCAATGGCAACTTTGCCGCCGGCGCCGACATAGCCGAGTTCCCCGAGGAGCGGGGCGATGCCGCCGCGCTGCGCCGTTACCACGAGGCGGTGATTGCGCCTGCGCTGGCCGCCATCGCGGGCTGCCTGCATCCCACGCTTGCCATGATCGAAGGGGTTTGCGTGGGCGGCGGGCTGGAGATCGCCTGCCATTGCGACTTGCGCATCGCCGCCGACGACAGCCGCTTCGGCGTGCCGATCAACCGGCTCGGCTTTCCCATGGCGCCCGGCGAGCTGACCGGGCTGCTGGCCCTGGCGGGCCGCGCCGTGACGCTGGAGATCCTGCTGGAGGGCAGGGTGTTCGACGCCGCCGAGGCGCGCGAGAAAGGGCTGCTGACGCGCGTGGTGCCGGCAGCGGCACTCGGTGAGGAAGTCGCCGCGGCCGTCAAGCGCATCGTAGCCGGCGCGCCGCTGGCCGCCCGCATCAACAAGGAGAGCATCCGCCGCCTGGCGCCGGTTCCCGCGCCGCTCACCGCGGCGGAGCTCGACGCGCATTTCCGCTATGGCGACAGCGCCGACCATGCCGAAGGCGTGGCGGCATTCCTGGTGCGCCGGCCGCCGCGCTTTAGCGGGCAATAGCACGGGCAAAAGCACGGGCAAAAGCACGGGCAAAAGCACGGGTAAAAGCACGGGCAATCGCTTTAGGTATCATTGCCGGCTATCGATCGGATTGCCCATGCGGATTGCCCATGCTATTGCCGATTCCGTTTTTCATCTTCCGCAATATGAACGCCAACCTGTTCGCCCTATTCGAATCCCGCTTCCCGGCGGACCGCAGTGCCTGCTGCATTGAAACCCACGACGGCCTCTACTACAGCTGGGACGACCTGGACCGCGCCACCGCCAAGATGGCCAACCTGCTGGCCGCGCTCAAGCTGCCCGAGGGCGCGCGCGTGGCGGTGCAGGTGGAAAAATCGCCTGAGGCGCTGTTCCTGTACCTCGCCACGTTGCGTGCGGGCTACATCTACCTGCCGCTCAATACCGCCTACCAGGAAGCCGAGATCGACTACTTTGTCGGCAACGCGGAGCCGGCGGTGGTGGTGTGCAGCAGCGCCAACTTCGGCTGGGTGTCCAAGGTTGCGTTCCGCCACGGCACCAAGCACGTCTTCACGCTGGACGACGACCGCTCAGGCTCGCTGTTGTCCCGCGCTGCCGTGCAACCGGACCGCTTCGCCACGGTGGCGCGCGGTGCCGACGAGCTCGCCGCCATTCTCTACACCTCGGGCACCACGGGCCGCAGCAAGGGCGCCATGCTCACGCACGGCAACCTGGCCTCCAACGCCAAGACGCTGCATGCGTACTGGGGCTGGCGCAGCGACGACGTGCTGCTGCACATGCTGCCGATCTTCCACGTGCATGGCCTGTTCGTTGCGTCGCACGGCGCGCTGCTGGCCGGCGCCAAGATGATCTGGGCGCCCAAGCTCGACATGGCGCAGATCCTGAAATTCCTGCCGCGCTGCACCGTGATGATGGGCGTGCCCACGTACTACGTGCGCATGGTGCAGGAGCCGCGCTTTGACGACGACACCTGCCGCCGCATGCGCCTGTTCGTGTCCGGCTCCGCGCCGCTGCTGATGGAAACCTTCGATGCCTTCCGCGAGCGCACCGGCCACACCATCCTGGAGCGCTACGGCATGAGCGAGACCGTGATGCTGGTCTCCAACCCGTACGAAGCGCAAGACGGCGAGCGTATCGGCGGCACCGTTGGCAAGGCGCTGCCGGGTGTGTCGGTGCGGGTGGTGGATGGCGACGGCAAGCCTTGCGCGGCCGGCGAGATCGGCAATGTGGAAGTGCGTGGCCCGAATGTGTTCAAGGGCTACTGGCGCATGCCGGAGAAGACGCAGGAAGAGTTCACCGCCGACGGCTGGTTCAAGACCGGCGACGTGGGCCGCTTTGGCGGCGCCATCGTCAGCCAGGCTGGCGAGCGCAAGGTGCCCGACGACTACCTGACCATCGTCGGCCGCAGCAAGGACCTGATCATCTCCGGTGGCTACAACGTCTACCCCAAGGAGATCGAGAGCTTTATCGACGAGATGCCGGGCGTGGCGGAAAGCGCCGTGATCGGCGTGCCGCATGCCGATTTTGGCGAAGCGGTGGTGGCGGTGGTGGTTGGCAAGCCCGGTGCCTCGCTGGATGCGCTGAGCCTGATTGGCGGGCTCAAGGGTCGCATTGCCAATTTCAAGGTGCCTAAGCGCGTGCACGTAGTGGACGAGTTGCCGCGCAACACCATGGGCAAGGTGCAGAAGAACGTGCTGCGCCAGCAGTTCGGGGCGCTGTAAGCACGGCCGCTCCTTGATGGCTTCTTGATGGCTTAGGCATCAAAGACAAGGCCCCTGCCGCTTGCGCGGCAGGGGCCTTGTTCCATGCCTTCTGCCTTGACCCTTGAACCTTGAGCCTGTGGCATTGGACGGCGCTTACTTGAGCATCTGCACCGAGCCGTTCACCGTCACGGTGACCTGGGCCTTGCCGCCCTCGACCGGCACCGGCGCGGAATCAGCCATCATGGCCTTGGCTGCGTACATACGCGGCATCGGCTGCACCGCGCCCACCTCGCCCACCTGCACTTCGCGGATGGTGTAGCTGCCGTAGCCGAACAGCTTGGTGGTGGCCTGGGCCTTGTCGCGGAACGAGGCCACGGCTTGCTCGGTCAGCTTGGCCTCGGCCGCGTGGCGGGCTTCGCGCGAGAGCGAGAAGCTGATGTTCTGCACCTGCATCTGGCTGGCGAGCTGCCCCGCGAGCTTGGACACGGCGGTGAAATCGCGCGATTCCAGAATCACCTCGGCGCGCCCGCGCCAGGTGCTGATGCGCCCGTTCTTGTCGTTGGACGGATAGATGGTGAAGCCGCCCGATTGCGCCTGCACGCCATTGGTACGCTTGGCCTGCGCGATCACATCCGCCGTCTTGGCTGACAGCGCCGAGGAAATCGCGCCCGGCTCCGCCCCTTCCTGCTCGGCGGCGAGCGTCAGGTGGACCACGTCGGTCGGCACGTCGGTGGCGGCCTGGGCGGACAGCGACAGCACGCCGGCAGGGGCCGGCTCGTGGGCCGGGCCGCCGCCCTGGGCGGAGGCAACCATGGCGGTGGTACCGAGCAGCGTGGCGGCAAGCAGATGTTTCATTGGATTCTCCCTTTCAAGGCAATGGGTATCAGACGCGCGGCCCAGGTGATCGTTCCGCTACGTCGCGTGCGACCTTGTATCTACTTGTATCCGCGAGTGCATCGCTGGCACCTGTGGCCTTAGAACGCGTGCCAGGCCTTCCACATCATGTAGGCCGACAGGCTGAACAGCAGGCAGGCGAAGACTTTCTTCAACTGTGCGACATCCATGCGGTGCGCGGTGCGCGCGCCCAGCGGCGCGGTCAGCACGCTGGCAACCGCGATCACCGCTAGCGCCGGCAGGTAAATGTAGCCGAGCGAGCCGGCCGGCAGACCGGTCTGGCCCAGCCCGCTCCACACATAGCCGATCACGCTCGCCACCGCGATGGGAAACCCGAGCGCGGCCGAGGTGGCCACGGCGTTGTGGATCGGCACATTGCACCACGTCATGAACGGCACCGAGACAAAGCCGCCGCCCGCGCCCACCAGGCTGGACAAGAAGCCGATCACGCCGCCCGCGCCCAGCATGCCCGGCGTGCCCGGTAGTTGCCGGTGCGGGGCGGGCTTGCGGTTGCGCAGCATCTGCCATGCCGAAAAGCCCACGAATACAGCGAACAGCAGCGATAGCCAACTGGTCTTGAGCGCCGCGAAGACCTTGCCGCCGCCGATCATGCCGCCAATCAGGATGCCGGGCGCTAGGGCCAGCACCAGCTTCCATCGCACCATGCCGCGCTTGTGGTGGGCGCGCACCGAGGACAGCGAGGTGAACAGGATGGTCGCCATGGAGGTGGCGATCGCCATATGGACGATGGCCTCATGCGGGAAGGCCAGGGCGGTGAACAGCAGCGTGAGGAAGGGCACCATCAGCATGCCGCCGCCTACGCCAAGCAAGCCAGCACAGAAGCCGGTAAAGGCGCCGAGCAACAGCAGCCCGGGAATCAGGGAAAAGCTCATGACGCGGAATCGACCTTGTTGGCGTTGTAGTTATGTAGTCGGCAGCCATTGTGTCATGCCGCTGCTGTCGCCGCCGGTGCCAGGCTAGCGCATCAGCCGCGTGGTGATGAATCGCCATTCGGCCGGGGTCACCGGCGTGATCGACAACCGGTTGCCACGGCGTAGCACGACCATGTCGGCCAGTTCGTCATGCGCGCGCAGGTCGGCCAGCGAGATCAGCGGGCCCTTGCCGACAAAGCGCACGTCAACCAGCATCCAGCGCGGTGCATCCAGCTTGGCGGCGGCGTCGTAGTAATCGCTCTTCGGGTCGAACTGGGTGGGATCGGGGTAGGGCTGCGAGCTGACCTCGGCCAGGCCGGCAATGCCGGGTTGTGGGCAGGAGGAGTGATAGAACAGCACGCCGTCGCCAATTTGCATGCCGTCGCGCATGAAGTTGCGGGCCTGGTAGTTGCGCACGCCGGTCCATGGCAGGGTGCCGCGTTCGGCTAGCGTATCGATGCTGGCCTCGTCGGGTTCCGACTTCATCAGCCAGTACTGGCGGGCGCGCGCGGCGGCATTGGCTTGCGTGGATCGGCTCATGGGCGGGCAGGGCGGGCGTGACGTTGGCGACAGCGATATGGTGCAGCAAGCACGGCCAAAAGAAAACCGTCTGGCGGATGTGGGCCGTGGCGCAAACACAGAGGGAGGGCACTGCAGAGGCAACGCAGGTCAACCTGCGCCGCAAAAGGAAAAGGCGGTGGTTGAATAACCACCGCCTTTAGAGGGGTCCCCGCCTCGGCCGCTGGATCGGCATCCTGAACCCAAGTGAGGTTCAGAGTGGCTGCGGAAGCCGCATTTCGGGTACATCACCGGTTCAGGGAGTCCAGACTGCAACTATGAACCATGCGACGCGCTCGCCCACACGGCATAATCCCGCACCAACAAATGCTTATCGGTTCAAGGAATATGATCCTGACGAACCAGGCAGGGAAACTGTCAAACGTCTGACTTTTTTGCACTGCCAAACGCATACTGCTTTGGCACGGCTGTCAGACGTTTGCCGTTTCTAACTTGGATGGGATGAAAACGGCGGTCAGGCGCGATAACCCGACCTAAGGTACCGCAGCTATGTGGCTTGGTGCGGCTTGGCTCCACTATACACCGCGAGGCTTTCCATACCAAGCCCGTCTTTGCGTGTCGTTACATTTTGCTGACGCGCGCGGCATGTGGGGCACATCGGGCCGAAATCACGCGCGTATCGCTGCCTACCTGTGCCGTGCGGTACACCGCCGGCGCAGGGCAGGACATCAGTTGCGCGGCACGGGCGAATTGGTGCCCACATGCGCGTACTGGCGCAGGGCTTCGTCCGCGCGTTCGTTCAGCTCGCGAATGCGCGCACGCACTGCATCAACGGGAATCGCGCCATCTTCTTGCTGCTTGCGCTTGAGCGAGAGCAGGTCCGAGGCGATGCTGATCGCGGCCATCACGGCAACGCGTTCCACGCCCTTGGCGGATACCCCGCCCTTGAGCCGCGTCATCTGGCCGTCTACCAGTGCCACGGCCTCCAGCAGCGCGGCCTCGTTGTCGGCGGCAATGGCGAACCGGTAGGACTGGCCGGCAATGATCACTTCGACTTGCTTATTGCTCATGCGTTTTCTCCGGGTGCCTTCTGTTCGGCGCGGCTGGCCGCATCGCCTTCGCCCAGCAGGTCGAGCTGGCGGGCGTCGCTGGCGGTGGGCAGCTTGTCCAGGATCGACTGGATGCGCAGCTGCGCTTCCTCGATCTTGATATTGAGCAGCTCGCGGTCGGCGGCCATGGCTTCACGGTCGCCGCGCAGCTGGCTGGCGTCGGCCTGCAGGCGTTCGATCTCCTCCCGCAGCCGCTGGTTCTCCGCCGCCAGGGTATCGGCATGGTGCAGCACACGCCCGATCTTGGCGGCGAGTTGTTCGAGTTCGGTGAGCATAGAGCCTGTCATATCTAGGGTCTCGGGTTCTGGGATTTTAGCCCAAGCGCTATCGTGCGGACGGCGAACGCAGACGTGTGTGACCGGGCCTGCGCGCCGAAGTTGCATGCATCGTCGTTTAACGGCATCCGTGGCGGCGGCTTTATGCCTGTTTCCAGGCGCTTTCCCCCCGTTTTGCCGCGGCATTGACGCTTGCCTCGAAACTGCCTACACTCGCGCACGTTCCAGGTGCTCGTAATCCTATTCACTACAGGGTTGCAGTTCAACGGGAAACAGGGAGCCAGCCACCGCCGCCAGGGCAGGGCCGAGCCAACCTGTGCTGCCCCCGCAACGGTAAGCGACCGTGATCGCAAGATCGCAAGGCCGACCACTCAGCCACTGAACCGCAAGGTTCGGGAAGGCGGTCGGACTGGTGTCGTCAGCCCGGATACCGGCCTGAACGAGAGTGCGCCGCCCTCCGCTGCTTTTTGCCGCGCAAGCCAGCGGCGCGCTTCGTCGCCAGACGGTCCGCGGGGGAACGGACCAGGCAGCTCTCTCCCACAATCCGCATCATGCGCTCATCGTCTTACAGGTCGAGCCGTCCGGCATTGCCGGCGCGCCCCGCCACCGCCCCCGTTTCTGTTTCCGTTTCTGTCTCCCGACAAGTCTGTGCCACGCCTGTCGCCTTGCTGGCCCTGCTCGCCGTGTGCGCGCCCGGCGCCGCCATGGCCCAGGCCAGCGAGGCCGCCGCCGTGCAGCCGGCCGCCGACGCGCAGCTCACGCCGGTGGTGGTCAGTGCCAATCGCACTCCCCAGCCGATCACCGAAGCGCTGCCGCACACGACCGTGGTGACCCGGCAGGACATCGTCAACTCGCAGGCGATCGATCTACGCTCGCTGCTGCGCACGCAAGCCGGCGTGGAGTTTGCCGCCAATGGCGGCCTGGGTTCCAATACCACCCTGTTCATGCGCGGGGCCAACAGCAACCAGACGCTGATCCTGATCGACGGCGTGCGTGTCTCGTCGGCCAGCAGCGGCACGGCCCAGTTGTCGAACATCCTGCCCGATCAGATCGACCACATCGAGATCGTGCGGGGCAACGTCTCCGCGCTGTACGGCTCGGATGCGATCGGCGGCGTGGTGCAGATCTTCACCAAGAGCGGCGCGGGCCAGGCCCCGGCGGCCAACGCGCAGATCGAGTACGGCAGCAACAATACGCGCCAGGGCACGGTGGGCTACGGCGGCCAGATCGGCGACACGTCGTTCAATATCACCGGCTCGGCCATCAAGACCGACGGCTTCTCGGCGATCAACACCAAGCAGCAGCCCAAGGCCAACCCCAACGACAACCCCTACGACAACAAGAGCGTATCGGGCCAGGTCAAGCATCGCTTCACCAGCGACTGGGACGCCGGCGTCACCGCTTACTATTCGAAGAGCAAGCTCTCCTACGACAGCACGGTGGGCAAGCCGACCGATGTCTGGTGGATGAACAGCGAGCTGTACACGGTATCCGCCTTCGTCAACGGCAAGATTACCCGGGACTGGAGCACGCACTTCAAGGTGGCCCAGAGCGAGGATCGCAGCGAGAACACCAAGAACGGCCTGTTCGACAGCCGCTTCAATACACGTAACCGCCAGTACACCTGGCAGAACGAATACGCGCTGGCACCCACGCACACCTTGCTGTTCGGCACCGAATACCTGCAGCAGGAGTTCGATTCCAGCACCTATGCCGCGCCCAACCGCAACGTGACCTCGGTGTTTGGCGGCTACGACGGACGCCTGGGCAAGCATCAGTTGCAGCTCAACGTGCGCAACGACCATTACTCGGACTTTGGCAGCCAGGCCAGCTACTTCGCCGGCTACGGCTATAACTTGACCAATGCGTTCAAGCTGATCGCCAACGCCAGCAATGCCTTCCGCGCGCCGACGTTCAACGAGCTCTACTATCCTGGCTACGGCCAGCGGGGCATCAAGCCCGAGCGCGCCAAGTCGGTCGAGCTGGGCGCGCAGTACAACACCGATGCCGCCGGCCTGCTGCGCGTGACCGCGTTCGAGACCCGCTACGACAACCTGATCACCTCGGCGCTGCAGCCCAACGGCCTGTACCTGGCGCAGAATGTCAACAAGGCCAAGGTGCAAGGCATCGAAGCCTCCTGGCGCGCCAAGCTGATGGGCACCGACGTGGGTGCCAGCATCACCTTCCAGAACCCGGTGGATGAGCAGAGCAATACGCAGTTGCTGCGCCGCGCACGCCGCCATGCCGCCTTCGACGTGGGCCGCCAGTTTGGCGACTTCCGCCTGGGCGGCGAGTGGATCATCTCCTCGACGCGCATGGATAGTGGCTCGCGCACGCTCGGCGGATACGGTATCGTCAACCTCAATGCCCGCTATAACATCGACAAGCAATGGTTCGTGGCCGCCCGTGTGGAAAACCTGTTCGACAAGAACTACCAGCTCGCCTATCCCTTCAACACGCAGGGACGCGCCGGCTTTGTCACGCTGGGCTGGCGTCAGAAATGACAATGAGGATGGTTGCCTGACATGCGCCGCGCGCTAGCCGTCTGGCTGATGCTTGCCGCCGCCGGCGTGGCGGTGTTCCTGCTGTCGTTGGCGATGGGCAGCGTGCCGCTGTCGGGTGCGCAGGTCTGGCAGGCGCTGTCCGGCGGCGCCGACGATACCGCCGGCGCCATCGTGCGTGAGCTGCGGCTGCCGCGCGCGGCAGCGGCGTTCGCGTGCGGTGGCCTGCTGGCGCTGACCGGCGCGCTGATGCAGGTGCTGCTGCGCAATCCGCTGGCCGAGCCCTATGTGCTCGGCGTATCGGGCGGCGCGGCCACCGGTGCGCTCACCGCCATGCTGATGATGTGGCCACTGTGGACGGTGCAGGCCGGCGCGGCCGGCGGCGCGCTGTTCTCGATGGTGCTGGTGGCCACGCTGGCGCGGCGCGACCTGCTGCATCCGCAGGTGCAGGGCGGGCACCATGAGGCCGGCTCGCGCCTGCTGCTGACCGGCGTGATCCTGGCCGCCGGTTGGGGCGCGCTGATTACCCTGATCCTGAGCGTGGCGCCCGAGGCCCGTTTGCGCGGCATGCTGTTCTGGCTGACCGGCGACCTGGGCGGCACCGCCAGCTATGGCCTTGCGCTGGGTGCGCTGGCGCTGGCCGTGCTGCTGGCCATGCCGATGGCGCGCTCGCTCAATGCCATGCTGATGGGCGAGACCGTGGCGCAGGCGCTGGGCGTGCGCGTCGGCGCGGTGCGCATGTCGGTGTTCGTGCTGGCCTCGCTGGCGATCGCGGTGGCCATTACCTCGGCCGGCTCGATCGGCTTTGTCGGGCTGGTGGTGCCGCACCTGGTGCGCCTTGCCTGGGGCAACGACCAACGCTTGATGTTGCCTGCCTCGGCCTTGCTGGGTGGCACGTTGCTGATGGCCGCCGACCTGGTGGCGCGCACGGTGATTGCGCCGGCGCAGTTGCCGGTGGGCGTGATCACAGCGCTGCTGGGCGTGCCGACCTTCCTCTTTCTACTGCTGCGCAGGCCGCGCTGACTCCCATGCCGACCTGGAATGAACCCGTTTCCGCTTGTCCGCCGCTGGTGCTGCAGTCCTTGCAGTTGCGCGCCGGCGCGCGCGCTTTGCTCGATGGCCTGAGCTTGTCCATGCAGGCGGGCGAGCTGTGGTGCATCGTGGGCCCGAACGGCGTCGGCAAGTCCACGCTGATGTCGGTGCTGGCCGGGCTGCGCAAGCCGGACGGCGGCGTGGTGCTGCTGGATGGCCGCGCGCCGCTGGAGACGCCGCCCGCGGCCCTGGCATTGCGCCGCGCCTACCTGCCTCAGGCGGTGCACGACACCTTCTCGATGTCGGTGCGCGACGCCGTGGCGGTGGGCCGTCACCCGCATCTCTCCGGCTGGGGCTGGGCCGGCCGCGAGGACGACGCGGTGGTCGCGGCCGTGATGCGCGAGATGGATCTCGATGCGCTGGCCGGGCGCGACGTGCTGACCCTGTCCGGCGGCGAGCGCCAGCGCGTTTCGCTGGCTGCCACGCTGGCGCAACAGGCGCCGCTGCTGATGCTGGACGAACCCGCCGCCCACCTCGACCTGCGCCACCAGATCATGGTGCTGGAAACCCTGGCCCGGCTGGCGCGCGCCGGCCGTCATGCCATCGTGGTGATCCTGCACGACCTTAACCTGGCGCGGCGCTACGCGACCCATGCCTTGCTGCTGGCCGAAGACGGCCTGTGCCTGCATGGCCCCGCTGCGCAGGTCCTGACCCCCGCGCATTGCTCGCACGCGCTGCGCACGCCCATTGTCAGCGTCAGCGACGGCCGCCATACCGCGCTGATCGCCGACGGGGCGCATTTTCCCGCACCAGACGAAACCCAACATGACTGAACCCAAAGCCTTTGAGACCTCCACGTCGGAAGACGCCGCCCGCGACGAGCGCCACAAGGCGCGCATGCTGCGCAAGAAGGATGTCGTGGATGCCAAGATCGCCGCCGCGCAGGACGAGCGCGGCGTGATCGTCATCACCACCGGCAATGGCAAGGGCAAGTCCAGCTCCGGCTTTGGCATGGTGGTGCGCGCGCTTGGCCACGGCATGCAGGCCGGCGTGGTGCAATTCATCAAGGGCGCCATTCCCAGCGGCGAGGAATTGTTCCTGCGGCGCTTTCCGGAGCAGTGCGCCTTCCATGTGATGGGCGAAGGCTACACCTGGGAAACCCAGGATCGCGCGCGCGACGTGGCCAAGGCCCAGGCCGCGTGGGAGGTGGCGCGCTCGCTGCTGCGCGACCCGTCGATCGGGCTGGTGCTGCTGGACGAGCTCAATATCGCGCTCAAGCTGCACTACCTGGATGTCGACGCCGTCATCGCCGACCTGCGTGCCCGCCCGCCGATGCAGCACGTGGTCATCACTGGCCGCGGCGCACCGCCCGCGCTGATCGAGGCGGCGGATACCGTGACGGACATGACGCCGGTCAAGCATGCCTTCCAGCAAGGCATCAAGGCCCAACGTGGCGTCGAGATGTAAAACGTCTATTCTTGTTCCAGCGAATCCTTTCTCAGTCACACCAAGAAACACCATGCAGTTACCCGCCATCGCCCCGCTCGACACCTCCCTGCGCCCGACCTTGCAAGCCGCCATCGATGCCAAGACCAAGCCGCTCGGCGCGCTCGGCCGGCTCGAGGGGCTGGCATTGCAGATCGGCCTGATTACCGGCAGTGGCGCGCCGGAGCTCAAGCGCCCCGCGGTGATCGTGTTCGCCGGGGACCACGGCGTGGCCGATGCCGGCGTGAGCGCCTATCCGGCCGAGGTCACGGCGCAGATGGTGCTCAACTTCCTGGCCGGGGGCGCGGCCATCAATGTGTTCTCGCGCCTGCACGGGCTGACGCTGGAAGTGGTGGACGCGGGAGTGCGCGCGCCGCTGCCGTCCGTGCCCGGGCTGGTCAACTGTCGCATTGCCGCGGGCACGCGCAATTTTGCCTCTGAGCGCGCCATGAGCGCGGAGCAGGTGCAGGCGGCGCTCACCGCCGGCATGGCGCGCGTGCTGCGCCACGCGCAGCAGGGCAGCAACGTGATTGGCTTTGGCGAGATGGGCATTGCCAATACCTCGTCGGCCGCTTGCCTGGTGAGCCGGCTTACCGATACACCGATTGAAGATTGCATCGGCCGCGGCACTGGCCTGGACGACGCGGGCCTCGCGCGCAAGCGCGCGGTGCTGGCGCAGGCGCTGGCGCTGCACGCGGACGCGGTGGAGCCGCTCGACGTACTGGCCGCCTTCGGCGGCTTCGAGATCGCCATGATGACCGGCGCCTTCCTGGCCGCGGCCGCCAGCCGCATGGTGATCCTGGTCGATGGTTTTATCGCCTCGGCCGCGCTGCTGGTGGCGCAGCGCCTCGCGCCCGAGGTGCTGGAATACTGCGTGTTCTCGCATTGCTCGCACGAGCACGGCCACCGCCGCCTGCTGGACTATTTCGGCGCCGAGCCGCTGCTGGCGCTGGACCTGCGCCTGGGCGAAGGCACCGGCGCCGCGCTGGCCTATCCGCTGGTCGCGTCCGCCGCGGCCTTCCTGCGCGAGATGGCCACCTTCGGCGCGGCTGGCGTCAGCACCGCATCGGCGTAGACTGCGGCACGCTCCCGCTACCTGGCCCAACGCACCTGCCCATGCTCGACGAACTTCGCTACTTCCTGACCGCCGTCGGCTACTTCACGCGGGTGCCGGTGCCGCGCTGGGTCGGCTTTGCGCCGCACTACCTGAATGCGGCGGCGCGTTACTTTCCGCTGGTGGGGTTGCTGGTCGGCGCGCTGGGCGCGTTGGCGAGCTGGGGCGCGCTGCAGTGGTGGCCGCCGGGCGTGGCCTTGCTGCTGGGCATGGCCGTGACGCTGCTGGCCACCGGCGCTTTTCACGAGGACGGCCTGGCCGACTGCGTGGATGCGTTCGGCGGCGGCTACCGGCGCGAGGACGTGCTGCGCATCATGCACGACTCGCGCATTGGCGCATTTGGCGCTATCGCGCTGGTGGTGGCGCTGCTGCTCAAGTGGCAACTGCTGGTGGCGATTGCCGCGCGCAGCGGCATGGTGGCGTTGCTGCTCGTGCTGGTGGCCGCGCATGCGGCCAGCCGCGCCATGGCGGTGAGCTATCTTGCCACGCTGGACTACGTGCGTGCCGAGGGCAAGGCCAAGCCGGTGGCGCAGCGGCTGTCCGGCATCGGGCTGGGTTTCACGCTGCTTTGCGGTGCGTTGCCGCTGCTGCTGGTGTCGCCGCTGTTTGCTGCTGTGGTGATCGTTGCCTTGGTGATGCTGCGCGTTTTGCTGGGGCGCTACTTTGTTCGCCGCATTGGCGGGTACACCGGCGATTGCCTCGGCATGGCGCAGCAGCTGGCCGAGTTACTGATCTATCTGGCGGCGGCGGCATGGACCTGGTCCTGATCCGCCACGCGGCGCCTGAGGTTGCGCAGGGGATCTGCTACGGCGCGCTTGACCTGCCACTGGCCCAGCCTGTTTTGCCCGAGCCTGCGCGCATGCTGCAGGCGCTCGATGGCCTTGCGCCGCAGCGCATTGTCTGCAGCACGATGGCGCGGGCTCGTGCCACGGCTGATTTACTTGCGCGGGATTTCGGCTTGGTGCCGCAAGCCGATGCGCAGTTGCGCGAACTCGATTTTGGCCGTTGGGAAGGCCTCGCATGGGACGCCGTGCCGCGCGCCGAGCTGGATGCGTGGGCTGCGGATCTGCTGCATGCGCGGCCTCATGGGGGTGAGACTGTGGCGCAGGCGATGGCGCGCGTGGCGGCTTGGGCCGACGCCTTGCCGGTGGATGCCCCGGACCGGCTGTGGGTTGTCGCTCATGCTGGCCCGATGCGCATGCTGGCGGCGCACTGGCTTGGGGTGCCGCTGGCTACTACGCTGGGGTGGGATCTTGGTTATGGGGCGAGTTGCCGGTTTACGCTGGGTGGCGGTGTGGCGCGGTTGCGGTGGTGGAATCGGGGGTGAGGTTTTGGGGGTTGGGTTTTGACTGCAACTGCAACGGCTTAACGTCAAGAGCAACTGCAGTTTCACCACCCCTGCGGGGCGGCGACCTACTTTTTTGTCTTGCCAAAAAAGTAGGCAAAAAAGGCGCGCCGGATGGGGCGACTACCCCCTCGGGATTCGGCGAAAAGAGCGGCCGGGACCCAAACTCGCATCGCCTTAAGGCGATACTCAGACATGGGTCCCTCTTTTCCGCTCTTTTCACCGAATCCCGAGGCGCCCCATACGGCCTAGGTGAACCTTGACGGCTCGCTTCGCATCGCGCTTGGGTGTTTCCCGCCCTTCGGGCGCTTTACACGGCTACCACAGTTGGTTGATCTTGGCGCTGGTTGGCTCCCCTCTCCCACTTGTGGGAGAGGGGACGGGGGAGAGGGCGAGCGTTCGTCAAGTACGGGATGTCAGACCTGACCCTTGACCTGTCTCGCTGCTACTGCGCCTGCCGTTTGCGCCGCGCGTTGTCCAGATCCTTGCACACGACTTCCGCGCCTTGGGCGATGCGTGGGCCGGCCCGGTTGACCAGGTCGCCGTCGATGGCGTAGAGGTTGCCACGCGCCACGGCAGTGACCTGTTTCCAGCGTTCCCACATGGCGAAGTCCGGCAGCGGGCGGTCGGAGCGGGTTGCGCCCATGCTGGCGGTCATCATGACTTCCGGGTTGCCGGCTACCACGGATTCCACCGAGACCGTCGGCACCAGCAGCGCTTCGTTGGCGAACAGGTTGCGGCCGCCGCATAGCGCAAGCACATCGCTGATCAGATGCTGGCCGCTGAGCGTCATCAGGGGTTGTTGCCATACCTGGTAGAACACAGTCACCGGCGGACGTGCCGCATAGGTCTGGCGCAGTTTGTCGATCTGCTGGCGGAAACTGGTGGCGGCGTTGTTGGCGGTGGGCTCGGTGCCCAGCAGCACGCCCATTCTCTCGATATTGCTGGGAATGCCTTCGAGCTTGCGCGGCTCGCTGTAGAACAGCGGCAGGCCGAGCGCGCGCAGGCGGTCGGTTTGTTTCTGCGCATTGCCGTGGCGCCACACCACGATCAGGTCGGGCTTGAGCGCGGCGATACGTTCGAGATCCAGCGCCTTGTTGTCGCCGACCCGCGGGATGTCGCGGGCCTGTGGCGGGTAGTCGCTGTAGCTTACGGTGCCGACGATGCGCGAGCCGCCACCGGCGGCGTAGAGCATTTCGGTGACGTGCGGCGCGAGCGAGATCACGCGGCGCGCGGGCTGGTCCAGTGTGACGGTCTGGCCGGCATCGTCGACCACGGATACGGCGGCGCCGGCGTGGCGGCAAAGGCCGCTGCCCAGCAGCGTGGCGAGGACCAGCAGGGCACGGGTAGTGATCGAGGTAGGCGTCATCGGGCGTTAGCTGGATAGGGTGCTTGTGTCGGAGCGCATTGTTGCAAGGGCTTGGGCCAGTGCGGCATCGAGCCGTTGCCATGCTGGCTCCTGCGTTGGTGGCAAACCCAGGCGCAGGCTTGGCAATACGCCAGGGATGCCCGGCGGGGCGTCGAACAGCCGCGCCCACACGCCTTGCCGCGCGAGCGCTTCGTGCAGGCGCGCGGCATCGGCATGCGGCACCCAGCTGAACAAGGGGCGTCCCACGGGCGTCAGGCCGTGCTTGCGCAATAGCGTTGCGAGCCGGATGCCGGCTTGTTGCAAACGGTCGCGCGTGGCGGCCTGCCAGGCACGATCGGCCAGGGCCAGGCGCGCCACCGCACGTGCGGGGCCGGCCACGGTCCAGTGCCCGAGCTGCTCGGCCAGCGCCGCCAGCAACGCGGGCTCGGCCAGTACAAAGCCGCAGCGCACGCCGGCCAGGCCGTAGAACTTGCCCAGCGAGCGCAGCACCACCATGCCGGGGCGATCCGCCAGCGCGGCCAGCGAGCGCTCGGGCGTGCAATCCATGAAGGCTTCGTCGAGCAGCAGCGTGCCGCCACGCGCGGCGAGATCCGCGTGCCATGTCCGCAGCGTGGCTTGCGCGAGCGTGCGCCCGGTCGGGTTGTTCGGGTTCACCACCACGAGGTGATCGAGCTGCGCGGCCAGGTCCGCACGGGCGAAATCCGGCTCAGCGAGCGGCACTACCTCATGCCCTGCGCGTGAGAAGGCGGGTGCGTATTCGCTGTATCCCTGCACCGCCACGCCAACGCGCCCGGGCTTGAGCAGTTGCGGCAGCGTGCGGATGGCGGCCTGCGAGCCGGCCACCGGCAGCGCGCGCGGCGCGCCGTAGGCCTGCGCGGCCAGTTCGGCCAGGCCGTCGTCATCTTGCGGCAGCCGCAGCCACGCGTCGGCGGGCAGGGCTGGCACGGGATAGCCGTCCGGGTTGATGCCAGTGGAAAGATCGAGCCAGTCTTCGACCGGACGGCCATGGCGGCGCGCGGCGGCGAGCAGGTCGCCGCCGTGGCGGATCGGAGTACTCATGCTAAGCCGTAGTGGAGGAGGGCGGCGCTGGCGCTGGAAGCGGCCAGCCACAGCCACAGTGTGCGTTGAACAAGGCGCAGGCAGGCGTGCACATCGGCCGCGCCGGGCGCGTGCCCCACGCCCAGCGGTGGGCGCGCTTCCCATTCGCCGTGATAGCGGGCGGGGCCGCCCAGCGCCACGCCGACGGCGCCGGCGCCGGCCGCCATGACCGGGCCCGCATTGGGGCTGGACCATGCCGGTGCCTGCGCGCGCCAGCAGCGCAGCGCCTGGGCAGTGCGCCCGAGCAGCGCGTACGAGAGCGCGGTCAGGCGGGCGGGCGCCAGGTTGAGCACATCGTCAAGCCGCGCAGCCGCCCAGCCGAAATACAGCAGGCGCGGCGTGCGGTAGCCCCACATCGCATCAAGTGTATTGGCGAGGCGATAGGCGATCACGGCGGGCGCGCCGCCTGCCAGGAACCAGAACAAGGCGCCGAAGATGGCGTCGTTGCCATTCTCCAGCGCCGATTCGCAGGCGGCGCGGGCTAGCGCTTCGGTATCCGCATCGGTGGTGTCGCGCGAGACGATGCGTGCCGTGAGCTGGCGCGCATCGGCGAGATTGCCCTGCGTGAGCGCGGTGGCGATCGGCGCAATATGCTGGGCCAGGCTGCGCGCGCCCAGTGCCGCGTAGAGTGCCAGCGCTTGCAGCAGCCACGCCAGCGCCGCGCTGAACTGCGCGGCGACATGCACCAGCAGGGCGGCCAGCGCGGCCGGCACCAGCACCAGCAGCGCCCAGGCTGCCAGGCCGGTGAGCCGCTGGCGCAGCGGCGCGCCGGCCTGGCTGCGGTTCAGGCGGCGCTCAAGTGCTGCCGCAAGGCGGCCGAAGCCAACCAGCGGATGCCAGCGGCGCGGCTCGCCCAGCCATTGGTCCAGCAAGACGCCGGCTACGGCGGCGGCCACGCAGGCTTGCCAGCTGAATAGGGGAAACGGCCACCAGGAAGACAGCGATGGCAGCGATGGCAGCCACGACATCACGCCGGGTCGGCGCCTTTCACGCTCACAGGGATGCCGGCCACCAGCAGGCGCACGCGGTCCGCGGCGGCGGCCAGCTTCTGGTTCAGGCGGCCCAGCTCGTCGACATAGAAGCGGGTGATGGCGCCCATCGGCACCACGCCGAAGCCGATCTCGTTGGAGACCAGGATCACGTGCCCGGGCAGGGTGGGCAGCGCGGACAGCAGCGCGTCGATTTCCTCGGTGAAGGCGGCCGGTGGCGTTACCAGGCCATGCTCGGGATAACTGCGCGCATCGAGGAACAGCAGGTTGTTGAGCCACAGCGTGACGCAGTCGACCAGGATGCAGCCATCGTGGGTGGCATGGGCATATAGCGCATCCGCCAGATGCAGCGGCGCTTCGACCAGGCCCCACTCGGCCGGGCGCCGCGCGCGGTGCAGCGCGATGCGCACCTCCATCTCTTCGTCGGCGCTGTCCTGGCCGTGGCGTGCGGTAGCGATATAGGTAACGGGGCCGCCGGTGGCAGCGGCATGGTCGGTGGCCATCTGCTCGGCAAAGTGGCTCTTGCCGGAGCGCGCGCCGCCCAGCACCAGCGTGAGCTGGCGCGCGCCCCCCGGGGCGGCAGCGGCGTGCGGCGCGGCTGCAGCCTGGGGCGAGCGTTCACTGGCCGGCGCATGGGTGGATGCGCGCACGGGCTCGGTGGCAGTGGCGGAAGCGTTGGCCGGGGTCATCCGGGTATTGTAGCGGGCGCACCCATGGATCGCACGCCCGCGGTGGCCCGCGCACAGGGCAGCGCCGCGGGGTGCCGATGCGATAATCCCACGATGCAAAAAAATTCCTCCGAAGCCGCTGGCGCGGCATTGCCGGGTGGCTTGCGCGGTACCTTGATGGTGCAGGGCACTACCTCCGACGCGGGCAAGAGCACGCTAGTGGCGGGCCTGTGCCGGGTGCTGGCGCGCGCCGGCGTGCGCGTGGTCCCGTTCAAGCCGCAGAACATGGCGCTCAACAGCGCGGTCACCGCGGACGGTGGCGAGATCGGGCGCGCCCAGGCCTTGCAGGCCGCCGCCGCCGGGCTGGCGCCGCACACCGATATGAACCCGGTGCTGCTCAAGCCGAGCAGCGATACCGGCGCTCAGATCATCATTCATGGCCAGGCGCGGATGGACCTGGACGCGCGGGCCTATCACGCCTACAAGCCGGTGGCGATGCAGGCGGTGCTGGCGTCGCACCAGCGCCTGTCCAGCGCCTACGAGGTGGTGATGGTGGAAGGCGCCGGCAGCCCGGCGGAGATCAACCTGCGCGACCGCGATATCGCCAATATGGGTTTTGCCGAAGCGGTGGACTGCCCGGTGGTACTGGTGGCCGACATCGACCGCGGCGGCGTGTTCGCCCATCTGGTGGGCACGCTCGACTGCCTGTCGGCGTCGGAGCGCGCGCGCATCAAGGGCTTCATCATCAACCGCTTCCGCGGCGATATCGCGCTGCTGCAGCCCGGGCTGGACTGGCTGGAGGCGCGCACCGGCAAGCCCGTGCTGGGCGTGCTGCCCTACCTGCACGGCTTGCACCTGGATGCCGAGGACGCCATCATCGGCGCGCAGGCGGCCAAGCGGGGCGAACTGCTGCGCGTGATCGTGCCGGTGCTGCCGCGCATTTCCAATCACACGGATTTCGATGCGCTGCGCGCGCATCCGCAGGTGGACCTGCGCTTTATCGGCCCCGGCATGCCGATCCCGCCGGCCGACCTGATTGTGCTGCCGGGCAGCAAGAGCGTGCGCGCCGACCTGGCTTTCCTGCGTGCCAATGGCTGGGCGCCAGCCTTGCTGCGGCACCTGCGCTATGGCGGCAAGGTCATCGGCATTTGCGGTGGCATGCAGATGCTGGGCCGGCGCGTGGATGACCCGGCCGGCAACGAGGGCAAGGCCGGCAGCAGCGAGGGCTTTGGCCTGCTCGACTACGACACCGTGCTGGCGCCGCACAAGCAGCTGCGCGTGGTGAGCGGCCGGCTGGCGCTGGCGGGCGCCACCGAGGCCGCCGTGCAAGGCTACGAGATCCACATGGGCGTGACCACCGGCTCCGCGCTGGCGCGCCCGGCGCTATGGCTGGAAGGCGAGCGCCCGGACGGCGCGCAATCGGAGGACGGGCAGGTGCTGGCCTCCTACGTGCACGGCCTGTTCGACCAGCCGCAGGCTTGCGGCGCACTGCTGCGCTGGGCCGGGCTGGCGCGGGCGGAGGGTGTCGACCTGGCCGCGCTGCGCGAGGCCTCGCTGGAGCGCCTGGCCGATACGCTCGTCGCGCACCTGGACATGGATGCCTTGCTGGCGCCGCTGCAGGCGTCATAGCGGATGTCAATGCGGGCGTCAATGTGGGTGTCAAAGCGAGCCCCGCCGCCCGCCGCGCCAACTGCTAAACTCGCAGGCGGGCCCGCTCCGCCAGGGCCCGGCAGCGACCCACGGCAGGGCCAAGGCGGAACCCGGAGCGGCGCGCTCGCCGGCGGCGCTGACATGGAAAGCCATTGCGGAGACAACCATGCCCGTAGTCGTGATCGCCAATCCCAAAGGCGGCGTAGGCAAGACCACACTGGCCACCAACCTGGCGGGCTATTTCGCCAGCGCCGGCCACGCCGTGATGCTGGGCGACACGGACCGGCAGCAATCCTCGCGAGCCTGGCTGGGTTTGCGCCCGGCCTCGGCGCCGGCCATCCGTACCTGGGATATCAGCGCCGACCAGATCGCGCGCCCGCCCAAAGGCACGACCCATGTGGTGCTGGATACCCCGGCCGGCCTGCATGGCTGGCGCTTCAACGATGTGATGAAACTGGCGCACCGCGTGGTGGTGCCGCTGCAACCGTCCCTGTTCGATATCCTCGCCACCCAGGATTTCCTCACCCGGCTCGCCAATGACAAGCGCGTGCGCCAGGGCGAGGTGGAGGTAGGCGTGATCGGCATGCGGGTCGACCTGCGCACCCGCGCGGCCGAGCAGCTGCAGCGCTTTGTCGCGGGGCTGGGGCTGCCGGTGCTGGGCTTTCTGCGCGATACCCAGAACTACGTGCAGCTTGCCGCGCACGGGCTGACGCTGTGGGATGTGGCGCCGTCACGCGTGGCGCGGGACTGGGAGGAGTGGCAGCCGATCATCGGCTGGCTCGAGGAGCCGGCGCTGGCTAGGCGCCCAGCCGCCTGAGCAGGGCATCCACGGACGGCCAGCTCACCCGGCGCACGGCCACCATCAGATCGGCGCCGGGAAACTGGTCGTCGAACGCCTCGCTCTCCACGCCGTCAAGGCGCCGGTAGAACTCGCGCGCCTGGGTGTTGCCGTCCAGCACATAGAGAAAGAGGGGTCGCCCGTGCCAGCCAACGGCGGCGCGCTGCGCGCAATGTGCAAAGAGGCGCTTGCCAAGCCCTAGCCCGTGCCATCCCGGCATCACATGCAGGTTGTCCAGATACACGCCATATTGCGGCTCGGCCTCGGGTTGCAGGCAGGCAAAGCCGGCCGGCGTGCCGTCCACGCGCACGAGCGTGACTTCCACCGGGCCATCTGCGCCATCCACCAGGCGAGCCTGCCAGGCCTGCGCGCGCTGGGCCGGTGCTTCGCGCGCCAGGTAATCCGCCGGCAACAGGCCATGGTAGGCATGCCGCCAGCTCTGCGTGTGCAGGTCGGCAATCAGCGCGGCATCATGCGGGCCGGCAGGTAGCAATTCGATGGAGTGGGTCATCTTCAAGGGAGTCGTCCGGGGCCTGCAACGGGCGTGATCAACATTCTGCCGCAATCCAGGCAAGCTTCGCCACGGCCCTTGCGTCTGTCACGCACCGGCAGGCCCTGCCTGTTAGAATCGCGAATCTTTCGCATTCTCATTATGCCGGCGTGATGCGTTCATCTCACGCCGGCATGGGGTCCGAAAACACAATTCCCACAACCCCAAATCTGCTCCCCGACTCCCATGGTCACCGGCCGCCTGCGCGTTGTTTTCGTCAAGATTCACCTGTATCTCGGCTTGTGGCTGGGCCTGCTCTTCGTCATGCTGGGCTTGACCGGCACCGTCATCGCCTGGCGCGATGAACTGGATGCCTTGCTGAACCCGGCGCTGCTGACGGCATCGGCCGAAGTACCCATGCCGGTAGCGCCGGCCACGGTGCAAGCGGTCGCCGACCGGCTGCAGGCCGACCCGCACTATGGCCGCCCCACCTTGCTGATGCTGCCGTCTGCGCCGCATGAGGTGTTTATCGCGTGGTACCCGCTCAAGGGCACGCCCAACGCCGGGCGCTCGCGCCAGGTGATGGTCGATCCCGTCACATTGGCGGTGAAGGGCGAGCGGGTCTGGGGCGAGCCCGGCCTGTCGCGCCCGTTGCTGCTGCCCACCTTGTTCCAGCTGCACCACTACCTGCTCTCTGGTGAGACGGGCCGGACGATCCTGGGCATCACCGGGATGCTGTTGCTGATTCTGGTGATCGGCGGGGTTGTGCTGTGGTGGCCCAAGCTCAAGCCGCGCGCGGTGCTCAATGCCTTTCGCATCAGCCATGGCGGCTCGTGGTCGCGTTTTAATTATTCACTGCATCGTACGGCTGGCATTTTTGCGGCGCCGGTGCTGGCGACGATGGCGTTTTCTGGCTGGTACCTGGATTTGCCCAAGTGGGTGACGCCGATCGTGGCTGGCGTGATGACGGTGTCGCCGCCCGGTAAGCCGGCATCGGCAACAGCGCCCGCGGGCACGCCGCTGCTAGGCGTGGCGCAGGCCGTGAGCGCGGCTCAGGCGCTTTATCCTGCAGCGCTGGTGACGCGGGTCAGCTTTCCGCGCAAGGCGGGGGATCCGTTCGAGGTGCGGCTGCGGCAGCCGGGTGAAGTCCGCCAGGGCAGCGGGGCTACGCGGCTCTGGCTGGATGCCCATACGGGCAAGCGGCTCGGGGTCCGCGACCCGATGGATGCGCCGGCTGGGGATACCTTTCTTAACTGGATGTACCCGCTGCATACCGGGGAGGCGTTCGGATTGGTGGGGCGGGCGTTTATTTCGGTGTTCGGGGTGGTGCCGCTGATGTTTGCGGTTACCGGGGTGCTGATCTGGTGGAAGCGTAGGCGAGGGCATCGGCGGCATGTGGTGCGGACGATGGAGAGGGCTAAGGGGGGGAAGGCTGAGGTGGTGCGGGAGGAGGCGGTTGAGGTTTGATTGCTGGTTGTCTGAGCCTGCAACTGCAACTGCAACTGCAACTGCAACTGCAAAATCAGATTCAAATTCAATGGCTTAACGTCAAAAGCAACCGCGGTTTCACCACCCCTGCGGGGCGGCGACCTACTTTTTTGTCTTGCCAAAAAGTAGGCAAAAAAGGCGCGCCGGATGGGGCGACTACCCCCTCGGGCTTCGACGAAAAGAGCGGCCGGGACCCAAACTTGCATCGCCCTAAGGCGATACTCAGACATGGGTCCCTCTTTTCCGCTCTTTTCGCCGAATCCCGAGGCGCCCCATACGGCCTAGGTAAACCTTGACGGCTCGCTTCGCATCGCGTTTGGGTGTTCCCCGCCTTGGGGGCGGGGAACACGGCTAAGACGTATGGGCGTGAGGCATTGCCTGGCTCGTCAGATTTCCAGGTTGTCGATCAACCGGGTCGCGCCTAGCTTGGCTGCGGTCAGGATGACCAGCGGTTCGCCGGCTACATATTCTTCGCGGGTGGGGGCTTGCAGGTCCACGCGCTTGCGGATGGATACGTAGTCGGGTTGCCAGCCACGGGCTTGCAGGGCGGCCTTGGCGCTGGCTTCGATGGCGGCGAGGTCCGCGCTGGCGCTGTTGGCGGCCAGGACGGTATCGCGGACTTCGTGCAGTGTCTTGTAGAGCACCGGGGCTTCGGTGCGCTCGTCGGGCGTCAGGTAGCGGTTGCGCGAGGACAGGGCCAGGCCGTCCTCGGCGCGCACGGTTTCGGCGGGGACGATGTCGATCGGCAGCGCGAACTGATGGACCATGCGGCGCACGATCATCAGTTGCTGGTAGTCCTTCTTGCCGAACACGGCAACGCGCGGCTGCGCGCAGGACAGCAGCTTCATCACTACCGTGCACACGCCCTTGAAAAAGCCGGGGCGGAACTCGCCTTCCAGGATGTCGCCCAGGTCGTGCGGCGGCTCCACGCGATATTCCTGCGGCTCCGGGTACATGTCGCGCTCGGTGGGCGCAAACAGCACGTAGACACCTTCCTTTTGCAGCTTCTCGATGTCGTCCTGCAGCGTGCGCGGGTACTTGTCGAAATCCTCATTGGGGCCGAACTGCAGCCGGTTGACGAAGATCGACGCGACCACCGGGTCACCATGCTGGCGCGCCAGGCGCATCAGCGACAGGTGGCCTTCGTGCAGGTTGCCCATGGTCGGCACGAACGCCGCCCGGTTCTGCCCGCGCAACTGGTCCCGCAACTCGTGAATGGAGGAGATGACTTTCATGAAGTTGGTGTGCTGGTCGTGGTAGGAATGCCCCGGCGCGGGGGTGCGCCGGGAGGCCGGTCCGGTGCTCTAGGTGGCGCCGATTGTCGGCGGATTGTAGAACATGTGGCCCGAGGCGGGCGGCGCTATTGGTGCGGCTTAGCTGGGAATGTACGCCAATCGCACATAAATCGGTGCGAAGGGTTCGGCCTGGGTGATCTCGACCAGGGCTTCGCGCGATAGCTCGAGCATCGCGATGAAGTTGACCACCACCACGGGCACGCCCTTGCCCGAACGCACCGCGTCTTCGAAGAGCTCGCTGAACTCCATGAAGCGGGCATGCTGCAGGCGGCGCAGGATGTGGCTCATGTGCTCGCGAACGGACAATTCCTCGCGCGAGATCTTGTGGTGCTGGTTGAGCCTGGCGCGCTTGATCACGTCGGCCCAGGCGGCCTGCAGGTCCACCACTTCCACATCGGGGAAGCGCGGCGCAATGCTCTGCTCGATGTAGACCTGCGAGTGCAGGAAGTCGCGCCCGAGCTGCGGCACCTGGTCGATGCGCATGGCCGCCAGCTTCATCTGCTCGTATTCGAGCAGACGGCGGACCAGTTCGGCGCGCGGATCCTCTTCTTCGTCGTCGCTGTCGGACTTTTTCACCGGCAGCAGCATCCGCGACTTGATCTCGATCAGCATGGCGGCCATCAGCAGGTACTCGGCGGCCAGCTCAAGATTGCTCTTGCGGATCTGCTCGATATACGTGAGGTACTGACGCGTCACTTGCGCCATCGGGATATCGAGGACGTTGAAGTTCTGCTTGCGGATCAGGTAAAGCAACAGATCCAGCGGCCCCTCGAACGCTTCCAGGAAGATTTCCAGCGCATCCGGCGGGATGTACAGGTCCTGCGGCAGCTTGAACAGAGGCTCGCCGTACAGGCGCGCGAACGCCATGCCGTCGACGGCGGCCGGCGTGGAATCCTGCTCGGGCGTCACGCTCGGCAGCTCGATCGCCGGCTTCAGCTTGTCCTGCTCGCTCTGGTTCATCTAGGGGCGGGCGCTCGGAGGTGGGGCGGTGTGGCGGGTAAGGGCTTTAGTCCAGCGAGTAGACGTATGGCTTTTGCGCCACGCGCGAGGCGTCGGCACGGGCACGTTCTTCGAGGTTGATCGGGCTCTTGTCCCACAGCAGGGCGCGGCCCTGGCGTTGTTCCGCTTCCAGGGAAGGGCGCTCGTCCTTGAGCGACTTCAGGAACTGGGTGATATCCGATTCGTAGGCAGCCATGGCGGGAAACAGGGTGAAATTAACAAACAGCGAGGATTTTACCGTATCGGCGGGCCTGGCAACGGGATTGCGCGCGATTCTGCCGTTTTCATCCCGTGCCTAGCCTTCGGCGACGGTTGTGGCGACGGCTGTGGTGACAGTCGCGCCGGTCTTTTTGGCGGCGCCGCACAGGCCGGCCGCGCGGGTGTGGTCAAATATCGACTTTGCGCGACGTGCATCAATCGATGAGGATGGACCCAGGGACCCCGTGCACCATGCCCGCCGGCCTTGCCGCCCCTGCCGGCGGACTGCCGGTGGCGCCGGCCGTGCTGCGCCGCCTGATGCACCCGCTGCTGGCGGCCCTGATGCTATCCGCGTGGCCCGCTGCCGCCGCCTATAAAGTCGAGGTAGACGCGCCCAAGCCGATCAAGGAAATCCTGCAGGACCACCTGGACCTGTCGCGCTACCGCACCCGCGACGATATCTCGCCCGACCAGTTCAACTACATGGTCGAGACGGTGGGCGAGCAGGTCCGCCAGTTCACTTCCACCGAGGGTTATTTCGATCCGCAGACCACCACCAAGGTGGACGGCAGCGGCGACGAGCGGACCGTGCACATCACGGTGGAACTGGGCGCGCGCACGGTGATTCGCGCCGTTGACGTGAATGTGACCGGCCCGGCCGCCAGCCAGTCGCCGGAGCGGATCGCCGAAATCAGGGCCAAGTGGGGCCTGCCGGTAGCCGCGCCGTTTCGCCAGGCGGACTGGGACAAGGCCAAGGAAGATGCGCTGGTGGCGCTGCAGAGCAATACCTACTATGGCGCCCGCCTGACCGGCTCGCAAGCCCGCATCGAGCCGGACGAGCACGCGGCGGACCTGAGCGCGCACTTTGCCAGCGGCCCGGCCTACAGCATGGGGCCGTTGAAGATCAGCGGGCTGCGGCGCTATCCCGAGCAGATCATCCGCAACGTCAATCCGCTGTACGAGGGTGAGCCGTACCGCGTGGAGCGCTTGCTGGAGTTCCAGCGCGCGATCCAGAACCAGCCGTACTTCTCCAATGTGCAGATCGACCTTGGCGAGCAGGAATCGACGGAGGACGGCAAGATTGTCGACACCAATCCGGACCGGGTCGCCGAGCCCAAGGCCGACATGCGCGCCGACAAGGTCACCGTGCCGGTGTACGTCCGGGTGCGGGAGTATCCCGTCAATCGGCTGTCATCCGGCGTGGGCTATACCACCGATACCGGCGCCCAGGTCGAAGGCCGGTATTCGTACTACAACCTGTTCAACCGCGCCTGGCTGTTCGACTCGCAAGCGCGCATCGAACAAAAGCGCCAGTACGCGTTCGGCGAGATCGCGATGCCGCCGGACAGCAGGACGTACCGCAACAGTGCCTACGCCAGCTACGAACGCACCATCGACCTCGAAAGCACCGACCTGACCAGCCTGCGCACCGGCCTGAAACGGTCCCGCTCCCGCGAGAAGTACGACACCACCATCTCGCTCGACTATTACTACGACAACCTGCAGCCCTTCGGCGAGGCGAACCAGCTGAGCCGGGCGCTGGTGCCTGCCTTTGCCTGGACGCGGCGCGACGTGGACAACCCGGTGTTCCCGCGCCGCGGCAACGTGATCAACACGCAGGTGGGGGTGGCCGCCAAGCACATGCTGAGCGACGAAACCTTCTTCCGCCTGTACGGGCGTATCCGCCAGTACGTGCCCGTGGGCAAGCGCGACCTGGTGGTGGCCAGGCTGGAGCTCGGCGCGGATATCACCAACGGCGACGTCACCAAGATCCCCGCCTCGCTGCGTTTCCGGGCGGGCGGCACGGATTCGATCCGGGGCTACGGCTACCAGTCGATCGGTACCCGCAACGGCGCCAGCGTGCTGCCGGCCAAGTACCTCGGCACGGCGGGCCTGGAATACCAGTACTGGTTCCTGCATGACTGGGGCGCCGCGATCTTCTGGGACGTGGGCACCGCCACCGACAACCTGACGGGCGTCAAGCTCTACAACGGCGTGGGCATCGGCGCGCGCTGGCGCAGCCCGGTGGGGCCGGTGCAGCTCGACGTGGGCTACGGCATCCAGGCAAAGCAGTTCCGCCCGCATATCTCGCTGGGAGTCGCGTTCTGATGATTGTTCTGACGATGACGATGACGATGCGGCCCCGCCGCCAGCACGGCGGCCTCCATGAACGCAGTTGCAGGGTATTTGCCACATGAGCATTCCCGACATGCCTCCCGTTCCCGCCTCCGGCGATGTTCCGCCCGGGCCGGCACGGCCGCGGCGCACGCGCCTCGGGCGCTGGCTGGCGTGGTGCGTCGTGGTGCTGTTGCTGCTGGTGCTGGCGGGGCTTGCGGCGGTGGTGCAGGCCTTGCGTACGGAGGCCGGCACGCGCCAGCTGTGGTCGCTGGCCACGCGCCTGTCCTCAGGCGCGTTGTCTGGCAAGCTCGAAGGCGGCACGGTGGCGCATGGCCTGCGGTTGCGCGATGTGGTGTTTGCCAGTGGCGAGACACGGGTGACGATTGACCGTGTCGACGGCAGTTGGGCGCTTGGCTGGTCGCCGACCCGCTTGCATGTCAGCGCGCTGCGCGTGGGCGCCGTCACGCTGCGCTTGCCGCCGTCGCAGCCTGACAGCGCGCCCGCCTCCTTGCCCAAATCGCTCGACCTGCCGTTGGCGGTGGACGTGGATACGCTCACGCTGGACCGCCTGACCTTGCTGCAAGGGCCGCCGGCCACGCCCAGCGAGATGGTGTTTAGCGACCTGGCGGGCTCACTGCATTCCGACGGGCGACGCCACCGCATCAGCGTGGAACGGCTGGTCACGCCGTACGGCAAGCTGGCCGCCAATGCGCAGATCGCCGGCCAGGCGCCGTTTGCGCTGAACGGCGCCGCGCTGCTGGAGGGCAGCTGGCAGAAGGAATCCTTTAGCATCAGCGCCAATGTGCGCGGCTCGCTTGCCGCCCTGCATGCGCAAGCCGAGGCCAGCGGCGATCGCCTGCGCGGCCGTGCCGAGGCGGACCTGACGCCGTTTGGCAAGGTGCCGTTTACCCATGTGCTGGTCAATGGCGAACACATCAACCCGCGCCTGTTCAGCCCGTCGGCGCCGCGCGCCAATCTCTCCGTGCAGGCCGAGTTGCGCCCGGTGGATGGCGCCGCCACGCCGGCCTCCGCTCCCGCTGCCAAGCCTGGCAGCGCCCACGACAACGCGTCCCTGCGCGTGGCGGGCGACGTGCGCATCGTCAACCACGAGGCCGGCAAGCTCGACGCCGAGCGCCTGCCGGTGGAATCGGTGCAAGCGCATATCGAGGTCGGCGAGGCGGCGCAGATGGTGCGCGACCTGCACGTGGCGCTGGCCGGCGGCGGCGAGATCAGCGGCGGCGGTGCGCTGCACGATGGCCGCGGCGGCTTCGACATCGACGTGCGCGACCTCGACCCGCAGGCCCTCTATGGCAGCCTGAAGCGCGTGCGCCTGTCCGGGCCGGTGAGCTTGCGGATGGAGCCCGGCCGCCAGAGCGTGGCGCTGGACCTGGCCGGCGGCGAGTACAAGCTCTTTGCCGATGCGCATCTGGATGGCGAGGCGGTGACGCTGACCTCGCTGCGCGCCGGCATCGGCGCGGGCACGCTCAACGCCGATGGCAAGCTGTCGCTGAAGGACACGCAGCCCTTCAGTTTCAAGGGCAAGCTGATCAATTTCGACCCGGCCCGCGTGGCCGAGGTGGCGCCCGGCCGCATCAATGCGGACTTCACCGCCAGCGGCACGCTAGCGCCGGAGCACCGCGTGGCGCTGGACTTCGCGGTGCGCGACAGCGTCTATGCGGGGCTGCCGATGCGTGGCGAGGGCAAGCTGCGCCTGGCCGGCGAGCGCTTGCTGCCGAGCCAGGCCACGCTGGAGATGGCAGGCAACCAGGCCCAGATCAACGGCAGCTTTGGCGCGCGCGGCGACCGCCTGAAAGTGCATGTGGACGCGCCGCAGCTCGAGCGGCTCAAGTTCGGCGTGGCCGGTGTGCTAAAGCTCGACGCGGACATCACCGGCACGCTGGCGCGGCCCGAGATCGTGGCCAGCTATGCCGCGCTGTCGCTGGTGGTGGGCCCGCACCACGTAGCCAGCGCCAGCGGCAGCGCCGAGTTGCGCGGGGGGCTGAACGGCACGCTCGCGCTGAAACTGAACGCCCGCGACTATCGCGGCCCGGTCGCCACGCTGCGCACGCTCGATGCCTCGCTCAGCGGCACCCAGGCCAGCCACGCCTTCGACCTGAAGGTGGCCGGCGCGCTGCACGACAAGCCGATGCAACTCGCCTTGTCGGGGCAGGGCGCCTGGCAGGGGGCGGCCGGCTGGAAGGGCACCATCCGCACGCTCGAGGAGCGCGGCACGGCCAACGTGCGGCTGATCGCGCCGACGCAGCTGCAGGTGGCGGACCAGCGCGTGCATCTCGGCGCGGCCAGCCTGCAGTTCGAGCGCGCCCGCGTGACCGTGGACAGCTTCGATTTCGACCACGGCCGCATCCGCACCCAGGGCAACCTCGATGGCCTGCAGGTGGCCAACGTGCTGCGCCTGGCCGAGGCCTTGACCGGCGAAGCGCCGCCGGTGCGCTCGGACCTGGTGCTGGACGGCCGCTGGAATATCACGCTGGCCGAGTCTGCCTCCGGCTTTGCCGAGCTGCGCCGGCGCAGCGGCGACGTCTCGGTGAGCGCCGGGCGGGGCTACACCGCGCTGGGCCTGGGCGAAACCGCGCTGCGCGCCGAGTTTGCCGGCAGCCGCGTCAACCTGAAAGGCGGCATCGAGGCCGCACGGGTCGGCAAGGTAGTGGTAGACGCGTCCGCCGGGCTGATCCAGGAGCAGGGCCTGATGACGGTGACGCCGGCTTCCACGCTGGCGGGCAAGGTCTCGCTGGATGTGCCGAAGATCAAGTCGCTGGAGGCGCTGAGCGGCCCGCAGTATGCGTTCGATGGCAAGCTGGCGGCGGTCCTGCAACTGGCGGGCAGCGTCGGGCAGCCCCTGGTTACCGGCAATATCGACGGCACCGGCATCGCCATCACGCTCTACGACCTGGGTATCCAGCTGACCGATGGCATCGTACACGTGGCGCTCGACCAGAACACCATCGAGCTCAAGCAGGTGGAGTTCCGCGGCGGCGACGGCAAGATCGTGGCCACCGGCAACGTGAAGCTGGGCGACACCGATCCCAACCTGACGGGCAAGATCGTGGCCGACAAGCTCCAGCTCTTTGCCAGCCCCGAGCGCACGCTGATCATTTCCGGCGATGCCAGCATCGCCAACGAGAACCGCCAGATCGTGATCCGCGGCAAGTTCCGCGTGGATCGCGGCTTGTTCGACCTGCCCAAGGCCGGCGCTCCGGAGCTGGGCGACGACGTAGTGGTGGTGCGCCGCCGCGACCAGCGCGAGATCAAGACCGCCGCCACGCCGGTGCCGGAGGCCAAGCCGGCCAGCCGCTTCAGCCCGCTGATCGACCTCACGCTCGACCTTGGCGACAATTTCCGCTTCCGCGGGGCCGGCGCGGACCTGCGCCTGGGCGGGCAGCTTGGCGTGCGCAGCGCCCCGCTGACGCCGCTGCGCGCCACCGGCACCATCCGCGTGACCGACGGCACCTATGAAGCGTTCGGGCGCAAGCTCAACATCGAGCGCGGCATCGTCAATTTCAACGGGCCGGTGGACAATCCCAACCTCAATATCCGCGCCATGCGCCGCAACCAGGAAGTGGAGGCGGGGGTGGAGGTGACCGGCACGGTACGCCTGCCGCGCGTCAAGCTGGTGTCCGAGCCGAATGTGCCGGAGGAGGATAAGCTGTCATGGCTGATGTTCGGCTACGGCGCGGAAGGCGCCGCGGCCGGACAGCAGCAGCAACTGAGTGCGGGGGCCCTGGGTGGTGCCGCGCTGGGCATGCTGGGCGGGCGCGCGGGCAAGGGGATCGTGCAGCATCTGGGCATCGACGAGTTTTCGATCGGGCCCAGCACGGCCGGCCTCAACGACCAGCAGGTGGTCAGCGTGGGCAAGGCCGTGACCGAGAAGATCTCGGTGGGCTATGAGCAGAGCCTGACCAGCGCCAGCAACGTGGTCAAGATGACCTGGGCATTCTCGCGGCGCTGGTCGCTGATTGCCAAGGGCGGCTCGATCAACGGGCTCTCTGTGCTGTTTAACCGCCGCTTCGACAGTTGGGGCAATTTGTTCACGGGCGCGTCCAACCGCGCCGGAACCGCGAGGAGCCAGACCGATGCCAGCCAGGATGCCGATAGCAATGCAACGGACGCAGCCGCGCCCGCGCAGCCCTGAGACACGCACCATGATCTGCGTGCCGCCCAACTCCGCCACTGCCGCGTCTTACCGACGCCTTGCCGCCATGGGACTGATTTCCTCCGTGCTAGCCCTGTTCGGGTGCGACCAGCAAAAGGTCGACGAAGCGATGAAGAAGGCGGGCGATACCGCGCACGCCACCTGGAACTCGGTCAAGCCCGACAGCCAGTTGTTCAAGGGCATCGTGGCGGGCGAATCCAGCGAGGACGACGTGCGCAAACAGGCCGGGCGCCCGGAGATCACCTGGGAAGAGGAGGACGGCGGCCGCCGGCTGGAATACCCGCGCGGCCCGGAAGGCGCCACCACCTGGATGGTGACGATCGGCGCCGATGGCAAGGTGCGCAATATCGAGCAGGTGCTGACCGCGGAGAACTTCGCGCGCGTGCGCGCCGGCATGAGTCGCGACGATATCCGCCGCCTGGTCGGCAAGCCGACCAAGGTGGAAGCGTTCGCGCTCAAGAAGGAAGAGGTGTGGGGCTACCGCTGGTGGGAAAGCGCGCAGGAGAAGGCGTTCTTCAACGTGCATTTCGACGCCGACGGCAAGGTGACGCACACCTCGCGCAGCGACGAGAGGCTGCAGGGCGGTTAGCCTGCCGCGGGCCGCTCGGCCCGCTCGGCAAGCAACACGCCGGCCCTGGCGCAGGCTGCGGCCAGCGTGTCGCAATAGTTCGCCGTGCCCATCTGTTCCAGGAAGCCCGCGCGCCGCATCAGCGACATCACCTGTGCTGCCGCGGCGCAGATCACCAGCGTGCCGCCGCGCCGCGCCAGCGTCTTGCGCAATGCGTCCAGCGTGTCCAGCCCGGTGGTGTCCAGCGCCACCAGCTTGCCCACGTCGAGGATCAGCACCGCCGGTACCGGCTGCGTGCGGTCGCGGGGGTCGATCAGCGCTTCCACCTTGTTGACGGCGCCGAAGAAGAGCGCGCCGGTCATGTGATAGGCCGCCACCTCGCCGGCCGGCAGCGGCCTGCCGTCGGCCGCCGGGGGCAGCGCGGCCGGCGTGATCGCCTCGATCTGCGTGAGCGCGGCCATGCGGTAGATGAAGAACAGGCAGGCGAGCACCAGGCCCACCTGCACCGCCACGGTCAGGTCGAACACCACGGTCAGCACGAAGGTGCCGAGCAGGATGATGCGGTAGTTGTTGCTGTAGCGCTTCAGGTGCGTCAGCCCGAACACATGCCACTCGCCCATGTTCCACGCCACGTAGAGCAGGATGGCGGCCAGCGTGGCGAGTGGGATGGCGCTGGCCAGTGGCGCCGCCACCAGCACGATCAGCAGTAACGTGGCGGCGTGGATCATGCCCGCCACCGGCGTGCGCCCACCGCTGCGCACGTTGGTGACGGTGCGGGCGATGGTGCCCGTGGCCGGCAGGCCGCCGAAGAACGGCGTGACGATATTGGCGATGCCCTGCGCCATCAGCTCCTGGTTGGGATCGTGGCGGTCGTCGATCAGGCTGTCGGCCACGCGCGCGCATAGCAGCGATTCGATGGCGCCAAGCAGGGCAATCGTCAGCGTGGGCGCCACCAGTTGCTGGACCAGTTGCCAGCTCAGTTGTGGCAGCGCAAACGGCGGCAGGCCCTGCGGAATGCCGCCGAAGCGCGTGCCGATGGTCTCCACCGGCAAGTGCAGCAGGGCATTGCCCGCGGTGGCTAGCACCAGCGCTATCACTGTGCCTGGAACCATGGCCAGCGCACGGCCAATGCGGCCATGCGCATCGGGCGGGCTTGCCGGATTTGCCGGGTTTGCCGCCATCGTCGGTACAGGGCGCCAGCGCTTGCCCGCCAGCAGGGCCAGGCGCGACCAGGCCGCCACCACTACCAGCGAGCTGGCCGCCAGTGCTACCGTGGGCCAGGACACCGTGGGCAGGGAGCGTCCCAGCACACGCATCTGCGAAAGGAAGTTGCCAGGCAGCTTGCCGGTTTGCAGGCCAAGGAAATCGGCGATCTGCGAGACCATGATCAGCACCGCGATGCCGTTGGTGAAGCCGATCACGATGGCTACGGGGATAAAGCGGATCAGGGTGCCTAGCCGGAACAGCCCCATGGCGAACAGCAGGCCGCCCGCCAGGATGGTGGCGATCAGCAGGTTGGCCACGCCGTAGCGCGCCACGATGCCGTAGACGATGACGATGAAGGCGCCGGCGGGACCGCCGATCTGCACCGGCGAGCCGCCCAGCGCGGCGATCAGGAAGCCCGCGATGATGGCGGTGAACAGGCCGGCCTGCGGTGGCATCCCGGAGGCGATGGCAAAGGCCATCGCCAGCGGCAGCGCCACCACGCCCACGGTGAGCCCGGCGGCAAGGTCCTTGAAGAAGAGGGCGCGGTGGTAGTCGCGCAGGCTGTCGAGCAGGCGCGGGTGGAAGGCGGCGAGGGGGAAGGGCTGGCGCAGGCGTGGCCCGCCGCCAGCAGGCGGCGCTGGCGTGCCAGAAGGGGCGTGGCCGGGAACGCTGTCGGGCATGCCAGGAAATCCCATCAACACCCTGTCGGGCATGGGTGCAGTATGAGCTTCCCGGCGGCGTGGCGTCAATCAGCGCCGGCGCCAATGCGCCATGGCGCATTGGCGGCTCGGCGCTGGCGCGCCTCACCGCCTGTGGCAGGTCAGCCGATGCGCATGCCAGGCACAGCGCCTTCGTGCGGCTCCAGGATCCAGAGGCCCGGCGTGGCCTTCTCATCCGCTGCCGAAGCGGCCAGCACCATGCCCTCGGACAGCCCGAACTTCATCTTGCGCGGAGCCAGGTTGGCCACCATCACGGTGAGCTTGCCTACCAGCTGCTCGGGCGTGTAGGCCGACTGGATGCCGGAGAAGACGTTGCGCGTCTTGCCTTCGCCCAGGTCCAGCGTGAGCTGCAGCAGCTTGCTCGAGCCTTCCACCTTCTGGCAGTCCACGATCTTGGCCACGCGCAGGTCGATCTTGGCGAAGTCGTCGATCGTGATGGTGTCGGCGATGGGCTCGATCGATGCAGCGGCGGCATCCGCTTCACCGGCGGGCGCGGTGGCCTGCAGCGAGTCGCGGTTGGCGGCCAGCAGTGCATCGACCTGCTTGGCATCGACACGCGTCATCAGGTGCGAGTACGGCTGCACCGGGCGCGAGGCCGAGAGTTGCTTGTCGATGCCGCGCCAGTCCAGCGGCTCGATATTGAGGAAGCGCTCCACGCCCGCGGCCATCTGCGGCACCACCGGCTTGAGGTAGACGGTGAGCAGGCGGAAGGCTTCCAGCGAGACCGAGCAGGCAGCGTGCAGTGCCGCGCGCTTGCTTTCGTCGCGTGCCAGCTCCCACGGCTTCTCCGTGTCGACGAAGGCGTTCACCGAATCCGTGAGCTCCATCACCAGGCGCAGCGCCTTGCTGTACTCGCGGGCTTCATAGAACTGTGCCACTTGCGGCGCGGCTTCACGCAATTGCTTGAGCAGCGGGTGGGCCAGAGCGGCCTCGTCCACCACGCCGTCGAAGCGCTTGACCAGGAAGCCGGCGGCGCGGCTGGCAATGTTGACGTACTTGCCGATCAGGTCGCTGTTCACGCGCGCAATGAAGTCATCGAGGTTCAGGTCGAGGTCTTCCATGCTGGCATTGAGCTTGGCGGCGAAGTAGTAGCGCAGCCATTCCGGGTTCATGCCGGTGTCGATATAGCTCTGCGCGGTGATGAAGGTGCCGCGCGACTTGCTCATCTTGGCGCCATCCACCGTCAGGAAGCCGTGCGCGAACACGTTGGTGGGCGTGCGGTAGCCCGAGAAGCGCAGCATGGCCGGCCAGAACAGCGTATGGAAATACAGGATGTCCTTGCCGATGAAATGGTATTGCTCGGCGCTGGAGTGCGGGCCTACCCAGGCGTCGAAATCGATGCCCTTCTTTTCGGCCAGGTTCTTGAAGCTGGCGTAGTAGCCGATCGGCGCATCCAGCCACACGTAGAAATACTTGCCGGGAGCGCCGGGAATCTCGAAGCCGAAGTAGGGCGCATCGCGCGAGATGTCCCAGTCCGACAGCGTGGAAGCCTCGCCTTCGGCGCCCAGCCATTCCTGCATCTTGTTGGCCGCTTCCGGCTGGGCCAGGTCGGCCACCCACTCGCGCAGGAAGGTTTCGCAGCGCGGGTCGGACAGCTTGAAGAAGTAATGCGCAGAGGACTTGCGCACCGGCGTGGCGCCCGACACCACCGAGTACGGGTTTTTCAGGTCGGTGGGCACGTAGGTGGTGCCGCAGACTTCGCATGAGTCGCCGTACTGGTCCTTGGCGCCGCACTTCGGGCATTCGCCCTTAATGAAGCGGTCCGGCAGGAACATGTTCTTGACCGGGTCGTAGAACTGCTCGACCTCGCGCTCGGCGATCAGGTCCTCGGCCTTCAGCGCCAGGTAGATCTTCTCGGAGAGCTGCTTGTTCTCATCCGAGTCGGTGCTGTAGTAGTTGTCGAACGACACCATGAAGCTGTCGAAGTCGCGCTTGTGCTCGGTCCACACGCGATCGATCAGCTGCTTGGGCGTTATGCCTTCCTTCTCGGCCCGCAGCATCACCGGGGTGCCGTGCGTGTCGTCCGCGCCGACGTAGTAGACCTCGTTCGCCATCATGCGCTGGAAGCGCACCCAGATGTCGGTCTGGATGTATTCCACCAGGTGGCCGATATGGATCTGGCCGTTGGCGTAGGGCAGGGCAGAAGTAACGAGGATGCGACGTGCGGTCATGGAAAAATTGCCGGTCAGGAGGGGGGTGGACGGAAAGGCGGGGGGGCGTCGCCACCAAGGTCGGGCGGGCACCGTGAGAGGGCTATTCTAACAAGCGGGGCGGGCAGCGCGTGCACTGCGCGGGGGCGTGGCGGGAAGAGCGTGCTTTGGCTCGAATTTAGTGACGCAAAGCGCACTCAATAAGCTGAGGACAAAAAAAGCGCCGGTCAGAGCCGGCGCAGCTTTCCACAACGGAAAAGGAGGAGAAATCAGGTACCGCCCGGGAGGTCAGCCACCCATCGCGAGCCAGCAACGGTGACAAGCGGTACCTATTTCTATGACCGCATCATCTCTGAATTGGTTTCAAATAAATTTCGACCCGGCGATTTTGTGCGCGCCCGGCCTCGGTGGCGTTGTCCGCAACCGGCTGGGTCTGGCCCCGTCCTTCGGCTGCCAGGCGGGGCCGGGCGACGCCTCGGTCACCCAGGTAGGTCGCGACGCTCTGGGCGCGGCGCTGCGACAGCTGCATGTTGTAGTTCGGGTTGCCGGTGCTGTCGGTATGGCCTACCACGGTGGCGGAGACGTCCTGTTGCTGGGCAAGGGTCTGCGAGACCTGGTCGAGCACCGAGCGGAACGACGGCTTGATGGTGGCGCTGTCCGTATCGAAGGTCACCTGGCTTGGGATGTTCACCTTGAGCGAGCCGTCCGGCTGCTCGGTGATCTGCGTGCCCGTGCCCGCCGTGTCCTTGCTCAGCTTGCCGCGGATTGCGTTCCAGTTGTAACCCGTGGCCCCGCCCAGGGCCCCGCCGACCGCCGCGCCGACGAGCGTGCCGGTGGTATTGCCGCCGATCAGGTTGCCCAGGCCGGCGCCGACCGCTGCGCCCACGCCAGTGCCGACCGCGGTCTGGGTGCCTTGTTCTGTGGCGCAGCCCGCGGCAAGGGTGGCGACAATGGCAAGGCTGACGAGCTTGAGTTTCATGCTTTCTCCTTCAGGACGAAGCGTTTTGTTTTGGCTGATTTTGACGTGGTGCGCGCAACACCGCTAGAAATAACGCGGAAGACACCCGAATACAAGGGCCTGGACCGTATTCACCGGGCTCGCGTTCCTGGCGCACTACAATAAGGAGATGATGCCGGGTGCACAAGCCTGTTGCTGTGACAGTTGTAAGTGCGTGTAATTCCACGTGCGGATCATGGGCCTGCCGCCCTCGCGTTACCCTCACGTTACCCTTGCGCCGCACTTCGCTCATACTTTGATACAGTACGCGCCTTCCCCCATATTCCCATATTCAGTAGCGGAGATTGTCTTGAGCCTCACCGTCGACCAGGTTACCGAAGTCCTGCGCACCGTGATCGACCCCAACACGGGCCGGGATCTGGTGTCCACCCGTTCAGCTCGCAATGTGCGGGTCGAAGGCGGCGATGTGTCGCTGGAAGTGGAGCTGGGTTATCCCGGCAAGAGCCAGCTGGAACCGATTCGCAAGCAAGTGGTGGATGCGCTGCGCCAGTTGCCTGGCGTGGCCAATGCCAACGTGGCCGTCAGCATGAAAATCGTGGCCCATGCGGTGCAGCGCGGCGTCAAGCTGCTGCCGGGCGTCAAGAACGTGATCGCCGTGGCGTCGGGCAAGGGCGGCGTGGGCAAGTCCACCACCGCCGTCAACCTGGCGCTGGCGCTGTCCGCCGAGGGTGCCCGCGTGGGCATGCTCGACGCCGACATCTACGGCCCGAGCCTGCCCATGATGCTGGGCATCGATGGCCGCCCCGAGTCGTCCGATGGCCAGACCATGGAGCCGCTCGAAGGCCATGGCCTGCAGGCCAACTCGATCGGCTTCCTGATCGAGCAGGACAACCCGATGGTGTGGCGCGGGCCGATGGTGACCTCGGCGCTGGAGCAGTTGCTGCGCCAGACCAACTGGCACGATCTCGATTACCTGATCGTCGACATGCCGCCGGGCACCGGCGACATCCAGCTGACGCTGTCGCAAAAAGTCCCGGTGACGGGTGCTGTCATCGTCACCACTCCCCAGGATATCGCCTTGCTGGACGCCAAGAAGGGCCTGAAGATGTTCGAGAAGGTGGGCATCCCCATCCTCGGCATCGTCGAGAACATGGCTGTCTACTGCTGCCCGAGTTGCGGCCACGTCGAGCATATCTTCGGCGAGGGCGGTGGCGAGAAGATGTGCGAGGACTACGGCGTGGACCTGCTGGGCAGCATGCCGCTTAACCGCTCGATCCGTGAGCAGGCCGACAGCGGCCGGCCCACCGTGGTGTCCGATCCTGACAGCCCGATCGCCGAGCTGTACCGCACCATGGCGCGCAAGGTGGCCATCAAGGTGGCCGACCGCGCCCGCGATATGACCAGCAAGTTCCCCAGCATCGTGGTGCAGAACACCTGATCCCCATGGACACGCCAGCCGACTCCGCTGCAGGCAACCCGGCCCCCGACGCCGTGCCCGCCGGCCGGCCCGGCGTGACCATGGCCGTGGTGATGCACCGCGTGCCGCTGGCCAGCCGCTGGCAGCCTTGGAAATGGGAACTCGGCGCCGTGCTGCCGGATCTTGGCGAATTCGGCGCCGTGCCCCACTGCCTGGCGCAGGACGAACACGGCGCGCGCTGGCTGTACCCGGGCTACGCCGTCACGCTGTTCCGCGACGAGGCCGAGGGCTATTACCTCAACCTCACTTCCACCGCGCCCTGCTGGTTCGTGCTGTGGCGCATGGCAGAGGAGGGCGGGCAGGCTGCCGTGCCGACGTCGCGCGACGGCGAGCCGCTGCCGGTGCCGGTGACGGTGACACTGTCCTACAACGAGGCCGGACGCTGGCTCGACGCCGGCGAAACCGTCGAGAACGTGCCGCTGGCCCCTGACCAGCAGGAGTGGCTGCAAGCCTACGTGGCCCAGTACTACCACCCCGAGCCCAAGAAACGCCGCCGCCCGGAATCATTCAAGGCGCCGGAGGACAGGGCGCGCTACTGATGCAGGCAGGCCGCGCATGAGCGATGCTTCCTTCCTGTCGCGCTGGTCCCGCCGCAAGGCCGCGGCGCGCGACGGCAAGCCGCTTGAGGCTGAGCCACCCCTGCCGGCGGAGTCGTCCGTGCCTCCCGGCAGGGAGGCGCCGGTAGCCCAGGCACTGCCAGACCCCGTTCCACCTACCCCAGCCGCTGAACCGCTCCCCACGCTAGCCGATGCCGCCTTGCTGCAGCCGGGCGACAGCATCGCCCGCTTCGTCGTGCGCGGCGTGGACGAAGACGTGAAGCGCGCCGCGCTCAAGACCTTGTTCGCCGATCCGCATTTCAACGTGATGGACGGCCTCGATACCTATATCGACGACTACAGCCAGCCCGATCCGATTCCGCTGGATGTGCTGCGGCGCATGCGCCAGTCCGAGACGCTGGGGCTGTTCGCGCCCACCGACGAGGAACTGGCGGCGGCTCGCGCACAGCAAGAAGGGCCCGATGTGCAAGACGCTGCCCTGGCGACGCCCGAGCCATCTGCTGCATTGCCACAACCAGCCGGCGAGGCTGGGGAGGCCGGCATTGCCACCGCCACCGCCACCGATGCCGCCACCGATGCCGATGCCGGCTTGCCTCCTGCCGCGTCCCCGGCCGACCATTCCGCCCCAGGCAAACACGCGTAGTCGCTGCCCTCGGCGCGGCCTACAATAGGCTTCCCCCCACATTCCGCCGGCGGCAAGACTCCCGACAAAGGGAGCGGCCAGGCCGGCCAGCCGCACTCTCCATGCCGACGCTGATCTGCAATTGCAACGACACGATGCCGCTTGATGGGGCGGCATTGTCGGGCAATGTTCCCGCGCCCGCGGGTGGCGTGAAGACGCCACTCAAGGTCCATCACCTGCTGTGCCGCCGCGAGATCGGAGACTTCACCGCCGCGCTCGCCGGCACCGACGATGTCATCGTGGCTTGCACGCAGGAGCGCGCGCTGTTTACCGAGGTAGCCGCCCGGCGCCAGGCCGAGGGCACCATGACGGCGCCCGTGCGCTTCGTCAATATCCGCGAGACCGGTGGCTGGTCGCAGGGGGCGCGGCGCGACCCGAAAACCGCCAACGCCAAGATCGCCGCCTTGCTGGCCGCCGCCGCGCTGCCGGACCCGGATCCGGTGCCCGTGGTGGACTACCGCTCCGGCGGCGCCGTGCTGGTGCTAGGCCCCGCCGACCGCGCGATCCCCTGGGCCGGTAAGCTGGCCGAAGCCGGCATGGATGTTTCGGTGCTGCTCAGCGCCGCCGCCACAGGGGCCATGGCCCCGGCCGGCCTGCCCGCCTCGCGGGCATTCCCCGTGCACAGCGGCAAGCTGGTCAAGCTCGGCGGATGGCTGGGCGCCTTCGAGGCCAGCTGGGAGACCGGCGCGGGACGCAGCAACCCGATCGACCTGGACCTGTGCACGCGCTGCAATGCCTGCATCGACGCTTGCCCGGAAGACGCCATCGATTTCAGCTACCAGGTGGACCTGGACCGCTGCCGCTCGCACCGCGCCTGCGTGAAGGCCTGCGGCGCCGCCGCCGCGATCGACTTCGACCGCCCGGGCGCCACTGCCACGGAACGCTTTGACCTGGTGTTCGACCTGGCCGACACGCCGGCCTTCCTCATGCACGCGCCGCCGCAGGGCTACCTGTACGCCGGCGCGGATGCGCTGCGCCAGCATGCGCAGGCATTGGCACTGGTCCAGCTGGTGGGCGAGTTCGAGAAGCCGAAGTTCTTCCAGTACAAGGAGAAACTTTGCGCGCATGGCCGCAACCAGACCACGGGTTGCACGGCCTGTATCGACATCTGCTCCACCGAAGCGATCCGCTCGCAATGGCACGACGGGCGCGGCCGCATCGAGGTCACGCCGCACCTGTGCATGGGCTGCGGCGCGTGCACCACGGTGTGCCCGAGCGGCGCCATCAGCTATGCCTATCCCAAGCCGGATCACCTCGGCGAGCGGCTGCGCACCCTGATCTCGACCTACCGCGCTGCGGGCGGGCGCGACGCTGTGCTGATGCTGCATGGCGAGGAGCACGGCAATGCGCCCATCCTGGCGCTGGGCCGCGCCGCGCGCGCCGGACAGGCCCACGGCATGCCACCCAATGTGATTCCGGTGGGGTTGTTCCACCCGGCTGCGTGCGGGCTTGAGCTGTGGCTGGCGGCCATTTGCTGGGGCGCTGGCCGCGTCGCCGTGATGCTCACCGGTGACGAGGCTCCGCAATACCGTACGGCGCTGGCCGGGCAGGTAGCCGTGGGGCAGGCCATTCTGGCGGGCCTCGGCTATGACGGCGAACGCCTGTCGCTGGTGGACGGCCCGGATGCCGCCACGCTGGATGCGCAACTATCGGCCTTGGCCGCGCCGGGGGGCGACCGGCCAGCCGCGCCACCCGCCGTGTTCCACGCTGCGGCCGCCAAGCGCGAGACGCTGGATTTTGCGCTTGATCATCTCGTGCGCAATGCGCCGCGCCCGGCCGCCAGCGTTGCGCTGCCTGCCGGGGCGCCGCTGGGCGCGGTGGCGGTGGACACCGGGCGTTGCACGTTGTGCATGGCCTGCGTTGGCGCCTGTCCCTCGCAAGCCCTGCGCGATAATCCCGAGCAGCCAGTGCTGGGCTTCCTGGAGCGCAACTGCGTGCAGTGCGGCTTGTGCGAGAAGACCTGCCCGGAAGACGCCATCACCCTGGTGCCGCGCTTGCTCACCGGTGAGCAAGCGCGGCGCACCGTGACGTTGGCCGAGACCCAGCCCTTCCATTGCATTCGCTGCGCCAAGCCGTTTGGCACCGCCCAGATGGTGCATGCCATGCTGGCCCGGCTGGCGAGCCACCCGGCGTTTGCCGGCGAGGCCGCCGAGCGCCTGAAGATGTGCGGCGATTGCCGCGTCGTCGATATGCTGGAAAAGAACGGCGGCGAGGCCAGCGGCAACGCCTTGCAATAGCCAAGCAGGCCATCCTTGAGAATCATCACGACATGACAGATTTCCAGCCTATCCAGCTGATCCCTCCGGTCGCCCACGCGGCGCCCGACGCAGAAGACACCGCCCGGGCGGACCTTTACGGCCTGCTGGCCACGCTGCTGTATCGCGCGCCGGATGCCGCTCTGCTGCACCATATCGCCGCCAACCGCGCGCACGGCGAGGACGCCGCCACGCCGCTGGGCGACGCCTGGAATGATTTGTGCGACGCAGCATCGGTCACCACGGCCGAGGAAGCCGGCGACGAATACCAGGAATTGTTCGTCGGCGTGGGCAAGCCGGAAGTCCTGCTGTACGGCTCCTACTACCAGACCGGCTTCCTCAATGAGCGCCCGCTGGTGGCGCTGCGCGACGACCTGGCGCGCTATGGCCTGGTGCGCCAGGACAATGTCAGCGAGACCGAGGATCACATCGCCACATTGTGCGAGGTGATGCGTTTCCTGGTGGCGGGCGAGGATGCCGGCGTGGCAAACCTTGCCGAGCAGCAGCATTTTTTCTCGCGCCATCTGCAGTCATGGGTGGAAACCCTGTGCGACAGCGCGGCGGCGCATCCGCACGCGCGCTTCTATGCCAGCGTGGCCGCGCTGCTCAAGGCCTTCATGGCGGTCGAGGCGATCGCGCTGGAAATGCATTGATCGCACGCAAGTTCTTGATTGCCATCATGGAAATCCCGTGGATCCATGGTCTTTCGGCACATATCATTCTAAAATAGGCAATAGCGTTCATAACAGGATTGGTAATCGGTCTGGACAGGCCGAGGAGCCCCCCAAAATGAAAGACAAGCAGCCGAAGGCCGCGCGCCGCGCCTTCCTTGCCGGCACCGGGGTTGTTGCCGCTGCCGGCGCCGCCGCCGCGCTGACGTCGCGCGGCCCGGCCATGCCCGCCGTGCCCAGCCTGGCCGCGGCCATTCCCGATGCCACGCCGACCGACGGCGACGGCTACCGGGTCACAGAACATATTCGCAAGTACTACCGGACTACGCTGGTGTGAGTGGTCGCGCCCGGCGCACGCCTCGCTCTACCTCGTTTCCATCCTGGGGTGATACATGATCTTGACCCGCAAACGCGCGGCGCAGGGCAGCGCATCTTCGCAACTGGCTAGCGGCTCGGGCGAGCGCGCTGGCGGCCGGCTCTCCGAGCGTCTGGCTGCGGGGCTGGCGGGTGCCATGCCCACCATGGACCGGCGCAGCTTTCTCAAGCGCTCCGGCATCGGGGTGGGCGTGGGGCTGGCGGCTTCGCAGCTGACGCTGCTGCGCCGGGCCGATGCCGCGGATGCGTCAGGTGCCGCCGGCACTGGCGAAGGCCAGGGCAATATCGTTGTGCGCCGCACCGTATGCGGTCACTGTTCGGTGGGCTGCGCTGTCGACGCCGTGGTGCAGAACGGCGTGTGGGTGCGCCAGAACCCGGTCTTCGATTCGCCGATCAACATGGGCGCGCACTGCGCCAAGGGCGCCGCGCTGCGCGAGCACGGCCACGGCGAGTACCGGCTGAAGTACCCGATGAAGCTGGTGAACGGCAAATACCAGCGCGTCAGCTGGGATCAGGCGCTCGACGAGATCACCGCCAAGATGAAAGAGATCCGCCAGCAGACCGGGCCGGACTCGATGTTCTTCGTCGGCTCCTCCAAGCACAGCAACGAAGGGTCCTACCTGCTGCGCAAGTGGGTATCGTTCATCGGCACCAACAACACCGATCACCAGGCACGCATCTGCCACTCCACCACGGTGGCCGGCGTGGCCAATACCTGGGGCTATGGTGCGATGACCAACTCGTACAACGATATGCAGAACGCCCGCGCGGCGCTGTATATCGGCTCCAACGCGGCCGAGGCGCACCCGGTGTCGATGCTGCACCTGCTGCACGCCAAGGAGAGCGGCTGCAAGGTGATCGTGGTCGATCCCCGCTACACCCGCACGGCCGCGAAGTCCGATTACTACGTACGGGTCCGCTCGGGCACCGATATCGCATTCCTGTTCGGCGTGCTGTACCACATCTTCAAGAACGGCTGGGAAGACCAGAAGTACATCAACGATCGCGTCTACGGCATGGACAAGGTCAAGGAGGAAGTCCTTGCCAAGTGGACGCCGGACAAGGTCGAGGAAGTCTGCGGCGTGCCCGAAGCGCAGGTCTACCAGGTGGCGGAGATAATGGCCAAGAACCGGCCCAGCACGCTGGTGTGGTGCATGGGCCAGACCCAGCACACCATCGGCAACGCCATCGTGCGCGCCTCCTGCATCGTGCAGCTGGCGCTGGGCAATATCGGCGTGTCGGGCGGCGGCGCCAACATCTTCCGCGGCCACGACAATGTGCAGGGCGCGACCGACGTGGGCCCCAACCCGGATTCCCTGCCAGGCTACTACGGCCTGGCCACTGGCGCGTGGAAACACTATGCCGCGGTGTGGGGCGTCGACTACGAATGGATCAAGAAGCAGTACGCCTCGCAGGCGATGATGGAGAAGTCCGGCACCACGGTGTCGCGCTGGATCGATATCGTTACCGAGAAGCCTGAGCTGATCGACCAGGACAACAACGTCCGCGGGGTGTTTTTCTGGGGCCACGCGCCCAACTCGCAGACGCGCGGGCTGGAGATGAAGAAGGCGCTCGACAAGCTCGACCTGCTGGTGGTGATCGACCCTTATCCGTCGGCCACCGCCGCGATGGCCAATATGCCGCCGGCGGAAGGCGACAAGGTCAACCCGAACCGAGCGGTCTACCTGCTGCCGGCCTGCACGCAGTTCGAGACCACCGGGTCCTGCACGGCCTCCAACCGCTCGCTGCAGTGGCGCGAGAAGGTGATCGAACCGTTGTTCGAGTCAATGCCGGACCACACCATCATGCAGGCCTTCGCCGACCGGCTCGGCTTTGGCAAGGAGCTGTCGAAGAACTTCAAGCTCAACGAGGTCAAGCGCGCGGGCCGGACCTGGATGGAGCCCGAAGTCGAATCCATCCTGCGCGAGATCAACGCCAGCAACTGGACCATCGGCTACACCGGGCAATCTCCCGAGCGGCTCAAGTCTCATATGCGCAATATGGAGAAGTTCGACGTGCGCACGCTGCGTTGCCTGGGCGGAAAGGATCCGCTGACCGGCTACGACCTGACCGGCGATTATTTCGGCCTGCCGTGGCCGTGCTATGGCACGCCGGAGCTCAAGCACCCCGGCTCGCCCAACCTGTATGACACCAGCCGCAACGTCATGGACGGCGGCGGCAACTTCCGCGCCAACTTCGGCGTGGAGCGCGACGGCGTCAGCCTGCTGGCCGAGGACGGCTCATACTCGAGGGGCGCGGACATCACCACCGGCTATCCGGAGTTCGACCACGTGCTGCTCAAGAAGCTGGGATGGTGGGATGAGCTGACGGACGCCGAGAAGCAGAAGGCCGAAGGCAAGAACTGGAAGACGGATTTGTCCGGTGGCATCCAGCGCGTGGTGCTGAAGAATCATGGCTGCCACCCCTTTGGCAACGCCAAGGCGCGGGCCATCGTGTGGAACTTCCCCGACCCGATCCCGCAGCACCGCGAGCCGCTGTATTCCACCCGGCCCGACATGGTCGCCAAGTACCCCACGCACGACGACAAGATGGCGTTCTGGCGGCTGCCCACGTTGTACAAGTCGCTGCAGCAGCGCAACGTGGAGAACAAGCTCTACGAGAAATTCCCGATCATCCTCACTTCCGGCCGCCTGGTCGAATACGAGGGCGGGGGCGAGGAAACCCGGTCCAACCCGTGGCTGGCTGAGTTGCAGCAGGAGAATTTCGTCGAGATCAACCCGCGCGCGGCGTCCGATCGCGGCATCCGCAACGGCGACTTCTGCTGGGTCAGCACGCCCACCGGCGCGCACATCAAGGTGCGCGCGCTGGTGACCGAGCGCGTCGGCGTGGATACCGCCTTCATCCCGTTCCACTTCTCTGGCTGGTGGCAGGGCAAGGACCTGAAGGACTACTACCCGGAGGGCGCGATGCCGATCGTGCGCGGCGAGGCCGTCAACACGGCCACCACCTACGGCTATGACTCGGTGACGATGATGCAGGAAACCAAAACCACGATCTGCCAGATCGCACGGTTCGCCTGATCGAAAGCAAACGCGAGAGCAAGGGCAAGGAACGACCATGGCACGCATGAAATTCATCTGTGACGCCGAGCGTTGCATCGAGTGCAACAGCTGCGTCACCGCCTGCAAGAACGAGCACGAGGTGCCGTGGGGCGTCAACCGGCGCCGCGTGGTGACCATCAACGACGGCATCGTCGGCGCCGAGAAATCGATCTCGGTTGCCTGCATGCACTGCTCGGACGCGCCTTGCATGGCGGTGTGCCCGGTCGACTGCTTCTACCGTACCGACGACGGTGTGGTGCTGCACGACAAGGACGTCTGCATTGGCTGCGGCTACTGCTCCTACGCCTGCCCGTTCGGTGCCCCCCAGTTCCCCAGCGCCGGGACCTTCGGCGTGCGCGGCAAGATGGACAAGTGCACGTTCTGCGCCGGCGGGCCGGAGAAAAACGGCAGCGACGAAGAATTCGAGAAGTACGGACGCAACCGGCTGGCCGAAGGCAAGCTGCCGCTGTGCGCGGAAATGTGCTCGACCAAGGCGCTGCTGGGTGGCGACGGCGACGTGATTGCCGACATACTGCGCAACCGCGTGATCAAGCGCGGCAAGGGCGGCGATGTGTTCGGCTGGGGCACGGCCTACGGCAACAAGGGCGCCGCGCAGGGTACCGCGGGCGCGGCGCCGCCCGCCGCGCCACCCGCTTCAGGAGCTTCAGGAGCGCAGCCATCATGACCCGCCTGTTGCTGATCCTGCTGGCCGCCGGCTGCACCGCGCTGGCCGCCTGCGGCGAGCGCGCGCAGACCGCCACGGCGGCGTACAAGAAATCCGACGCGCCGGCGTACGAGGGCGCGCGGGGCGACCCCTTCGTGGCCAAGGGCTGGACGCCGGGCGACAAGACCAGCTGGCAAAACCAGATCCGCGAGCGCAACCAGTACCAGAACGAATACAACCGCACGCCATGACAGCGGCGATGCGAAGCCCGGGGCGCACCCTGGCCGACCCGACGGAGGGCCTATGAAGCCGATGCACAATCCTGGCTGGTTCCGCTTCCTGGCGGGCGTAGCCTGCGCGCTGGCCTTGCTGGCCGTGCTCGCCATGCTGGCATCGCCAGGGGCCGCGCGGGCGCAGGCTCCCCAGGCCGCCTCCGCGCCACAGGCCGCCGGCGCACCCGCCGATGCCAACAACCCCGCCACGCATCCGGCCCAGCCCTTCGCGGGCATTGCCTCCGAGAATATCTTCAACGTGCCGCGCCGCGACCTCGCGGCCGAGGCGCAGGCCCAGCAGGCGCGTACCAAGGCGCAGCCTGGCAACAATGCGCCGGTCTGGCGCGAGGCGAATTCCGACCAGGCGCACTACAGCAGCCTGCCAGCCAAGGAAGCCGGGGTGCTGATCCAGCGCACCGGGCAGAAGTGGCGCCTGTTCCGCAACGGGGTGATCACCGTCTGGGGCGGCTGGCTGATCGTGGTCGTGCCCGCCGCGATCCTGGCCTTTTTCTTCTGGCGCGGCACGATCCCGCTCAAGACGCCGCGTACCGGCCGCATGATCCAGCGCTTCACGCCGCTGGAGCGCATGGTGCACTGGACCATGGCGATTTCATTCGTCACGCTGGCGGTCTCGGGCATCGTGATGCTGTTCGGCAAGCATTTCCTGCTGCCGCTGACGGGCCACACCTTGTTCGGCTGGCTCACCTACCTGCTGAAGAACGTCCATAACATCGTCGGCCCGGTCTTTACCTTGTCGGTGATCGTCGGCTTCGTGATCTTCGTGCGCGACAACTTCCCCGCCCGGGAGGACTGGCAGTGGCTCGTCAAGCTTGGCGGGCTCGTGTCCGGCAAGCACGTGCCAAGCGGGCGCTTCAACGCTGGCGAGAAGGCCTGGTTCTGGGGCGGGCTGGTGGTCTTCGGCCTGATCCTGTCGGCCTCCGGCTGGGTGCTCGACATGATCGTGCCTGGCATGGATTTCTACCGCGCCACCATGCAGATCGCCAACATCATCCATGGCATCGCGGCGGTGCTGATGATCGCCATGGCTTGCGGCCATATCTACATGGGTACCATCGGCATGGAAGGGGCCTACCGCGCCATGCGCGACGGCTGGGTCGATGAAGCCTGGGCCAAGGAGCACCACGAGCTCTGGTACGACGATATCAAGGCAGGCAAGATCCCCGCGCAGCGCGCGGCTGAGCCGGAGCCGGGCGAGCGTGCCGGCGGCCGGGCCAGCCCGGGCGAAGTTTGAGCGCGCACGGCCGATCCCCAACGAGGAGCCCGATCCATGAACCGCATTCTGCTGGTGCTCGCCCTGGCCCTTGGCGGCACAGGCGCCCTGGCCAAGCTGCCGCCGCCCACGGAGGCGCAAAAGCTCAAGGCCGACGAGGCCAAGGCGCGCGCCGGCTGGGCCGACAAGGTGGCCGCCTATCAGCTCTGCCGAGCACAAGACAAGGCGGCGGCGCGCTACTACAGCGACATGCAGGCCAAAGGCAAGGCGGTGCCGGCGGCTGCCACGTCCGCGCCGTGCGCCGATCCGGGCCCGTTCGTGGCGCAAGCGCCGGCTGCGCAAGCCGCAGCAAGCACTGCTGGAGGGCCTTCCACCGCACCTGCCGCCACGCCTTCGGATCACAAACCGGCCGCAGCGCCGGGCACGGGAGCGGTACAATCGCCCCGGACATCACCGTGAGAGGAGGTTCGGCATGAAGCGTGTACGTGTACTTTTCAGTCTGGCGGTAGCGGGCACCCTGGCAGGCACTCTGGCTGGCTGCGGGGGCATGGGGATGGGCAGCTCCGATACCGCGGTCGCCGCACTGGCGTCCAAGAGCGGCACCGCGACGCAGGGCAGCATCACCTTCACCCAGCGCGGTGACAAGGTGCTGGTCAAGGCCGACGTAACCGGTCTGCCGCCCAATACCGAGCACGGCTTCCATGTGCACGAGAAGGGCGACTGCTCGGCCCCCGACGCCATGAGCGCGGGCGGCCACTTCAACCCGACGGCCAAGCCGCACGGCTCGATGTCGATGCCCGACCATCATGCCGGCGACATCAACAACCTCAAGGCCGACGCTACCGGCCGCGCCCAGGCCAGCTTCGAGCTGACCGGCGTGACCTTGGGCGCCGGCCCCACCAGCCTGGTGGGCCGCGCAGTGGTCGTCCACAAGGACCCGGACGACTACAAAACCCAGCCCACCGGCAACTCCGGCGGCCGCATCGCTTGCGGCGTGATCGCCAAGTCCTGACGGATGGGGCGGGGCGGCACGGGCCGGCGGTTCCCGGCGCGCGCCGTCCATCCCGCATCCCCCACGCCCATGCCCCTGCGCCCTGAAATGACCCACGCGTGCGTCCCCCTGATCGAAGAGGTCGAGGTGGTCGACGAGCAGGGGCGCGTGCGCCAGGCCTTCCTGCCCGGCGAGCGCCCGCTGACGGTCTACCTGGACAAACGCGAGCTGGTGACGCTGATGACGCTGGGCGGGGCGCCCGAGGCCCTGGTGCTGGGCTACCTGCGCAACCAGCGCCTGGTCGAATCGGTCGAGGATATCGCCGCGATCCAGGTCGACTGGGAAACCGAATCCGCCGCCGTCACGACCCGCACGGGCGTGGATCGCATCGAGGAGCGCACGGCGCGCCGGGTGGTGACCACCGGCTGTGGCCAGGGCACCGTGTTTGGCTCGTTGCTGGACGAAGTGGACAACATCCGGCTGCCGGACGACGCCACCCTGGACCAGGAAACGCTCTACGGCATCGTCGACACCATCCGGCTGCAGCAGTCGGTCTACAAACAGGCTGGCTCCGTGCATGGCTGTGCACTGTTCCGCGGGCGCGAGCTGCTGATGTTCATCGAGGATGTGGGCCGGCACAACGCCGTGGATGCCATCGCGGGCCTGATGTGGCTCGAAGGCATGAGCGGCGCCGACAAGGTGTTCTACACCACCGGGCGGTTGACTTCGGAGATGGTGATCAAGGGCGCCCAGATGGGCATCCCCTTCCTGCTGTCGCGCTCGGGTGTCACGCAGATGGGCTACCAGATGGCCCAGCGCGTCAACCTGGCCCTCTTTGCCCGGTGCACGGGGCGCCACTTCCTGCTCTATACCGGCCGCGAACGCTTCCGGCACCAGTTGCCGGAGCAAGCCACGGCCTGACACCCGGGGGTGGACGGCCCGTTCCGGGGCCGGGGTGGCATTTAAGGCGGTGATGCCGGATTTTGGTTGTACAATGCGGCCCATCGCAAGGCCCCGGCAGGTCCGGCGCGCCTGTGAGCAAATGCGAGCAGCGTTCCCGGTCAGCATGGACCGCGCCCGAGCCTGCCCTCATTTGTTCATCCCGATACCCCTATGAGCATCAAATCCGATAAGTGGATCCGCCGCATGGCGGAACAGCACGGCATGATCGAGCCCTTCGAGCCCGGCCAGGTACGGGAAGAAGACGGCCGCAAGATCGTTTCGTACGGCACCTCGAGCTACGGCTACGACATCCGCTGCGCCGACGAATTCAAGATCTTCACCAATATCAACAGCACCATCGTCGATCCGAAGAACTTCGACGAAAAGTCCTTTGTCGACTTCAAGGGCGATGTCTGCATCATCCCGCCGAACTCCTTCGCGCTGGCCCGCACGATGGAGTATTTCCGCATTCCGCGCAGCGTGCTGACCATCTGCCTGGGCAAGAGCACCTACGCGCGCTGCGGCATCATCGTCAACGTGACCCCGTTCGAGCCGGAATGGGAAGGCTATGTGACGCTGGAGTTCTCGAACACCACGCCGCTGCCTGCCAAGATCTACGCCGGCGAAGGTTGTGCCCAGGTGCTGTTCTTCGAGAGCGACGAGATCTGCGAGACTTCCTACCGCGATCGCGGTGGCAAGTACCAGGGTCAGCAAGGTGTCACACTGCCGAAGACCTGATCGCATACAATGCGCGCGTTGCGGTGTTACGGGTAACCCCGGGGCCGCGCGCCAAGCCTGAACGTCGAGCCACATGCCGACCCAGGGGGACGAATCCCCGGGCCATGTGGCTCAAGTCCTTCTTGCCGTCCAAGGATGCCAAATGAAATTCCGCTTCCCCGTCATCATCATCGATGAAGACTTCCGCTCCGAGAACATTTCCGGCTCGGGCATCCGCGCGCTGGCGCAGGCCATCGAGCAAGAAGGCATGGAGGTGATGGGCCTGACCAGCTATGGCGACCTGACCTCCTTCGCCCAGCAGTCCAGCCGCGCCTCCTCGTTCATCGTGTCGATCGACGACGACGAGTTCGTCAGCGAAGACGACCGGCCCGAAGCCGCGGCCATCGAGAAGCTGCGCGCCTTCGTCAACGAAGTGCGCCGCCGCAATACGGACCTGCCCATCTTCCTGTATGGCGAGACGCGTACCTCGCGGCATATCCCCAACGATATCCTGCGCGAGCTGCACGGCTTCATCCACATGTTCGAGGACACGCCGGAATTCGTCGCGCGCCACATCATCCGCGAAGCCCGGGTCTACCTGGACTCGCTGGCGCCGCCGTTCTTCAAGGCGCTGATCGCCTACGCGCAGGACAGCTCGTATTCGTGGCATTGCCCCGGCCACTCGGGTGGCGTGGCGTTCCTGAAGAGCCCGGTCGGCCAGGTGTTCCACCAGTTCTTCGGCGAGAACATGCTGCGCGCCGACGTCTGCAATGCCGTCGACGAGCTCGGCCAGCTGCTCGACCACACCGGCCCGGTGGCGGCCTCGGAGCGCAATGCCGCGCGCATCTTCAACTCCGACCACATGTACTTCGTCACCAACGGCACGTCCACCTCGAACAAGATGGTGTGGCATGCCAACGTGGCGCCGGGCGACATCGTGGTGGTGGACCGCAACTGCCACAAGTCGATCCTGCACGCGATCATGATGACGGGCGCGATTCCCGTGTTCCTGATGCCCACGCGCAATCACTACGGCATCATCGGCCCGATCCCGAAGAGCGAGTTCGATCCCGAGACCATTCGCCGCAAGATTGCCGCGCACCCGTTCGCCAGCCAGGCCAAGAACCAGAAGCCGCGCATCCTGACCATCACCCAGGGCACCTACGACGGCGTGCTGTACAACGCCGAACAGATCAAGGAAATGCTGGCCACCGAGATCGACACGCTGCATTTTGACGAAGCCTGGCTGCCGCACGCGGCATTCCACGACTTCTATCGCAACATGCACGCGATCGGCAAGGACCGCCCGCGCAGCAAGGACGCGCTGGTGTTCGCCACGCAGTCCACCCACAAGCTGCTGGCCGGCCTGTCGCAGGCATCGCAGATCCTCGTGCAGGATTCGGACACGCGCAAGCTGGACCGCTACCGGTTCAACGAGGCGTACCTGATGCACACGTCCACCAGCCCGCAGTACTCGATCATTGCCTCGTGCGACGTGGCGGCGGCGATGATGGAAGCCCCGGGCGGCACCGCGCTGGTCGAAGAAAGCATCCAGGAAGCGATGGACTTCCGCCGCGCCATGCGCAAGGTGGAAGGCGACTACGATGCCGGCAACAACGGCGACTGGTGGTTCAAGGTGTGGGGCCCCGAGGCGCTGGTCGAGGACGACATCGGCGACCGCGAAGAGTGGATGCTCAAGGCCAACGAACGCTGGCACGGCTTCGGCGACCTGGCCGATGGCTTCAACCTGCTCGACCCGATCAAGGCCACCATCATCACGCCGGGCCTGGACGTGGACGGCGAGTTCAGCGACCGCGGCATCCCTGCGGCCATCGTCACCAAGTACCTGGCCGAGCACGGCATCATCATCGAGAAGACCGGGCTGTACTCGTTCTTCATCATGTTCACCATCGGCATCACCAAGGGCCGCTGGAACTCGCTGGTGACCGAGCTGCAGCAGTTCAAGGACGACTACGACCAGAACCAGCCGCTGTGGCGCGTGCTGCCGGAATTCGTCGGCAAGCATCCCCAGTACGAGAAGCTCGGCCTGCGCGACCTGTGCGACGCGATCCACAGCGTCTACAAGGCCAATGACGTGGCCCGCGTGACCACCGAGATGTATCTGTCGGACATGGAACCGGCGATGAAGCCGTCGGACGCGTGGGCGATGATGGCGCACCGCGAGATCGAGCGCGTGGCCGTCGACGAGCTGGAGGGCCGCGTCACCGCCATCCTGCTCACGCCGTACCCGCCGGGCATTCCGCTGCTGATCCCGGGCGAGCGCTTCAACCGCATCATCGTGCAGTACCTGAAGTTCGCGCGCGAGTTCAACAAGCTGTTCCCCGGCTTCGAGACCGACATCCACGGCCTGGTCGAGGAAGAGGTCGAGGGTGGTGGCAAGGCGTATTTCGTCGACTGCGTGAAGTAACGCAGGCTGGCGGCAGGAAAGAGGGCCTCGCACGCGCGAGGCCTTTTTTCTGCGCTCGCCCAGTCCTTGCGCACGGCCGACGCGCCGCGCGAGATTGCGATAGAGTGGCGCTCACAAATCTATGCAACCTCGACGGAGTGGAAATGACATCAGCACGCGTGGTGGAATTGACGGAGTTCGGCGGCCCCGAAGTGATGCGCCTGGTGAATGCCGAGTTGCCCGCGCCGGCGGCCGGCCAGGTGCAGTTGCGCCAGACCGCCATCGGCTTCAATTACATCGACGTCTACCAGCGCTCGGGCAAGTACCCGCTGCCATCGCCGACCGGGCTGGGCCATGAGGCCGCCGGCGTGGTCGAAGCGGTGGGCGAGGGCGTGACCGCCCTGCGCGAAGGCGACCGCGTGGTCTACATGCATGCTGGCATCGGTGCCTATGCCAGCCGGCGCAACGTGCCCGCCGACAAGCTGGTCAAGCTGCCCGACAGCATTGACGATCTCACCGCCGCCGCGGTCTTCTTCAAGGCCATGACCGCGCAATACCTCGTGCGCAAGACACATCCCGTGCAAGCCGGCGACATCGTGCTGGTGCATGCCGCCGCAGGCGGCGTAGGGCAGATCCTCAGCAGCTGGGCCAAGGCGCTCGGCGCCACCGTGATCGGCACCGCCGGCTCGGCCGAGAAGTGCGAAGTGGCCCGCGCGGCAGGGTGCGATGCCGCCATCGACTATTCGCAGGCGGACTGGGTGGCGCAGGTGATTGCTGCCACCGGCGGGCGCAAGGCGCGCGTGGTCTACGACTCGGTGGGCAAGCATACCTTCATAGGCTCGCTGGACTGCGCGGCGCCATTCGGGCTGGTGGCGCTCTATGGCGCCGCCTCGGGCCCCGTGCCGGCGTTCGAGCCGGAACTGCTCAGCAAGAAGGGTTGCCTGTTCCTGACGCGGCCATCGGTGTTTCCGCACAACGCCGACGCGCAGACGTTCCGCGCCAACGCGGCGGACGTGTTCCAGGCGATCGGGCAGGGCGCGATCCGGGCAGCCATTGGCGCGCGCTTCCCGCTTGAGCAGGTGGCCGAGGCGCATAGGGTGGCCGAGGCGCGCGCGACCACGGGCGCTATCCTGCTGCTGCCGTGACCTGAACTAACCAGACAAGACGCGGGGGCAACCCCGGAAATCAAAAAAAGGCCTCGGGTTTGAACTGAACCCGAGGCCTTTTTCCATGCCAGCGACCGAAGCCCCCGGCGATTTCACTAACTACTTCTTCTTGTCGAACTCGAACTGCGGCGTGGTGGGCTCGCTGTCGGCAGGCGCCGACGGCAGCTCCAGCGTGCCCGGCTCGCTACGCCCGCCCGGCACCGGCGCCGGCACCGAGGCCGCACCGCCCGGCGGACTCTCACCGCCCAGCGGGATCGAGACCTCCGCCGCATTGCTATGGTGCAACGACCCCTTGTCCAGGAACATCGTCACCAAGCCCGGCCAGAACATCACCAGCACGACCATGATCAGCTGCAGGCCGACCCAGGGCAGCGCGCCCCAGTAGATGTCAGAGCTCTTCACTTCCTTGGGCGCGATGCCGCGCAGGTAGAACAGCGCGAAGCCGAAGGGCGGGTGCATGAAGGAAGTCTGCATGTTCACGCACAGCATCACGCCGAACCACACCAGCGCCGCAGTGGCCGCCGCTTCCGGGTTGCCGCCCATCGAATCGGCGACGACCGGGGCCAGCACCTTGACCGCAACCGGCGCCAGCATCGGCACCACGATGAAGGCGATCTCGAAGAAGTCCAGGAAGAAGGCGAGGAAGAAGATGAACAGGTTGACCACCAGCAGGAAGCCGATCCAGCCGCCCGGCAGCGAGGTGAACATGTGCTCCACCCAGGCGCCGCCATCCACGCCCTGGAACACCACCGAAAAGCAGGTGGAGCCGATCAGGATGAACACCACCATGGCGGTGATGCGCGCCGTGGACTGGTAAGCCTCGATGATCAGCCCGCGCAGCGCGCTCAGTTGCCCGGCGCGCAGCAGCAGCCACGTGATCACGAGGTAGACCACAGCCAGCGGAATGCGGAAGGCATGCGAGCCGAACGCGACGGTGCCGGCGATGATGGCCACGCCCGTGGCGGCAAGGCCGATGCGGTACAAGGTACGGTCGAGCTTGCCAAAGCCGGGGTCGCGCAGCACCGCCAGCACCAGCGCGCCGACTGCGCCCATGGCGCCGGATTCGGTCGGCGTGGCGATGCCCAGCATGATCGTGCCCAGCACCAGGAAGATCAGCACCGCGCAGGGAATGATGCCGCGCAGGCATTTGCGCCACAGCGGCCAGCCGCGCAGCGTGCGTTCTTCCACCGGCACCGGCGGCAGCCAGTCGGGTTTGACGCGCGTCAGCACGAAGGTATAAAGCGCGAACAGCGCGATCTGAATCACTGACGGGCCCCAGGCACCCAGGTACATGCTGCCCACGTCGGCGCTGCCCATCGGCGTCTTGAGCTGGTCGGCCAGCACGACCAGCACCAGCGACGGCGGCACCAGCTGCGTGATGGTGCCCGACGCCGCCAGCACGCCGGTGGCGTACTTCATGTTGTAGCGGTAGCGCATCATCACCGGCAGCGAGATCATCGCCATGGCGATCACCTGCGCCGCCACGGTGCCGGTGATGGCGCCGAGGATGAAGCCCACGATGATCACCGAGTAGCCCAGGCCGCCGCGCACCGGGCCAAACAACTGGCCCATGGAGTCCAGCATGTCCTCGGCCAGCCCGCACTTCTCCAGTATCGCCCCCATGAAGGTGAAGAACGGGATGGCGAGCAGCAACTCGTTGGCCAGCACGCTGCCGAACACGCGGCTCGGCACCGCCTGCAGGAAACTGACCGGGAAGTAGCCGAACTCGATGGCCAGGATGCCGAAGGCAAGGCCCACCGCCGACAGCGAAAATGCGACCGGAAAACCGATCAGCATGAATACCACCAGGCCGCCGAACATCAGCGGCGGCATATATTCCAATGGAATCATTGCACCGGCCTCTCGTATTTCGATTCGATGCGCACCAGGCCCTTGAGGGCGGCGATGCGCTTGATCAGCTCGGACACGCCCTGCAGACCCAGCAGGACAAAGCCGAGGGGCACCACCAGCTTGATCGGGTAACGCGGCAGGCCGCCGGAATTACCGGATTGCTCGAGGATGCGCCACGAGGGCAGGAACAGGGAATCCCACGACAGCCAGGCAAACAGCACGCACGAAGGCAGCAGGAAGAAGATGATCCCGAAGATGTCGATCCAGTGTTGCGCGCGCTCCGATACGTTGCCGTAGATCAGGTCCACGCGCACGTGTTCGTTGCGCTGGAATGTGTAGGAGGCGCCGAACATCACCGCGATGGCAAACATATACCACTGCAATTCGAGCGGCCAGTTGTCGCTGAGGTTGAAGCCGTAACGCAGCAGGGCGTTGCCTGCGCTGATCAGGCACGACAGCAGGATCATGATGTTTGCAAGCCTGCCCGTGTGCTGATTCAACCTGTCGATCTGTCGTGACAGACCAAGCAAGTAATACATGGGTTGTCTCCCCTGTTTTTGCGGCGATTAGTTTATCTGTAACAAAATACTTCGGCGCTTGGGGCTAATACCTACCGCATCGCGCAAAAATCAAAAGAGCCGGGAGGCAATAAAAAAAGCCGCCAGGAGGGGCCTGCCCTGGCGGCATTCTTTCAAAATAAAACTTACGTGAAACTTACATCGGCACGCTGCGCTGCATGGAATCCGCAGCCTGTGTTTAGAGCGTGGCGCGCGCCGCGGCAATCGCCGCGCGCACCTGCGCCGGCGCGGTGCCGCCGATATGGTTACGCGCCGCGACCGAACCCTCCAGCGTCAGCACCGCGTGCACGTCATCGCCGATCAGCGCGGCCTTGTCGCCCAGGCCGGTGACGTCGCGCAGCTCGGCCACGGTCAGGTCGGCCAGGTCGCAGCGACGGTCGTCGCAGGCGCGCACCGCGTGGGCCACGGCTTCGTGGGCATCGCGGAAGGGCAGGCCGTGCTTGACCAGGTAGTCGGCCAGGTCGGTGGCGGTGGCGTAGCCTTGCAGCGCAGCGGCGCGCATGGCGTCCGGCTTGACCGAGATGCCCGGCACCATGTCGGCGAAGATGCGCAGCGTGTCGGCCACGGTGTCGACCGTGTCGAACAGCGGCTCCTTGTCTTCCTGGTTGTCCTTGTTGTACGCCAGGGGCTGGCCCTTCATCAGGGTCAGGAGGCCGATCAGGTGGCCGTTGACGCGGCCGGTCTTGCCGCGCGCCAGTTCGGGCACGTCCGGGTTCTTCTTCTGCGGCATGATCGAGCTGCCCGTGCAGAAGCGGTCGGCGATGTCGATAAAGCCCACGCGCGGGCTCATCCAGATCACCAGTTCTTCGGAGAAGCGCGAGATGTGGGTCATCACCAGCGCGGCGGCGGCGCAGAACTCGATGGCGAAGTCGCGGTCGGAGACGGCGTCCAGCGAGTTGCGGCACACGCCGTCGAAGCCCAGCTGCTGCGCCACGAACTCACGGTCGATCGGGTAGCTGGTGCCGGCCAGCGCGGCGGCGCCCAGCGGCAGGCGGTTCACGCGGCGGCGGCAGTCGGCCATGCGCTCGGCGTCGCGCGTGAACATTTCCACGTAGGCCAGCAGATGGTGCCCGAAGGTGACCGGCTGGGCGACCTGCAAGTGGGTGAAGCCCGGCAGGATGGTGTCGGCGTTCTTCTCGGCCAGGTCCAGCAGCGCGCCGCGCAGCGCGCCCAGCAGGCCGATGATGGTGTCGATCTCGCTGCGCAGCCACAGGCGGATATCGGTAGCGACCTGGTCGTTACGCGAGCGGCCGGTGTGCAGGCGCTTGCCGGCGTCGCCGACCAGCGCGGTCAGGCGCGCTTCGATATTCAGGTGGACGTCTTCCAGGTCGAGCTTCCACTCGAAGCTGCCGGCCTCGATCTCGCCACGGATCTGCGTCATGCCGCGCTCGATCTCGGCGCGATCGGCCTCGGCGATGATTCCCTGCTTGGCCAGCATGGCGGCGTGCGCCAGCGAACCCTGGATGTCGAAGAGAGCCAGGCGCTTGTCGAAGAACACCGAAGCGGTGTAGCGCTTCACCAGGTCGGACATCGGTTCGGAGAAGCGGGCGGACCAGGCTTCGCCTTTCTTGGCAAGTTGGGAGGTCATGGGCGGTAAGGCTGGGTTAGCTCGCAAGCCGGCGGCGGGCCGCGGGGCGAACGAGAAAATTCGGGGAAAGCGCGATTATATCGCTGCCGGGCCCTACGCAGACGGTAGCGGGTCCGGGAGAGCCTCCCGGCCTGCCCTATACGCCCTATAAGGTGTTGTCGATGACCTGGCCCTTGAACACCACCGGCCCGGTGGGGCCGTTGGGATCGGGCGAGCCGCCGCGCGGCTCCACGCTGATGGCCAGCGCCGGCACCTTGCCCAGCGCCTGGGCGACCGCCAGGCGCAACTGGCGCTGGTGCCCGATCACGCCGAGCGACTGCGGCTTGCCGCTGGCCGGGAGGGCCCAAAGCTGCAGGGCCTGCGCATCGTTCAGTGGCAGGTGATCCAGGCGCCGCAAGGTCAGTGCTTGCGAACGTGCATCCCAAGTCACAAGCACGGCGGCCTGGGCGCGATCGTCGTTGAGCACGGCCACCGCATTGACCAGCGGGGCAGTGTCCAACTGGCGGGCCATCCGCACGTTGAGGCCGATTGCCACGGCCGCCAGCACGGCGGTCGCCATGGTGGCGCCGCGCCAGAAGCCGGGGGCGGCCCACAGCCGTTGCCACCAGGCTGCGGGTGCCTCACCGGCTGGGCCCGCCGCGTCGGACGCCTTCATGGCTTGCCAGCCCAGCCGTTGTTCGATCCCGCACCACACCTTCTCCACCGGCGCCGATGCAGGCTGGAGTTCGGCAAGGCCAGACAGCCTGGACTGCCAGTGGCTGATGGCCGCGCGGATCGCGGGTTCCTCGCGGGCGAGCGTTTCCAGCCGGCGGCGCGCGCCCCCGCGCAACACGCCCAGCGCATACTGCGCGGCAAGGCGGTCGATCAGGTCGGGACGGCGGCTGAGGTTCATGGCAGGCTTTCCAGGCACGTGCGCAGGCGCTCCAGGCCGCGCCGTATCCATGACTTGACGGTGCCAAGCGGCACCTGCAATTGTTCAGACAGCTCGCTATGGCTCATGTCCTTCAGGTAGGCCAGCGAGATAGCCTGCCGCTGCGGCTGTTCCAGCCGCTGCAGGCACTGGTTCAATGCCCGCGCTTGCTGGCTGGCGAGCGCAAGTTCCGCCGGGCCGGCCGCTTCGTCGGCCAGCCACTCGCCGAGGCTGTCGTCCAGCTCCACGGTCTGGCTGGTGCGGGCAGCTGCCTGGCGGCGCAGGCAATCCAGCGCCCGGTTGCGCACGATGGCTGTCATCCAGGTCATCGGGGCAGCCAGGTGCGGCCGGTAGTCGCCGGCGTGATGCCAGATGCTGACGAAACTCTCTTGCACCACATCCTCCGCCCAATCGTGCCTGCTGGTTATACGCAGCGCGAGGCCAAACAGTTTCGTTGCGGTCTGGTCGTAGAGCTGCCGCAAGGCGTGCCGGTCTCCCATGGCCGCGCCTTGCAGCAACGCGGCAAGCAGGTCGGCGTCGGCCGGCCTGGGGGCAAAAGAGGAGTCGGCGGAGGAGGAGGGCACCGGGGGCGGATATCAGCAAGTGACGTTCCCGGATTATAGGCACGGCTTGCGCGCGGCATGCGAAGGATCGCTGCATCCGATGGCCAATTGCGCGCGTAGAAGAGACAGGCGCCGCCGTTGCAGCCGCGATGCAAGCCGCATCCGAGTGCATGCGACCCCATGAGGGCGCCATCCACCCCTATACAGGAGAGCACCATGGAACGCATGCAGTCGAGCACCGCGCAGCACGAACGCCGGGCCGGCGAGGACACGGACAGCCGCATCCTTGTTGCGCCGGATGCGCGCCGGCGCGGCTTGCTGAAAGTCCCCGGCCTGTTCGCGCTGGGATCGCTGGCGGTCATGAGCCTGGGTGAGTCGATGCCAGCATGGGCGCAGGTTCAGTCCGGCAGCACCAAGGACGATATCGCCATTCTCAATGTTGCCCTCGGGCTGGAATACCAGGCCATCGCGGCCTATCAGGTTGGCGCGGAGAGCGGTTTGCTGCAAAAACCCGTGCTGGAAACCGCGGTCAAGTTCCAGACGCACCACAAGGCACACGCACAGGTGCTGGCTGGCACGGTGTCCAAGATGGGCGGCAGCCCCGTGATGACCAAAAAGCCGGGTGAATACGGCTTCCCGACCGACCAGCTGAAGACCCAGGCCGATGTATTGCGCTTTGCCGCAGGCCTTGAGAAAGGTGCCACCGCGGCCTACCTGGGTGTATTGCCGAACTTCCACAATCGCGAGCTGACCAAGGCCGCCGGCAGCATCCTGGGTGACGAAGCGATGCATTGGGCCATCCTGCTCTCGGTGCTCGGAGAAGACCCGGTGCCGGGCGCGTTCGTCGGCTGAAGCCTGGCCGCCAACATCGGATGGCGCGCCCGATCTGCCGTTTCTGCCCGGATAGCCGCTATCCTCGGTAGACGAGCCGCACTCTGCGCCGTCCGGCCTGCTGGCGGGACGGGTTCCCCGCCATGGTGCCAGCCACCATGGCGGTTTTTTTGCGCAGTGCGCGCAGCCTCGCCTTAGCCGCTGTTGCGCAGGCCCGCCGCCACCCCGTTGATGGTCAGGTGAATGCCGCGCCGCACGCGGATGTCGTCCCCGTCCTTGCCCGAGCGGTAGCGCTTGAGCAATTCCACCTGCAAGTGGTTGAGCGGGTCCAGGTAGGCGAAGCGGTTCTTGATGGAACGCGCCAGCAGCGGATTGTCGGCGAGGCGCTCGTGGCGGCCGGTGATCAGGGCCAGCATCTCGCACGTTAGGTGCCACTCGGCGCTGATGCGCGCGAACACCGTCTTGCGCAGCGCGGCGTCTTCGCACAGCTGGGCGTAGCGCGAGGCCACGGCCAGGTCGGTCTTGGCCAGCACCATGTCCATATTGGACAGCAGCGTGGTGAAGAACGGCCAGGTCTTGACCATGCGGCGCAGCGTGGCCACGGCGGCCTTGTGCGCGCGCTCGTCCGGCGCCTCGTCCAGCAGCGCCTTGACCGCGCTGCCAAAGCCGTACCAGCCCGGCAGCAGCAGCCGGCATTGCCCCCAGGAAAAGCCCCAGGGAATCGCGCGCAGGTCTTCGATGCGGCGCTGCTTCTTGTCCATCAGCTTGCGCGAGGCCGGGCGCGAACCCAGGTTGAGGTCGGCGATCTCGGTGATCGGCGTGGTGGCGAAGAAGTAGTCCTTGAAGCCGGGCGTGTCGTACACCAGGTGACGATACGACGTGAACGCGCGATCCGAGAGCTGCTGCATCACGGCCTCGAACGTCGCCAGGTCCTTCGGCGCGTTTTGCGTCGGCAGCAGCGAGGCTTCCAGCGTGGCGGCGATCACCGTTTCCAGGTTGCGCCGGCCGATCTCGGCGTTGGCGAACTTGCTGTTGATGATCTCGCCCTGCTCGGTCAGGCGGATCTGGCCGTTGACCGTGCCCGGCGGCTGCGACAGGATGGCCTGGTAGGTCGGGCCGCCGCCGCGGCCAACGGTGCCGCCGCGGCCATGGAACAGCCGCAGCTTCACGCGGCGCGCCTCGAACACCTGCACCAGTGCCAGCTCGGCCTTGTACAGTTCCCAGTTGGAGGTCAGGAAGCCGCCGTCCTTGTTGGAGTCGGAGTAGCCCAGCATCACTTCCTGCTCGCCGCCATGGTGGGCGATCACCGAGGCAAAGCCCGGCAGTTCCAGCAGCGATTGCATGATGCCGGCAGCGTTGCGCAAGTCTTCGATGGTCTCGAACAGCGGGATCACCATCAGTTCCGGGCGCGCCGGGTTGGTCTTGCTGCCCAGCGTGCCGTGCAGCATGCCGGTTTCCTTCTGCAGCAGCAGCACCTCGACCAGGTCGGACAGCGTCTCGGTGTGCGAGATGATGTAGTTGCGGGCCACGCGCGCGCCATAGCGGGCGCGCAGCTCGCGCGCCATGTTCAGGATGGCCAGCTCGCTGCGGGTCTGCTCGGAATAGGCATGCCAGGGCAGCGTCAGCAGGCGCGGCTGGCGCAGCTCGGCCAGCAACAGTTCCAGCTTGCGGGCTTCCGTCAGGCCGGCATAGTCGGCCTCCACGCCGGCTGCGGCGAACAGTTCCGCGATCACCGCCTCGTGCACGTCGGAGACCTGGCGCATGTCGATCGAGGCCAGGTGGAAGCCGAACACGGCGATGGCCTTGGCCAGCGCGTCGATGCGGGTGCGCGCCAGCGCCTCGCCGTGGTGGGCGCGCAGCGAGTCGATCACGACCTGCACGTCGGCGGCAAAGGATTGCGCGTCGGCATAGGGCGCGGAGTCGGCCACCGGGTGGCGCGGCGCGGCCTGCCCGGTGACGGCCTGGCAGGTTGCCGCCAGGCGCGCATAGATGCCGATCAGTGCGCGGCGGTAAGGTTCGTCGGCGCGATGCTCGGAGTGGTCGGGCGAGGCATCCGCCAGCGCCAGCAGTGCCGGGCTGGCCTCCACCATCAGGCTCGACATTGACAGTTCGGCGCCCAGCGCGTGGACTTCGTCCAGGTACCACTCCAGGATCAGCGACGATTGCTGGCTGGCGGCGTGTTGCAGCGTGTCGGCAGTGACATTGGGGTTGCCGTCGCGATCGCCGCCGATCCAGGAGCCCATCTGGAAGAAGGGCGCGAGCTGAGTAGAGGCGGCCGGCGCACCCTTGCTCTTGCGCGTGGCGGGAAACACCGCGGCGATGTCCTCTTCCAGCTCGCTCATCAGTTGCGGGATGCCGCGCAGGAAGCAGGTGCGGTAGTAGGACAGCGCATTCTCGATTTCGTCCACCACCATCAGCCGCGTATTGCGCAGCATGCGGGTCTGCCACAGCGTGGTGACGCGCGCGCGCAACAGCGCGGTGTTGTGTTCGCGCTCACGCGCGGTCATGGGCAGGTCGCGCTCGGCCAGCAAGCGGGCGATCTCGCGCTCGGCGTCGAGAATGCTCTTGCGCTGGACTTCGGTCGGGTGGGCGGTCAGCACTGGCACGATCAGCGCTTCGTCGAAGAACTTGCGCAGTGTCTTGCCGGTCACGCCAGCCGCGTCGATGGCCTGTAGCGCATGCGCCAGGCTGCCTGGCTGCGGCGGCGATCCGGCCAGCGCGTGCACGCGACGGCGGCGGTTGTGGTGCTGGTCCTCGGCGATATTGGCCAGGTGCGAGAAATAACTGAAGGCGCGCACCACCGAGTTGGTCTGGTCGCGCGACAGGCGCTTGAGCAGGCGATCCAGCTCCGCGCCGGCGGCGCGGTCGTTCTCGCGGCGAAAGCGCACGGCGGTCTGGCGGATGGTCTCGACGACCTCGAAGGCGGCTTCGCCTTCTTGCTCGCGCACGCAGTCGCCCAGCAAGCGGCCCAGGAAGCGGATGTCTTCGCGCAAGGGCACGTCCTTGTCGCTGGCGCGGCGAGCCGGCGTCGTGGCGGGCGCTGCTTCAGGCTGCGCGGCGCTGGCGCGCCTGGTACGGGTGGCCTTGGCGGATGGGGCAGATGGGGCGGTCGCGGGAATCGAGGCGGAAGCCAATGCGGTGTCGGGGGCGTCTGCCCGGCTGGCGGTTGGCTTGCGCCGGCCTGCGGGGCGCGCAGCTTGCTGCGTCATGCAATCTCCTGTCGTTTCTTATCTATTGTGTATTGTCTGTTGGCCCGGAGCGGCTTGGGGTGCGTGCTAACATTCGCGGATGCAAGCATCCGTCTCCCCGTCGTCTTCCAGCGCCGCGCCGCGCAAGCTAGTCATTGCCTCCCGTGAAAGCCGTTTGGCTATGTGGCAGGCCGAGCATGTGCGTGCTGCATTGCAACAATACTATCCCGCGTGCGATGTGTCCATTCTCGGAATGACTACGCGCGGAGATCAGATTCTAGACCGTACTTTGTCCAAGGTTGGCGGCAAGGGCCTGTTCGTCAAGGAACTCGAGATCGCGATGGCCGAAGGCCGCGCCGACCTTGCCGTGCACTCCCTCAAGGATGTGCCGATGGAGTTACCTGAGGGGTTTGCCCTGACTGCCATCATGGAGCGCGAGGACCCGCGCGATGCGCTGGTCTCAAGCGGCTTCGCCTCGCTGGACGACATGCCCGCCGGCACCGTGGTAGGCACCTCCAGCCTGCGCCGCGAGGCCGCGTTGCGCACCCGCTACCCCCACCTGGTGATCCAGCCGCTGCGCGGCAACCTGGATACCCGCCTGGCCAAGCTCGACCGTGGCGACTACGGCGCTATCATCCTGGCCGCCGCCGGCCTCAAGCGGCTTGGCCTGGTCAATCGTATCCGTGCCGTGCTGGATCCGGTCAGCTCGCTGCCGGCAGCCGGGCAAGGTGCGCTGGGCATCGAGATCCGGTCCGGCCGCCCCGAGCTGGCCGCTTGGCTGGCGCCGCTGAACCATGCGCCCAGCGCGCTGGCCGTGACCGCCGAGCGTGCCGTGTCGCGCATGCTGGGCGGTTCGTGCCAGGTGCCGCTTGCCGCGCATGCGCGCTGGGACGGCGCGCAACTGCACATCGACGCCTTCGTGGCGCTGCCCGATGGCAGCCGCTGTGTGCGGGCCCAGTCCGCCGCCGTGGTGGAAGGCGCCGATGCATCCAGCCAGGCCGAAGCGCTTGGCAAGGCCGTTGCCCAGGACCTGTTGGGGCAGGGCGCGGCTGACATTCTCGCGGCGCTGGCGGATCCGGCGTCCCCCCAAGCCCCTGCCTGAGACCGGCCCATGCCCCGCCCGACCGTCGTTGTAACACGACCCGCCGGGCAGTCCCGGCAACTTACCGAGGCCTTGTCGGCCGCCGGCCTGGACGTGCTTGGCTTTCCGCTGCTGGCGATCGGCCCCGTGGCCCACGATGCCCCCTTGCGCGCGGCGCTGGCGCAACTGGCGGACTTCGCGCTGGTGGTCTTCGTCAGCCCCAATGCCGTGGCCTTCGCGCTCGATGCACTGGCCCAGGTGCAGGACAAGCCCGCGCCGCAGTGGCCGGCATCCGTAGCGGTAGCCGTGGTTGGCCCTGCCAGCGTGGCTGCGCTGGCCGAGCGCGGGATTGCCGCGCCCAACTGCCGCGTGATCGCCCCGGCCGGCTGCACAACCGGCCATGAGGCAGACAACGGCGACGCCGCCAACGGTGGCGACGGCACCGCGGCGCGCTTCGATTCCGAGGCGCTGTGGCAACAGCTCGAAGCCCAGCTTGGCACCGGGGCGCTTGCCGGGCGGCAGGTCCTGATCATCCGTGGCAACGGCGGACGCGACTGGCTGGCCGAGCGCCTGCGCGCCGCCGGCGCCGAGGTGCTGGCGGTCGAGGCTTACCAGCGCTCTGTCCCCACGCCCGGCAGCATGCAATGGCAGGCCGTGCGCGACGCTCTCAAGCCGGGCGCGGCACCGCAGGCCTGGCTGCTGACCAGCTCCGAAGCCGTGCGCAATCTCGATGAGATGGCGCGCCAGGCCCTGAGCCCGCAAGAGCTCGCCTGCCTGCGCCAGGTGCAGTGCATCGCGCCCCATGCGAGAATCGCCGAACAGGCCTTGGCCCTTGGCTTCACGCACCTGCTGCGCGCGGCGCCCGGAGACGAAGGCCTGCTGGCGGCTTGCCGCCAGTGGGCGCAGGCGCATGCCGGCCCGCCGGCGCCGATGCCTGTCGCGGCGCCGCCGGCTGCCGCCGCGCCCGTCCCGCTCGCCACGGTGCCGCCGCCGCTCCCGGCAGCACCACCAGTCAACCCACCGCCCGCAACGTCAACGAAGGTCGATCGCGTGACGCAAGACAATACCGCTCCTCCCGCCTCCAGCCCGCCTCCCGCGGCTGGCGCCCCGCTGCCCGCGCGCGGCGCGCCCCGCGTCAATCCGTGGTGGCTGCTGCTGTTCCTGCTGATCCTCGCCATAGGCGGCGGTTTCTGGTGGCTGCAGCAGCGCGTGGACCACCTGACCCAGGAACTGGCGCGGCGCCAGCAGAGCAACGATGCGCTGGTGCAGGAAACCCGGGTGCTCTCGCGCAATGCGCAGGACACCGTCAAGGAACTGCAGGCCAAGGTTGGCGCGCTGGACGGCCAGGTGGGCGAGGCGCGCGACAAGCAATCCGCGCTGGAGCAGGTCTACCAGGACCTGATGCGCAACCGCGACGACTGGGAGATCGCCGAGATCCAGCAACTGCTCACCAACGCCGGCCAGCAACTCCAGCTGACGGGCAATGTGCAGGTAGCGCTGGCCGCGCTGCAAAGCGCCGACACGCGCCTTGCACGGACCGACAAGCCGCAGTACAACCTGTTGCGCCGTGCCATCGCGCGCGACGTGGCGCGCATGAAGGCCGTGCCGGATACGGACCTGACCGGCGCTGCGATCAAGCTCGACGAAGCCATCAACCAGATCGATACGCTGCCGTTGCTGTCGAGCGAGCGCATGCTCGAGCGCAGTGAAGCGGACGCGCGCAAGACGGACGCGAAGGCCGAGGCTGTCGACAAGCCCGCCAAGCCCGCCGGCGCCAAGGCTGGCAAGAATGCCGCCAAGGACGAGGCAGTGTCGGCCGGCAACGCGATCGGCAACTGGTTTGGCCGCCTGTGGGGCAGCGTGCGCGACGAGCTGATGCAAGTCATCCGCATCCGCCGCGTGGATGATGCCCAGGCACTGCTGCTGACCGGCGACCAGGGCTGGTTCCTGCGCGAGAACGTCAAGCTGCGCCTGCTCAATGCGCGCCTGGCGCTGCTGTCGCGCAACGAGCCCGTGTTCCGCAATGACCTGGCGGCCGCGCAAGCCATGATCGGACGCTATTGCGACACCAAGTCGCGCCGCGTGCAGGCCGTGCTGACCCTGCTCAAGCAGGCCCAGGCCGGCGCCGTGACGGTGCAGTTGCCCACCATGGCGGAAAGCCTCGGCGCGCTGCAAGCGCTCAAGAAGGAGTAGCGCATGCGGCTTCTTTTCTGGGTAGCTATCTTGTTTGGCGGCGCGGTCGGGCTCGCGCTGTTCACGCAATTCAACCAGAGCAATCTGGTCCTGTTCTACCCGCCTTACCGGGTTGAGCTGTCGCTGAACCTGGCGCTGGCCCTGCTGTTGCTGGCCTTCTTCGTGGTCTGGACCATCCTCAGCACCGCGCGCCATCTGTCCGAGATGCCGGCGCGTGCCGCGGCCTACCGCGAGCGCAGCCGCATGAGCCGCGCGCAGGCGGCCTTGCGCGAGTCCATCGAGAACCTGTTCGCCGGCCGCTTTGCCCGTGCCGAGCGTACCGCGCGCGAGGCCCAGGCCTGGCCCGAGCAGGCCCAGACGGCGGCGCTGATTGGCGCCCGCGCGGCGCACCGCATGCAGGAAACCGAGCGGCGCGACGCCTGGATGGCGCAGGTGACCGACCCCGAGCGCGAGCAGGCCCGGCTGGTGTCGATGGCCGAGTTGCTGGTCGACGCGCGCGATGCCGACGGCGCGCTGGAAACCATCGCGCAGCTGCAGGCCCAGGGCGCGCGCCAGATCCATGTGCAGCGCATCGCGCTGCGTGCCCACCAGCACCTGAAGAACTGGACCGAAGTCCTGCGCCTGGCGCGCTCGCTGGAAAAGCGCAACGCCCTGCATCCTGTGCTGGCGCTGCGCCTCAAGCAACTGGCCTGCGAGGCCCTGCTGGAGGAGCGCCGCCACGACGTGCAGGGCCTGCAGGATTTCTGGCGTTCATTGTCCACCGACGAACGCCGCGCAGCCCGCATCGCCGAGCCCGCGGCGCGCTATTTCGCGGCGCTGGGCCGTCAGGATGAAGCGCGCAAGATCGTGGAGGACGCGCTCAAGGTCAACTGGGATAGCCGGCTAGTCTTGCGCTATGCCGACTGCGCGGAGCCGGGACGTGCGCTGCCGCAGATTCAGCAGGCCGAGAAATGGCTGACGCAGCATCCGGTGGATGCGGATCTCTACTTCACGCTTGGCGTGTTGTGCCTGGGCGAGAAGCTATGGGGCAAGGCGCAGTCCAGCTTTGAGCGGGCGTTGAAATATGCGGATGCTGACCTGCAGCGCAGGTTGCGGGTTCGGGCGCATCTGGCGTTGGCCAAGATGTTCGAGGAGACTGAGCGGCCTGAGGAGGCGCAGCGGCATTATCGGGAAAGTGCGATTTTGGCGGCTTGAGGAGTCGAGTTTGGGTTGATGTCAACTGCAACTGCAAAATCGGCTTAAGCTTCAAGGGCTTAGCGTCAACTGCAACTGCAGCTTCACCACCCCTGCGGGGCGGCGACCTACTTTTTTGTCTTGCCAAAAAAGTAGGCAAAAAAGGCGCGCCGGATGGGGCGACACCCCCTCGGGATTCGACGAAAAGAGCGGCCGGGACCCAAACTCGCATCGCCTTAAGGCGATACTCAAACATGGGTCCCTCTTTTCCGCGCTTTTCGCCGAATCCCGAGGCGCCCCATACGGCCTTGGCACACCTCCACGGCTCGCTTCGCATCGCGCACGGGTGATTCCCGCCCTCCGGGTGGGAATCACGGCCGCAACGAATCGTCGCTTACGGCTCCTCGGTTCTCAGTCGCCCTCGGGCTGTGCAGAGTCGGTTCCTCGCTTTTCCTTCACTACCGCATACCGCGCCAGGGTCTCCTTGCGTGCCACGTCGTGTTGCACGATCGGCCGCGGATAGTTTTCCCCTAGCTTGACCCCGGCTGCGAACAACACGTCTTCCGAGGCTGTCCACGGTGCATGTATGTACTTGTCCGGCAGGCGCGCCAGTTGCGGCAGGTACTTCCTGATAAATCGTCCCTGCGGGTCGAATTTCTCAGACTGCGTGGTCGGGTTGAAGATGCGGAAGTAGGGCTGGGCATCGCAGCCGGTGGAGGCGGCCCACTGCCAGCCGCCGTTGTTGGCGGAGAAGTCGAAGTCGTTGAGCTGGTCGGCGAAGTACTGCTCGCCGCGCCGCCAGTCCACGCCGAGGTCCTTCACCAGGAAGCTCGCTACCACCATGCGCAGCCGGTTATGCATGTAGCCGCTTTGCCGGATCTGCAGCATGGCGGCGTCCACCAGCGGGTAGCCGGTCCTGGCGTCGCACCAGGCCTGGAAGTAGCGCTCGCCGGTGTTGCCATCGATCCAGCGGATGGCATCGTAGGCGGGATGGAAGGCGCACCCAACTGCGACGCGGGGGTGGTGGTGCAGGATCATGAAGTAGAAATCGCGCCAGATCAGCTCGGACAGCCAGGTAGCGGCGCCAGCGCTCTCGGCGCCGCCGCGCAGCGTGGCGGCGTGGGCGGTGCGGGCGAGCGTGCGGATCGACAGGGTGCCAAAGCGCAGGTGCACCGACAGGTAGCTCGGGCCGCGCAGGGCGGGGAAATCGCGCCGGCGCGTGTAGTCGCCTATGCGCTCGCAGAACTCGTCGAACAGCGCGTGGGCGCCGGCGCTGCCGGTGGGCATGGTGATCTCGGCCAGGTTGGAGGGGGCGAAGCCCAGTGCCTCCAGCGTGGGCAGCGGCCGTACGTAAGCCTTCGGCGGGACGGCCAGCGACTTCAGATAAGGCTCGACCGGGTAGGGCTTGAGGTCGAACGCAAGCAAGGCCTTGAGCCAGGCGTTCTTGTAGGGCGTGAAGACCGAGAAGGGTTTGCCCTGGCCGGTCAGGATCTCGTCGCGCTCAAAGATCACCTGGTCCTTGAAGCTGAAGCAGGCGCAGGACTGGCCCGCCAGCGCTTGCCTGACCTCGGCATCGCGGGCCAGCGAGGCGGGCTCGTAGTCGTGGTTGGCGAACACGGCGGTGACGCCAAGCTCGGCGGCCAGCTCGGGAATGGCTGTGCGCGCGTGGCCGTGCAGCACGATCAGGCCGCCGCCGGCCGCGCGCAGCGCTTCGTCCAGCGGGGCCAGCGAGGCCAGGATGAACGCCACCCGGCGGTCGGCCGCCAGGCCGCGCGCCAGCAGCGGATCCAGGATCTCGCGGTCGAAAACGAAGACGCACCATACCTGGCGGCAGTGCTTGAGGGCATAATGCAGCGCCGCGTGATCGTCGGCGCGCAGGTCGCGCCGGAACCACACCAGGCCGCGCTCGAACTGCCGGTCGATCCGATAGGGTAGGCGGGCGTCGGAGGGGGATGGGGGCAAGATCGGGCGTTCCGGAAGTTGGGCTGGCGAAGCCTGTTACCCTACCATAGCGTCAGGCATGCGCCGCGCGCGCGGGCTGGCCCGGCATGCCGGCCGGCGTTGTCCGCAGCGCCGAACAGGCCGGCCCGTATTTCAGTAATCCAGCAATCCAGTCATTCAGATATCAAGAAGCAAGCCATGGCCATGACACTCGACCGCATCCTCCAATCCCAAGGCTTCGGCACCCGCCGCTATTGCGGCGACCTGATCGGGGCCGGCCTGGTGGAGGTCGACGGTACCCTGTGCGAGGATCCGGGCGCCAAGTTCGAGGTCGACGGCCTGCGCCTGACTGTGGACGGCGAGGATTGGATCGGCCACACCAAGGCCTACATCCTGCTGAACAAGCCAGTGGGCTACGAATGCTCGCAGCGCCCGCGCCACCATCCCAGCGTGTACAACCTGCTGCCGGTGCCGCTGCGCCAGCGCGAAGTGCAGGCGGTCGGGCGGCTGGACCAGGACACCACCGGCCTGCTGCTGCTCTCGGACGATGGCCAGTTCATCCACGCCCAGACCTCGCCCAAGAAGAAGGTGCCCAAGGTCTACGAAGTGACGACCGCCGAGCCGGTCACCCAAGAGCAGGTCGATGCGCTGGTGGCGGGCGTGCAACTCGAGGACGAGCCGGCCCCGATCGCGGCGGCCGCCTGCGAGGCTACCGGCGAGCGCAGCCTGCGCCTTAGCCTGACCGAGGGCAAGTACCACCAGGTCAAGCGCATGGTGGCCGCGGCTGGCAACCATGTGGAAGCCCTGCACCGCAGCGCCATCGGCGGGCTGGTGCTGGAGCCGACCCTGGCGCTGGGAGACTGGCGCTGGCTGACGCCGGAAGACCTGGCCGCGCTGACGCGCAAGGAATAGGCGGGCGGCGGCAAGCAAGCATTGACGCTGGCACAGAGGCCAGCAAGCAAGCGCACCGGGCAAGCGTCGGAATGTTGCGTTGCGGCATTCCGCGAATCTTTTCCGGACGGATGGCAACGATTTGATAAAATGCAGGAATGGCGACGCTGGAAGCCCCAATCAATCTCACCAATCAGTTCCTGATTGCCATGCCCGGCATGGCAGACCCGACTTTTTCGGGTTCCGTCGTCTACTTGTGCGAGCACAACGACCGCGGCGCGCTGGGCCTGGTGATCAATCGGCCTATCGATATCGATATGGCCACCCTGTTCGACAAGATCGACCTCAAGCTGGAGATCCAGCCGGTGGCGCAGCAGCCGGTCTATTTCGGCGGACCGGTGCAGACCGAGCGCGGTTTCGTGCTGCATGATCCGGTCGGCATCTATGTCTCGTCGCTGGCCGTGCCCGGCGGACTCGAGATGACCACCTCCAAGGATGTGCTGGAGGCCGTGGCCAACGGCAGCGGCCCGCAACGCTTCCTGCTCACGCTCGGCTATGCCGGTTGGGGTGCGGGCCAGCTGGAGGAAGAACTCAGCCGCAATGGCTGGCTGACCGTCCAGGCCGACCCCGAAATCATCTTCAGCGTGCCCCCCGAGGAACGCTTCGCCGCCGCCATACGCCTGTTGGGCATCGACTTCACCATGCTCTCGGGCGAGGCTGGGCATGCCTGACGACGGGGCGACGCCAGCGCCGCGCCAGTTGCCCACCGACGGCACCGTCCTGGCCTTCGATTACGGCGAAAAGAAGATCGGCGTTGCGCTTGGCAACTTCGTCACGCGCGAGGCGCGTGCGCTCGTCATCATCCCCAATATCACCGTGGAAGGCCGCTTCGAGGCGGTGACCGCACTGATCAATGAGTGGGCGCCGGTGCAGCTGGTGGTGGGCATGCCCACCAATCCGGACGGCAGCCAGCAGCCATCGATGCGGCTCGCACGCCGCTTCGGCAACCAGTTGAACGGCCGCTTCGGCCTGCCGGTGGCCTGGGTGGACGAAAGCTACACGTCGATCGCCGCCGAGATGGCCGGCGCCCGCAAGGGCGCGCTCGACGCCGAGGCCGCCAGCATCATCCTGCAACAGTACTTCGACCAGCATCCGCTATGACCCAGACTTCCTCTCTCGACGCCGAGGCGCTCTACCGTACGCTGCGTGACCAGGTGCAGGCCGCGCTGCCTGAGGCCGAACGCGCGCAATGGTCGGTCGCCGGCATCTATTCCGGCGGCGCCTGGATTGCCGAGCGGCTCGCCGCGGACCTGCAGCTGGCGGCCCATGGGGTCATCAACGTTGCCTTCCACCGCGACGACTATGCCAAGAAGGGCCTGCACAGCCAGGCCCAGCCGACCACGCTGCCCTTTGACGTGCAAGACCGCAAGATCCTGCTGATCGATGACGTGCTGGCCACCGGGCGCACCATCCGTGCTGCCGTCAACGAGCTGTTCGACTATGGCCGCCCGGCCCGCGTGGCGCTGGCCGTGCTGGTCGATCGCGGCGGCCGCGAACTGCCGGCGGCTGCGGACTTTGCTGCCACGCACGTCGCGTTGCCGCCCGGGACCACGCTGGTGCTGTCGCATGAGGGCACCGGCTCCGACATGCGCTTTGCCTTCGCCGACGAGGCCACCGGCAACTAAGCCTGCCCAGCCCACCGGCCGGCGCGCCCGCAACGGCACGCCGGCAAGCCAGACCCAGACCTGCCCAGACCAGCCACCGCCACCGCCCGGCCCTTTCTACCTGCCATGATCAAGACGTTCCGCAACCCGCAACTGACCAAGAACGGCGAGCTCAAGCACCTGCTTTCGATCGAGGGCTTGTCGCGCGAGATGGTCGCGCACATCCTCGACACTGCCAGCCAGTTCGTCTCGCTGTCTGACTCCGACCGCGAAGTGAAGAAGGTGCCGCTGCTGCGCGGCAAAAGCGTGTTCAACCTGTTCTTCGAGAACTCCACGCGTACCCGCACCACCTTCGAGATTGCCGCCAAGCGGCTGTCGGCGGACGTGCTCAACCTGAACATCAACGCCTCGTCCACGAGCAAGGGCGAGTCGCTGCTCGACACCATCAACAACCTGTCGGCGATGTCGGCCGACATGTTCGTCGTGCGCCATGCCAGCTCCGGCGCGCCGTACCTCATCGCCGAGCACGTTGCGCCCCATGTCCATGTCATCAACGCGGGCGACGGCCGCCACGCGCACCCCACGCAGGGGCTGCTCGACATGTACACGATCCGCCACTACAAGAAGGATTTCACCAATCTCACGGTCGCCATCGTGGGTGACATCCTGCACTCGCGCGTGGCGCGCTCGGACATCCACGCGCTGACCACGCTGGGCGTGCCCGAAGTGCGCGCCATCGGGCCGCGCACGCTGCTGCCCTCGGGGCTGGAGCAGATGGGCGTGCGCGTCTTCCACAATATGGAAGAGGGGATGAAGGGCGTGGACGTGGTGATCATGCTGCGCCTGCAGAACGAGCGCATGAGCGGCGCGCTGCTGCCCTCGGCGCAGGAATACTTCAAGGCCTATGGCCTCACACCCGAGCGTCTGGCGCTGGCCAAGCCCGATGCCATCGTGATGCATCCGGGCCCGATGAACCGTGGCGTGGAGATCGACTCCGCCGTGGCCGACGGGCCGCAGTCCGTGATCCTCAACCAGGTGACCTTCGGCATTGCGGTACGCATGGCCGTGATGGGCATCGTGGCCGGAAACCACGACTGACCTCATGACGGATAGCGCCCGACCGACAAGGTCCAGGCAAGCCAGAACAACCGAATACAAGCCAAGCGACACGATATGAAGATCCACATCAAGGGCGGCCGCCTGATCGACCCGGCCGCGAACGTCGATGCGCAGCAAGACCTCTACATTGCCGCCGGCAAGATCGTCGGCGTGGGCAGCGCGCCGGCGGACTTCCACGCCAACAAGACCATCGACGCGGCCGGGCTGATCGTCTGCCCCGGCCTGGTCGACCTGTCCGCGCGGCTGCGCGAGCCGGGCTATGAATACAAGGCCACGCTCGAATCCGAAGTGGCGGCGGCCACCGCCGGCGGCGTGACCAGCCTGGTCTGCCCGCCCGACACTGACCCCGTGCTCGACGAGCCGGGCCTGGTCGAGATGCTCAAGTACCGCGCCCGCACCCTTAACCAGACGCACGTCTATCCGCTGGGCGCGCTGACGCTGGGCCTCAACGGTGAAACGCTGACCGAGATGTCGCAACTGACTGAGGCCGGCTGCATCGGTTTCTCGCAGGCCGAGGCGCCGATCCGCAATACCCAGGTGCTGCTGCGCGCGCTGCAGTATGCGAAGACCTTCGGCTTCACGGTCTGGCTGCGCCCGGAGGATCCCTACCTCGGTGGCGGCGTGGCCGCCAGCGGCGCCGTGGCATCTCGCCTGGGGCTGTCCGGGATGTCGGTGATCGCCGAGACGGTGCGCCTGCACACCATTTTCGAGCTGATGCGCAGCACCGGCGCGCGCGTGCACCTGTGCCGGCTGTCCTCCGCCGCCGGCATCGAGCTGGTACGCCAGGCCAAGCGCGAAGGCCTCGCGGTCACCTGCGACGTCAATATCCACCACGTGTCGTTGACCGATATGGACATCGGCTACTTCAACTCGCAGATGCGCTTCTCGCCGCCGCTGCGCAGCGCGCGCGATCGCGACGCCATCGTGGCGGGTCTGGCCGATGGCACCATCGATGCCCTGTGCTCGGACCACACCCCCGTGGACGACGACGAAAAGCTGCTGCCCTTCGCCGAAGCCTCGCCAGGCGCCACCGGGCTGGAACTGCTGCTGCCGCTGACACTGCGCTGGGCCGAGGAGCACAAGGTGCCGCTGGGCAAGGCGCTCGCCCGCATCACGGCCGAGCCGGCCCGCGTGCTCGGCCTGGCTGCCGGCACACTGGCCGCAGGCAGCGCCGCCGATATCTGCATCTTCCATCCTGAGCAGGAATGGAAGGTCGAGCGGCGCGCGCTCAAGAGCCAGGGCAAGAATTCGCCGTGGCTCGGCTACGAGATGCGTGGGCGCGTGCGCACCACGCTGGTCGGCGGCCACGTCGTCTACGAACTGCACTGAGCGCCATGCCGGGCCGAGGGAAGTCGGACAAGATGGCGCAAGCGAGTTCGTCAGTGGGGCAGGCATGATCTGGCTGCGCAAGATCGCTCTGATCCTCCATCTGCTGCGCGGCCTCCTGACCTGCGCGGTGCTGTTCCCCTGGCTCGGCGTAGAGTCGCGGCAATCGCACATCCGGCGCTGGTCGCGCCGGTTGCTGCGGATCTGCGGGGTGACGGTCGAGGTGCTGGGACTGGGGCCCGGGGAGCAGCCCCCGCATGGGGCTATGGTGGTGTCCAACCACATCTCCTGGCTGGACATCTACGTCATCAATTGCTGGCAGCCCGTGCGCTTCGTGGCCAAGTCGGAAATTCGCGACTGGCCCGTGATCGGCTGGCTGTGCGGGCAGACCGGCACCATCTTCATCGAACGGGCGCGCAAGCGAGATGCGCATCGGGTACTGCATGCCATCACCGATGTGATGCTGCAGGGCGATTTGGTTTGCGTGTTTCCCGAGGGGACCACCACGGATGGCAGCAGCGTGCTGCCGTTCCATGCCAATCTGATGCAGGCGCCGATCTCGGGCGGGCTGCCGGTGCAGCCTGTTGGGCTGGCTTATCTGGATGCGGCTACAGGGCAGCCAACCACGGCGCCGGCGTATATCGGGGATCTGACTCTACTGCAGACGCTCGATTCCATCCTGCGGGCGCCGCCGATCATCGCCAGGCTTTGCTTCGCCCCGGCCTTGACTGCCGCCAGCGCTAGCCGGCGCGAACTGGCCGAGGCCGCGCGGGAAGTGGTGACCCACCTGAGCCAGGGTGCGCAAGAGCATGCCGCAGAACTGGCGGGGCGCGTCAATGGCGGCGCCGGAAACGAACCTGACGTCAGAGAGGCGGGCGAAGCTGCGGATTCGCCCGCGCCGGCTGCCGCGCCGTAATTTGCCCCTGCGCGGCCGTTGGCTCAAGCGAGTGGATCGCAGTATTGCGGGCAATCCACCTGGATCAGTGAGCGCTGCGCCGGGTCCGGCGCCAGCCGCGCCGCCGTGAGCTTGCCACCCCAGACGCATCCCGTGTCCAGCGCCATGAGGTTGGGGCGCATTACCAGCCCAAGCGTGGACCAGTGTCCGCAAACCACGGTGGTGTCTTCGGTCAGGCGGCCTGGAACGTCGAACCAGGGCAGCATGCCCGCGGGCATGCTGCCGGGCCCATCCTTGGCCTTCAGGTCCATCACGCCGTCCGCGCTGCAAAAGCGCAGGCGGGTGAGGGCGTTGACCACTACGCGGTGGCGCTCGATGCCGCGCAGGGCCGCATCCCAACGGACTGCCGCGTTGCCGAAGATGTTGGCCAGGAAAGCCTGCCAGTTGGGGCCGCGCAGTTCTTGCTCGACTTCTGCCGCTAGTTCCATCGTCTGCCCGGCCGTCCATTGCGGTAGTACGCCGGCATGCACGAGCAGGAAGCCGTCCTCATGGATGGCCAGGGGGCGATGTCGCAGCCATGTGATCAATTCGTCGCAATCTGGTGCATCAAGGATGTCGTCGAGTGTGTCGGTGCGGCCGCGCTTGCGCACGCCGGCAGCGACTGCCAGCAGGTGGATGTCGTGGTTGCCGAGGACGGATTCAGCGCGCGCGCCGATTTGTCTCACAAGGCGCAGAGTCTCTGCGGAAGCGGGACCGCGGTTGACTAAGTCGCCAACAAAGCGCAGTTTCGCTGTCGGCGGCAGCTGCTCGAGCAGTTCAAGGAACGACGTGGAGCAGCCCTGCAGATCTCCAATGGCATATTTTTGTAGGGTCATTCGGATCTATTGACTCTGTTGGACTATTGGGGCACGCCGTACTGATGGGCCGCCATGGAATCGGTTCGGATAGAATATCGCCACTCGCGGCAGGCTAGAGATTCTAGCCATTCTCTCGGCGGTGCAGGGTAGGTACTGTCGGAATACTGTCGTGGGCCGCGGGGCGCACGGCTGGAATTTCACAAAGACGATACTTGCCTCGGCGCGCAAGGGTGATCAGTTGCAGGTGGTCATGGACGAATTTGACGCGCCGGCCACTGCCGCGCTTGTCGTGGGTACAACTGCGCTGAATGTTCTGCGCAACTGGCTAAATGACGATTGGGCCAGTATCCCTTCGAGCACATTTCACCTCACCACTGCCGGGCAGAGCTTCCGGCACGGCTATGCATTGCGAAAGGCATGCGTCACGCGCAGGCGTGGGGTGTGGCGTTAAGGATGCGCCTGTAAGGCGCCCGGTCGATGGAGACATGCGACGCGGCACGGTTGGTGCTGCGCTCCTCTAATTCCGACCTCGAGCGGCCAGGCCGCAAGAGACGTGCCAGATTGGACGCAGGGTGTCCGTGTGCTGATGGACCAGATATATTCGTGAGATATTCGGCGTGCCGCTCGCGGCATACGGCTAGGCTCCGTAACGTTTAGAAGGTGGGTAGGAGTGAATTTGACTGCAGAGAACTTGCGCCAGATCTGGGCGCCGCAAGGGTTTGCCCACGGGTTCCCCATATTGGAGCAGAGTGCGGTTGGCGGTTGGTTGGCTTACATGGCAAAGCAGACGTCCGAGGCTGCGCTGACTGTGATTTCGGCGCTCAACCCCCATGGCCCGCGCCCAATTTCACTAGACGTTCTGGCCAGCGTTGCGGCTGATGGGCGGGGGGACTTTAAGATGGTCGGTACTCTTGGGTTCCCCAACGGCCAAATTCAGCAGTTGCACAAGCCCAGTCATAGCGCTGATGCGGCAGTGGCTGCATGCGAGGAACAAAGGAAGGCCGACTCTTGAAGAAAATCGCTATCCTCCAGTCCAACTATATTCCCTGGAAGGGATATTTCGACATGATTGCCGCAGTGGATGAATTTATCCTCTATGACGACATGCAGTACACAAAACGCGACTGGCGCAACCGTAATCAGTTCAAGACACCTCAAAATGTGCAGTGGCTTACCGTGCCGGTCCAGGTTAAAGGAAGGTACGATCAAAAAATCAAGGACACGGAGATTGACGGTGCGGCTTGGGCACTTGCTCATTGGAAAACACTCGAGCAAAACTATCGGCGTGCAAAATGCTTTGACGAAATCAAGAGCTGGCTCGCGCCGCTCTATCTCGATGAGCGTTACACACATCTCTCGCAATTGAATCGCCGGTTTATCGATGCCATTTGTAAATATCTGGGGATCGATACAGTCATTTCAAACTCATGGGACTACGTGCTTAGTGATGGAAAGACTGAGCGGCTGGCGGACCTTTGTGCCCAGGCCGGGGGTACAGAGTATATCTCCGGGCCCTCGGCCAAGGATTACATCGAAGAAAGTGTATTCAGCGAGAAGGGGATCAAAGTATCCTGGTTTGATTACTCTGGTTATCCTGAGTATCCGCAGCTTTGGGGCGAGTTTGTCCATGGGGTCAGCATTCTTGATTTGCTGTTTAATTGCGGTAGTAGCGCATCCCGGTACATGAGGTATGTAAACTCATGAAGCTCTCCATTGTCGCGACCCTCTATCAGTCGGCACCTTATATTGTTGAATTCTATCAACGAGCGAGTGCTGTCGCCAGGCAGCTTGCGGGTGATGACTACGAGATCGTTTTGGTAAATGACGGGTCACCCGACCATAGCCTGGATCTGGCAATAAAACTTGGCGAATCGGATGCGCATCTTGTAGTCGTCGATTTGTCTCGAAATTTCGGCCATCACAAGGCAATGATGACGGGGTTGGCGAACGCCCGAGGCGAAAGAGTCTTCTTGATCGATAGCGATCTTGAGGAGGAGCCGGAATGGGGAATTAGCTTTCAAAAGCAGATGGATGCCGAAGCAAGTGATGTTGTTTTTGGCGTTCAATCCAGGCGAAAGGGCGGATACTTCGAGCAGGCTGCGGGCGATTTGTTCTATCGGCTATTTCGCGTACTTACTGGAATAAGGCAGCCTAACAACATCGTCACCGCGCGACTTATGTCGAGACGCTATGTCGACGCACTACTCCTGCACAGGGAGCGCGAGCTCAATATTGGTGGGCTGTGGATCGTTACGGGGTTTAAACAATGCCAACAGATTGTCCATAAACACTCTACCAGTCCTACGACTTATTCGCTTTCGCGAAAATTTAGTCACCTAGTCAATGCGGTTACATCTTTCAGTAGCCTGCCGCTGGTGTTTACATTCTACACGGGGCTGCTTATCTCAATCTCGGCGCTAGGATATATTGCTTACCTGGCTGTCAGGTATTTCTTTATTGCATCGCCGCCGGATGGGTATACGTCCATTATTGCGTCGATCTGGTTTTTTTCGGGCCTGATAATTTTCTTCATGGGAATCCAGGGGATTTATATTTCCAAGGTCTTCTCCGAGGTTAAGCGGCGGCCATATTCAATAGTGCGGCAGATTTATCGGGGTTCGCAGGAATCCGATTTCCAGAAATGACTACAGCGAAGCATTTTCCTAGCGCATCCTACGGCATACTGCAGCGGACCCAGTGCGAGTCCGACCTTGACGAGATTGCCGAGCAAGTCAGGAATATCGGATATGCGATTTTGCATTCGGGATATTCGGTAGCGGAACTCCAAAATATATCGGAGGAATTTGATCGTACTCGAGAGCGCTACATCGAAACCTATGGGGAGCTAAGGCTCAGAGCGCTTAATGAATATCATGCTATGCGATCGCCGCTCACGCATGGAGGTGAAGTTTTTCTTAGACTTGCGCTAAATGAAAACCTGCTATTCGTGCTGAAGAAGCTGATTCTCGGGAAATTTATTCTCAATCAGCAAAACGGCGTAATCAACCCTCCTCAAGAAACCTACAATCAGGGTGCGTGGCATCGCGATTTGCCTTATCAGCATTTCGTGTCGTCGAGACCACTTGCTATTAATGCACTGTTTTGCCTTGACGACTTTACATGCGAAAATGGGGCCACCATTGTACTGCCGGCGTCACATAAATCTGAGGAGTTTCCTTCTCCAGGTTACGTGCAGAAAAATGCTGTTCAGATCGAGGCAAGGGCGGGGTCATTCATTTTGCTTGACTGTATGCTGTTTCATACGGGCGGATTTAATGGGTCGCAGGCAGTTAGGCGCGCGGTGAATCATGTATATAATATCCCGTATTTCAAGCAACAGATCAGGATTCCAAACAACATGAATGATCTGGATCTTCCGAGTGAGGCGAGGGAAGTGCTGGGCTTCAATTATCTGGAGCCTGATTCCGTTGCCGATTATCTCTCTACGCGAGAAGGCAAGAGATATTAATGTTATCCCAACGATCTACAGAAATGAGGCAACTTGGCCGGGAGATCCAGCTTTTTTCCGGCGCCTCTTGGAGGAGGCGGCTACCATGGTAGTCTTGCCACCGGGTACCCTGCTGCAGCTTATGTACCTGCGGGAGCGCTTACGCCGGCTCCGCCCGGGGCGCTTCATCGAAGTTGGGCCGGGAAGCGGGGAAATTACGCGCCTTCTGCTTGATTATGGATGGTCTGGTCGTTCCTATGACCTTGAAGCGAAAACGATTGCTTCGCTAGGCAATCGCTTTGCCCGCGAAATTGCTGAGGAACGATTTCTACCTGTCAACGCGGATTATCTCTCCTCCGAGATACCTGAAAAGGTCGATTTGGTGATTTCATGCATGGTCATGGAGCATTTGGAGGACGACAAGCAATCCGCCTTCATGAACAAGTCTTCCGAGTGCCTAAAGCAAGATGGGGTTATGTTTGCCTTGGTACCTGCATCGCCTGAACATTGGGGCATTGAGGATGATATTGCCGGACATTGCCGGCGTTATACCAGGGCCGGGGTACAAGGGCTGGTGAGCGCTAGTGGCTGGAAACTCCTGCACATCGCCGGGTTGACCTTCCCAGTCTCCAACCTGTTACTGCCGGTGTCCAATTTCCTGGTGAGCAGGAGCGAACGACAGAAATTATCTTTGTCAACTCTGGAGCGGACAAAGCAGTCGGGACGGCGATCGGTAAAATACAAGACCTATTTCCCATCGTTGCTGGGGGTGGTGCTGAATTATTATACATTGTTCCCTTTGCATTTTCTCCAAAAGTTGTGCGCCGGCTCCAGACGGGCGTTGGTGCTTTTTTTTGAAGCAAAACCCTGTCCCGGGGAGCGTAATTCATGAGTAGTATTGCTAATGATCCGATCCTGTCGGCTGTTTCTACATACTACTCTGAGAAACTCGCAGAACATGGTGAGGGCCCGCGTGGTGTCGACTGGAACGGCGAGGAAGGCCAGATTCTTCGTTTCAAGCAACTGTGTAAGGTTATTGATGGCTCGTGCCAGTTCACATTGAATGACTTAGGTTGTGGTTACGGTGCACTCTATGATTTTCTGTGCAACGAATACGGAGATTTCTCTTACACGGGTATTGATGTCTCCGAGAACATGATTCTTGCAGCCGAGCAGCGCCAGAAGGGCAGTCAGAATGCGCGTTTCGTTCTCTCTGGGGAGCCGGATCAGGTTGCCGATTATGGTATTGCGAGCGGCATATTTAATGTCCGCCTGGATCAATCGGATGCCAAATGGCATGAATACCTTGAGATGACATTGGATGTGCTCAACCAGAGCAGTCGAGTCGGCTTTGCATTTAACTGCTTAACCTCGTATTCCGACTCAGATAAAACTCGCGATTATCTGTATTATGCAGACCCGTGTCGATTGTTTGATCTGTGTAAGCGCCGCTACTCGCGGAATGTCGCACTTTTTCATGATTACGGATTGTATGAATTCACTATGATTGTGAGAAAATAATCGTGAGAAAGAAACTGGTTATATTTGGTGCCGGTGAGATCGCCCAGCTTGCGTATTTTTATTTCAGTAGGGAGTCGGAATATGAGATTGCCGCCTTTACAGTGGACGCAGCCTATCTGACGGACAAGACGTTCTGTGGCTTGCCAATCGTTGCGTTTCAGGAGGTGGTTGATCGGTACCCGCCAGGAGAGTATGAGCTATTTGTTGCGCTTAGTTATTCCAAGCTCAATGCTGTGCGCAAGGAAAAATACCTTGAGGCTCAGAAATTAGGATACCGTCTGGCAAGCTTTGTCAGCCCGCGCGCATCCGTCCTGAACGATGGGAATATCGGGGAAAACTGCTTCATTCTTGAAGATAATACAATTCAACCGTTCGTTACGATCGGAAATAACGTCACATTGTGGAGCGGAAACCACATTGGACATCACTCGATCGTTAGGGATCACTGTTTCATTGCGTCGCATGTTGTTGTCTCAGGGGGCGTTGACATCGGAGAGCAATGTTTTGTTGGGGTGAATGCGACATTGCGTGATCACATTAAAATCGGCGTGAGGTGCGTGGTGGGTGCTGGAGCCTTGCTGCTTGGTGATGCAGAGGCAGAAGGGGTCTATGTCGGCGCTGCCACGCCGCGCTCGAAAGTACCTAGCTCCAAGCTGAGGAAGATTTAGGAGGTTGGAAATGCGTTGGGCAAAGCTGGGGCAGGTCTATAACCCTCAGGGAATTCATCCCAAGCTCTTAACTCATGCGGCGAACCCGTTGCCCATCCTGTTGGACGGCGATGTGTATCGCGTTTTCTATAGCGGACGCGACGAGCAAAACCGCTCGTCGGTAGGTTTTGTCGATCTGGACGTTGTGAAAAATGAAGTTGTTTATGTTCATGATCGGCCTGTCTTCGGGCACGGGAGCGAGGACACGTTTTACTCGCATGGAGTGAGCATAGGGAATTGCTACGAGGTGGATGGATATCAATATATCCTCTTCATGGGCTGGCAGTGTCCTCCGGGTGAGCATTGGCGAGGCGAGGTTGGGCGACTGAGACTGACGGTCGGGCGTGATTGGCAGCTGCAGCTGGATGGCCATTCGCCGTTTATGGCGCTCGATGAACTAGATCCTATCAGCCTGTCCTACCCTTGGGTGTCGCGTGAGCATGATGGATCGTATCGAATGTGGTACGGCTCAACGCTGACCTGGGATGCTGGCAATGGAGAGATGCTTCATGTGATCAACCGGGCCACGTCGTGCGATGGTCGGAACTGGGTGAAGGGTGGCCTGGCGGTTCCCTACAAGCTGGGAGTTTCGCAAGCTTTTTCCCGCCCGACGGTCATCGGCAATGAGCGCGATGGCTACCATATGTGGTTTTCCTATCGTAGTGGAGACAAAACAAGCTATCGCATTGGCTATGCGACGAGTGACGATGGCGATAACTGGCTGTCGCGTCTCGAGGATGTCGGCATTGGGACATCTGCATCTGGTTGGGACTCGGAAATGATCGAATATCCATTTGTTTTTGCTCATAAAGGCAGATGGCTAATGCTTTACAATGGAAATGGTTATGGAAGAACCGGCTTTGGAGTCGCCGTATGTGAGTGAGCGTCAAAGGCGACTAGGATCTACGTTATTTCGCTATGTTCTGGTTGGCTTGCTTAGTAATGCTGCGGGATATGGAATATATATTCTGGTTACGTGGCTGGGCGTCAAGCCAATGTTGGCCATGTCGCTGCTCTATTCCATAGGCGCAATGCTTGGGTTTTTTGGCAATCGCCAGTGGGCGTTCGCCCATGATGGAAAAGCGCTGCATAGTCTGGTTCGCTATTGGGCGACTCACCTTATTGGCTACGGTTTGAATTTTTCTATGTTGTATTTTTTTGTCAATCGGTTAGGCTATTCGCACCAGTTGGTTCAAGCCATAGCAGTGTTTGTGGTGGCCGGGTTTCTATTTCTGATGTTTAATTTCTTTGTTTTCCCTCAATCGAGGGAGACGCGCCGATCATGATCGCCTGTCCTCAATGTAGCGGTCTTTATTCGTCAACGGATTCTGGCTGCCCGGTGTGCCATTTTTCTCCCCAGATGGTGAATGGATTTCCCGCTTGGGCTGCCGATTTATGCATGGCGGGAGGGGGATTCAAGGCCGAATATTTTGGTACTTTAGTTCGACTCGAGGAGGGGAATTTTTGGTTTCAGTCGCGGAACAAGCTGATTGAATGGGCGCTGAAGAAATACTTCTCCGGACTTGAATCCTTCCTGGAGGTCGGGTGTGGGACAGGCTTCGTCTTGTCCAGTGTCTCCCGTGCATTCCCTGAAGCCCACCTCGTCGGCAGCGAGATCTTCGCCGACGGTCTCGCTTTAGCGGCAAGCCGTTTGAAGACGGCAGATTTTGTCCAAATGGATGCGCGTCGCGTTCCCTATGTTGACGAGTTTGACGTGGTAGCCGCCTTTGACGTCATTGAGCATATTGAGGAGGATGAGACCGTTCTGGAGAATCTCCATCGCGCAATCAAGCCAGGTGGTGGATTACTGATCACCGTCCCTCAGCACAGTTGGCTGTGGAGTGCTGCTGACTCGTATGCTTGCCATGTGCGGCGCTACTCCGCCCAGGACCTTCATGAGAAGCTCGGCCGCGCTGGCTTTGACATTGTTCGTAGCACGTCGTTTACATCTCTTTTACTCCCTGCCATGCTGATCTCGCGTCGGCGTGCGGGATCCGGGGAGGAGTTCAACCCACTTGCGGAATTTGAAATCAACCCTGTGCTTAATCGCTTGCTGAAAGTGGTCTTGGATATCGAGCGTTATTTGACTCGACTAGGGGTAAACTTCGCTATCGGCGGCTCCCGTCTCGTCGTGGCAAAAAAGAAAATGCCGACTACGGTTGGTCCCGTCTGAGAAGATAGCATTGACAATCCCATTCTATTGGGTTGTAAAAAGCCTGCCGGAAATACTCTGCTATGAATAACCAAAACCGCATACCGTTCAACTGGCCCCATATGACGGGGAAAGAGCTCTATTACATCGCTGAATCCCATTTCAACGGATCACTGGCAGGTGACGGGCCGTTCACCAAGAAGTGTCATGGATGGCTCGAACAGAAAACCGGAAGTGCGAAGGCGCTCCTATCGCATTCATGTACCGCGGCATTGGAAATGGCGGCCCTGCTCCTGAACGTGCAGCGGGGCGACGAAATCATTATGCCGTCTTACACATTTGTCTCGACGGCGAATGCCTTCGTGCTGAGGGGGGCGGTGCCGGTTTTTGTCGATATCCGTGAGGATACGCTGAACCTCGACGAGGGCCTGATCGAGGCAGCCATTACGCCCCGTACCCGAGCTATCGTTCCCGTTCACTACGCCGGCGTGGCTTGTGAAATGGACACCATTATGGCCATTGCAAAACGCCATGGCCTCAAGGTCGTGGAGGACGCAGCGCAGGGAGTTATGGCGAGCTACAAGGGGCGTGCGCTTGGGGCTATTGGCGACCTTGGCGCCTATAGCTTTCATGAGACGAAGAATGTCATCTCGGGCGAAGGGGGCGCCTTGCTGGTCAATGATCCGGAACTGGCCCTCCGAGCGGAGATCATTCGGGAGAAAGGCACCGACCGAAGTCGCTTCTTTCGGGGTGAAGTGGATAAGTACACCTGGCAGGAGGTTGGCTCGTCCTTTCTGCCAAGCGAGTTGACCGCAGCCTTCCTGTGGGCGCAGCTTGAAGAGGCCGACTCCCTGACTGCACGCAGGCTTGCGCTCTGGAGCGTCTACCATGAGCAACTGGCCCACCTGGAGGCTAGTGGTCGCCTGAGACGACCAATTGTTCCGGTTGAATGTACGCACAATGCGCACATGTACTACGTCCTGCTTTCGCCGGGAATCGACCGGCAGAAGGTACTGGAAACGCTGAAAGCTCAGGGCATTAACGCGGTGTTCCACTACGTGCCGCTGCACTCGGCCCCGGCTGGCATTGAGTATGGCCGGCAGCATGGCGCCTTGACCGTCACCGACAGTGTCGCCAGTTGCCTGATCCGCTTGCCCATGTGGATAGGACTGACCAGCGATCAACAAAGCCATGTGGTATCAGTTCTCGCGCAGGCTCTTGAATAGGGCTCGGTAAAGGCGTTACCGGGCGGCCAGGGGCAATGAATGACGCACGCGTTTGACCCTCTGTGCACAAAGAGACGCTTGACAGGCGTCCTCTCTTGCAGCGGACTTTGGCTCACAGCGTCGCCTGGTAGTGCCTAGGATTTAAAGCGACGCTTTCTGCCGTTTGCCGTTTGCGCTGATGCTCCTCAGCCGCGACCTTTGGCACTGGCTGCCCCGACTTGTGAACTCGGCGCTTGTTCGTTTGCGATGCTGGGAGAAGGGAGTTTGCGCGATTCACGCGGCACTTTTCAGTGCTGAACGCTGGCACCCATTTGTTGAAAAATGACGCATAATGCACAAAATACGGCGCTAGAAGAATCGAGCCATCGAACTTGTGCTGCCTGTCGTTTTTGTCCAGACCTCGCGGTGGGACGTTACAACAGGCTACAAAAAGATGGGCGCTCAGGTTAAGCGGGTGCTTCCGGTCGGATAGAATACCGCCACTTCTGCAGACACTTAACATCGCCGTCCATTTTGGACCAGGCGGAGGCTTGGCACTGGCCAGGTTCTCAAAGATCTATTAGATAGGCAGGGAGCACTGGTCTTGTCCCACATACTTGTCACTGGTGGCGCCGGTTTCATTGGCGCCAATTTCGTTCTTGACTGGCTTCGCGAGGACGGATCAGACGCGGTCGTCAACGTCGACAAGCTGACTTACGCCGGCAACCTGGAATCTCTCGCCTCGTTAAAGGGGAGTAATCGTCATATATTTTCGCGTACCGATATATGCGATCGTATGGCGCTGGATCGTCTTTTTTCGGAATACCGGCCGCGCGCGGTGATCCACTTCGCGGCTGAAAGCCACGTCGATCGCTCGATTGAGGGGCCGGGCGGGTTTATTCAGACCAATGTCGTTGGCACCTTCACATTGCTCGAAGCCGCTCGCACCTACTGGAGCGGTCTGGAAGCCTCAGCGCGCGAAGCCTTCCGCTTCCTGCATATCTCCACAGATGAGGTATTCGGTTCCCTGCGGCCCAGTGACCCGGCATTCACGGAAAGCACCGCCTATGCGCCCAACAGCCCGTATTCGGCAACCAAGGCAGCGGCAGACCATCTGGTCCGCGCTTACCATCATACCTACGGCCTGCCAGTCCTCACCACCAACTGCTCGAACAATTACGGCCCTTATCATTTCCCCGAGAAGCTGATCCCGCTCGTTTTGATAAAGGCGCTGGCCGGCGAGCCGCTGCCCGTGTATGGCGACGGCCTGAATGTGCGGGATTGGCTCTATGTTGGCGATCACTGTGCGGCCGTTCGGGCTGTGCTCGCCAAGGGCCGGCTGGGGGAAACCTATAACGTCGGCGGCAGTAACACCCGGACGAACCTTGATGTCGTGCACACGCTATGCGATCTGCTCGACGAGCTTCGCCCGAAGGCGACAGGCTCGTATCGGCAGCAGATTACCTTCGTCGCCGATCGTCCCGGCCATGACCGGCGCTATGCGGTCGATTCGCGAAAGCTCCAGGCGGAACTGGGCTGGACATGCAAGGAAACCTTCGAGACCGGGCTACGCAAGACAGTCCAGTGGTATCTCGATAACCAGGCATGGGTTACAAATGTGATGTCTGGTGAGTACCGAAAGGGGCGGGATGAGTGAAATGCCGGATCAGGCGCATCGCATTCCCGTCCTTCTTGTAACAGGAAGCAACGGCCAGGTCGGTTTCGAACTGCGGCGCTCTCTGAGCCCTCTTGGGCACGTCATTGTGACGGACCGGGCTGCATGCGATCTGTCGCGCCCCGATGAAATTCGTCGCGTCATGCGGGAATACCGCCCTGATGTGATCGTTAATGCAGCAGCCTATACCGGAATGGACAAGGCGGAAAGCGACATTGAAAGCGCTTACGCCGTGAATGCCACTGCGGTGGGTGTCCTTGCCGAGGAGGCGCGGGCTTTCGGTAGCTTGCTGGTGCATTATTCGACTGACTGTGTCTTTGATGGTCGTCAGGCGACGCCATATGTGGAAACCGATGCGGTCAATCCGATATCCGTCTACGGTAAGAGCAAGCTGGCTGGCGAGCAAGCCATAGCCCATGTGAGTCCCGCGGCACTGATACTTCGGACGTCCTGGGTGGCGGGGGGGCATGGCAACAATTTTGCCAAAACGATGCTGCGGCTTGGCGGCACGCAAACGATGCTGCGCGTGGTTGCAGATCGCTTTGGCGCGCCCACCGGCGCCGCGCTAATCGCCGACGTGACGGCGCAGATTGTCGCGCGGGCGTGGCTCAATGGCGACCGCGATGTTTTCTCACCTGGCATCTATCACCTCGCAGCCGCGGGTGAGACCAGTTGGCATGGCTACGCCAGTGAAGTTCTGCGTTACGCCGCGGCGCATGGCGTGGCGCTCAAGACGGACCCGGACCGGATCCAGGCGATCGCCGCAAGCGAATTCCCGTCGGCGGCGGCGCGCCCGGCCAGTGCGCGACTGGATACGACCAAGCTACGCCAGACGTTTGGTATTTACCTGCCGGACTGGCGGCAGGGGGTGCATCACTTGCTGGATCAGATACTTGCCCGAGCAGGCCATCATGCGCAATGAATTCTCTTCTGACCCCGATTCAAGTGTGCTGCATGGCGTCGCGAGGAACCTTGGCGAGCAACGGCGGCGCATGCCGCTAGCGGCAAAGGAGGGTGATCAGTCATGCGTTTGAAGGCGACGCCGACCGCATTGCCGGAGGTCCTGGTCCTCGAGCCGGCAGTCTTCGAGGACGAGCGTGGATTTCTTTTTGAGAGCTTTAGTGCTCGGAATTTCGAACTCGCCACAGGTTTTAGCGGCACATTTGTTCAAGAAAACCACAGTCGATCCGTTAAGGGGGTGCTTCGCGGGCTGCATTACCAGTTGAAACGCCCTCAGGGAAAACTGATTCGGGTCGTGTCGGGCGAAGTTTTTGATGTGGCGGTGGATTTGCGCCGACAATCGCCTCATTTCGGTCAGTGGACAGGTATCCGGCTGTCGGGCGAAAGCCATCGGCAACTCTGGATACCGCCGGGATTCGCCCACGGGTTTCTTGTGCTCTCGGAACAGGCGGAAGTGCTTTATAGGTTATCTGAGTATTGGAGCCAGCAAGACGAGCGCACCATTGCCTGGAACGACCCGCAGCTTGGCATTGCGTGGCCGCTCGAGGGCCAGTTGATCCAGTCGGACAAAGATCGGAACGGCACTTCTCTTGTCGAGGCGGAAGCCTTCCCTTAGTTCATGAACGGTCCGTGCGCTTCGTGCGCTGGCTGGTTTCCTGCCAACAAAGTGATGGCCCAACGTGACAACTAAACAGTAACTCAATGATGCTCAAGAAAATTTCCGAGATGTCGCGCCAGAAGAAAATTCTTCTGATGTTGGTGCTCGACTTCTTCCTGCTGCCGATTTCCCTCTGGTCGGCGGTCGGCTTGCGGACGGATCATTGGGCTGTCAGTTCACAGTACCCGATCAGCCTGTATTTCGTCACCTCCTTGGTGGCCATCCCGGTTTTTATCAAATTGGGCTTGTACCGCTCGGTAGTGCGTTACATGGAGGACCGGGCCATCCTGACCATTGTTGTCGCGGTCACCATCTCGATCGGGATGTTCGGTTCGCTGATCTTCTTCCTGGGCCTGTCCAACGTCCCGCGCGGGGCGCTCCTGATCTACTGGCTGCTGGCCATCGTCTATATCGTGTGCAGCAGGTTCTTTGTGCGGGCGGCATTCAGGATGTTGCCGTCCTTTGGCCACCACGGCCAGAAGGTCATCATCTATGGCGCGGGCGATGCCGGGCGGCAGCTTGCCGTCGCCCTGGGCGTGGGCTCTGACTACGAGCCAATGGCATTCGTGGATGACGACATAAAGAAGCGCGGGCTCAGCATCGCGGGCATCAAGGTCCACGGCGCCGATGAGCTACCCGAACTGGTAAGGCGCCTTGCCATCCACCAGGTGCTGATCGCAATTCCGTCCGCTTCGCGCAGCCGTCGCATCGAAATCGTGAATGCGCTAGAGCCACTCGCGGTCGAGGTGCGGGCCGTCCCCGGCATGGCGGAGATGGTTTCCGGCGAGGTGCGCCTGGATGACGTGCGCGAGGTGGAGATCGACGAGCTGCTGGGGCGCGACGTGGTTGCCCCGAACATGAAGCTGTTGATGGAGAACATTGCTGGCAAGAGCGTCATGGTCACTGGTGCCGGCGGGTCTATCGGCTCCGAGCTGTGCCGGCAAATCATCAAGAACAAGCCCGCGCGCCTTGTCCTGTATGAGCAGTCCGAATTTGCCTTGTACGCCCTAGAGTACGAGCTGCAGCAGACTGTCACGGAGAAGGAGCTCCCGATAGAACTGGTGCCGGTACTTGGCTCGGTGCAGAACGGCGAGCGGGTCTTCGGCATCATGTCGCGCTACGGGGTGCAGACCATCTATCACGCAGCTGCCTACAAGCACGTGCCCATTGTCGAGTTCAATATGACCGAGGGCATATTGAATAACACGGTCGGTACCCGGATCACTGCGGAGGCAGCGATTCGTGCCAACGTCGAAGCGTTCGTGTTGATCTCCACCGACAAGGCCGTGCGGCCGACCAATGTCATGGGGGCGAGCAAGCGGATGGCTGAATTGTGCCTGCAAGCGTTCGCGCAGGACCCGAACGTGCGCACCCGTTTCAGTATTGTCCGCTTTGGCAATGTGCTCGGTTCGAGCGGCTCGGTGGTGCCACTGTTCAGGACCCAGATTGCCGCAGGGGGGCCCGTGACGGTGACGCACCCGGATATCATCCGGTACTTCATGACCATTCCCGAGGCAGCTCAGCTTGTCATCCAGGCGGGGGCGATGGGCGGCGAAGGCGAAGTCTTCGTGCTCGATATGGGCCAGCCCGTCAAAATTGTCGACCTGGCCCGGCGCATGATCCACCTGAGCGGCTTTCAGGTAAAGGACGAGACGAATCCTGACGGCGACATCGAGATCCAGTTCACCGGGCTGCGCCCCGGGGAGAAGCTGTACGAGGAGTTGTTGATCGGGGATGCCGTGAGCGGCACCGGCCACCCGCGCATCATGAAGGCAGACGAATCCTTCCTGAGCCGAGAGCAGCTCGATGAAAAGATGAAGTGCCTCATCCAGGCTTCGGACTCCAACGACTGCGAAGCCATCCGGACGATTCTTCTCGAATGCGTTTCAGGGTTTCGCCCGGACCGCGATATCAAGGACCACTTGCATGAAGAGCCGGCTCCGCGTATTCGTCTCCTGCGCTGAGTACGCCCTTATGTCTGCGTCGAAAACATCTCGGAATGGGCTGCGGCGGAGCCGGAGTGAACCAAGAGTGCAGTGCACGGTGAAGGTGGGCTACGTCCTCGCGCGGGGGCGACGACATGCCGATCACTGTGCAGGCTTTCTCCGCTTGCCTGCCAGTCAGGCTCCGGCGGCGGCTCAAGCCCGGGAAAATATGGCAAAATGTTGTAGTTTTGTATCCTGGGTCAACAAGTTGGAAAGTGACGGAAGCGTAACTCTGCTTTGCGCTCCGGCGCGGCTGCTCTTCCGAAGTGCCGATCTTGTGGGTGCGACTCCCAGGCAGCAATGGATTCGCGCTGATCGAGTGATCCCGGTCAGGCGGTGTCGGCGAGGGGATTCAAGCTGTACCAGGGTTGCCCGCCAACTCCTGCAGGCTGGGCGGACGCACTATAGTCCCCATCCTCCCCATCCTCCCTATCCGGCGTACAGCTCGCGTGCACGTCCGGGTGTATCCATTCCGATCGAATCATGAGGTGTCGATACCCGATTGAGCATCGGAAGGTGTCTGTATTTTGCGATGAGAAGTTTTGTGCCGCTACCGACAATTTCTGGGACGTAGGGTTATGGCGCCGGAGGCCGGTGTGCTCTCCAACAATCGCTTGATTATGCAAATATTGGCTTGAGAAATGAGAATTACTATTATCGGTACCGGCTATGTCGGGCTTGTGACAGGCACCTGCCTTGCTGAGCTAGGCAACAACGTCTTCTGCGTTGATGTCGATGCGAAGAAAATCGATTTGCTGAACAACGGCGGCGTGCCCATCTATGAGCCCGGCCTCAAGGCGCTGATTGACCGGAATCGTGCTGCGGGCCGGCTGAAGTTTTCGACGGATATTGCCGCCAGCGTTGCGCACGGCGATATCCAGTTTATCGCCGTCGGCACGCCGCCGGACGAAGACGGTTCCGCCGACCTGAAGTACGTGATTGAGGCCGCCCGGAACATCGGTCGTCACATGGATTCGTTCAAGGTTATCGTCGACAAATCCACCGTTCCGGTAGGAACGGCGGATAAGGTGAAAGCGGCGGTGGCGGAGGAACTGAGCCAGCGTGGCTCCGCACACCTTGACTGCGCGGTGGTCTCCAATCCGGAGTTCCTCAAGGAAGGCGCGGCAGTTGAGGATTTCATGCGCCCCGACCGGATAGTAGTTGGTGTCGCGTCGGACGAAGCCGGGGAAAAGGCCAAGGCGATGATGCGGACGCTGTATGCGCCGTTCAACCGCAACCATGAGCGCATGTACTTCATGGATGTGCGCTCGGCGGAGTTCACGAAGTATGCCGCCAATGCCATGCTTGCCACGCGTATCAGCTTCATGAACGAGTTGGCGAACCTGGCCGACCGGGTGGGTGCCGATATCGAACTGGTGCGCCAGGGAATTGGCTCCGATCCCCGAATTGGCTATAGCTTTCTTTATGCGGGGATCGGCTATGGCGGTTCCTGTTTCCCGAAGGACGTGCAGGCGCTGGCAAAGACCGCGGCACAATTCGGCCAGTCGACCTACGTGCTGGACGCGGTCGAGAAAGTAAACCAGGCGCAAAAACGCGTGCTGGTCGACAAGGTGCTCGCTCGCTTCGGCAATGACATTGCCGGTAAGCGCTTCGCGGTCTGGGGGCTGGCATTCAAGCCGGAAACGGACGACATGCGTGAAGCGCCGAGCCGCATCATCATTCAGGAGCTCCTGGACCGCGGGGCGATCGTGCACGCGCATGATCCCGTTGCGATGGAAGAGGCCCGCCGCGTGCTGGCCCAGGATCTCGCCGATCGTGACGGTGCGCTGGAGCATTTGCATTTCGTCGATCAGCCCGAGAGTGCGCTGGTGGGCGTTGATGCTTTGATTATCGTGACGGAGTGGAAGGCTTTCCGGAGTCCGGACTTCGACGCGATGCGTCGCGACATGAAGAATCCGCTCATTTTTGACGGCCGGAATCTCTTTGACCCCTCGTCGATGAAGAAACTAGGCTTCGAGTATTTCGGTATCGGCCGCTCATAAAACTTTGAACATGCGAAATTACAATTCCCGCCAGCGAATCCTGGTGACCGGCGGCGCCGGCTTTCTCGGTTCGCATTTGTGCGATCGCCTCATCGAGCAGGGCAATGAAGTGCTGTGCGTCGACAATCTCTTCACGGGCGCCAAGCAAAATATCGAACATCTACTCAGCCATCCTCGTTTCGAGTTCATCCGCCACGACGTGACCTTCCCGCTGTTCGTGGAAGTCGACCAGATCTATAACCTGGCCTGCCCGGCGTCGCCTGTCCACTATCAGCACGATCCGGTGCAAACCACGAAGACGTCGGTGCATGGCGCCATCAACATGCTTGGCCTCGCCAAGCGGGTCGGCGCCAAGATCTTCCAGGCCTCGACTAGCGAAGTCTACGGCGACCCGGTCGTGCACCCGCAGCCCGAAGCCTATTGGGGAAACGTGAATCCCATCGGTATCCGCTCGTGCTACGACGAAGGCAAGCGATGCGCGGAAACCCTGTTTTTTGACTACCACCGCCAGCATGGGCTTGAGATCAAGGTTGCCCGGATCTTCAATACCTATGGCCCGCGGATGCACCAGAACGACGGCCGTGTGGTATCGAACTTCATCATGCAGGCGCTGCGCGGTGAGCCGATCACAGTGTTCGGGGAAGGCAAGCAGACGCGCTCGTTCTGCTTTGTCGATGACCTGATCGACGGCATTGTTGCCCTGATGAGCACGCCCAAGGACTTTACCGGCCCGATGAACCTGGGCAACCCGCACGAGATGACGATGCTCGAGCTGGCTAGTCACATCATCGAGCTGACAGGTTCCCGTTCCACGATCGAATTCAAGCCCTTGCCGTCCGACGATCCCACACAGCGCCGTCCTGATACCCGTCTGGCTGAGGAGATGATCGGCTGGAACCCGTCGGTGCATTTCCGCGACGGACTCAGCAAGACGGTCGATTACTTCAAGCGCTTTGTATAAGCAGCCCAGCTCATTTTTCAGAAGAGATTCGCAATGTTCAATAACAAGTCTATTTTGATCACGGGCGGTACGGGCTCGTTTGGCAGGAAGTACGCACGAACGATTCTGGCCCGCTACAAGCCGAAGCGTCTTGTGATCTACTCGCGCGACGAACTCAAGCAGTTCGAAATGCAGCAGGACATCGATGCACCGCCGATGCGCTATTTCATCGGCGACGTTCGCGATGGCGACCGCCTGTCCCAGGCCATGCGTGGCATTGACTATGTCATCCACGCTGCCGCGCTCAAGCAAGTTCCCGCAGCGGAGTACAACCCGCTGGAGTGCATCAAGACCAACATTCATGGCGCCGAGAACGTCATCAATGCGGCGATCGCCAACAATGTCCACAAGGTGATCGCGCTGTCGACCGACAAGGCCGCCAATCCGATCAACCTCTATGGCGCGACCAAGCTGGCGTCCGACAAGTTGTTTGTCGCGGCCAATAACATGGTAGGCGCCAACCAGACTTCGTTCGCCGTGGTTCGCTACGGAAACGTGGTCGGCTCCCGCGGCTCGGTTGTGCCTTTCTTCGAGCAGCTGCTGGCGAGGGGCGAGAAGGAACTGCCGATTACGCACGCAGAGATGACTCGCTTCTGGATCAGCCTGCAAGATGGGGTGGATTTCGTGCTGAAGAACTTCGAGCGGATGCATGGCGGCGAAATTTTCGTGCCCAAGATCCCGTCGATCCGTATCACGGACCTGGCCGAGGCAGTCGCGCCTGGCGTAGCGACCCGTGTGATTGGCATTCGTCCGGGCGAGAAGCTCCACGAGATCATGTGTCCGTCCGACGATTCCCATCTCACGTTGGAATTCTCGGATCACTACGTTCTGCGCCCGACGATCAAGTTCCACCACTCGGACATCGACTACACGGTCAATGCGCTGGGTGAACAGGGCGAACAGGTTAGCCAGGGCTTCGAATATAACTCCGGCAACAATCCGCATTTCCTGAACCCTCAGGAAATCCGTGAATTCAACGCCAAGGCAATGGCATGATTCCATACGGCCGGCAAGATATTTCGGCGGAAGATATCCAGGCGGTAGTGGCGGTCCTGGAGTCCGACTTCCTGACGCAGGGGCCGGCCGTGCCGGCATTCGAATCGGCGATAGCGACTTATGTCGGGGCCGAGCACGCAGTTGCCGTCAATAGTGCAACTTCTGCGCTTCACATCGCGTGCATGGCGCTTGGCGTGGGACCCGGGGACACTGTCTGGACCACCCCGAACACCTTTGTCGCGTCGGCCAATTGCGCGCGCTATTGCGGTGCCGACGTCGGTTTCGTCGATATCGACAAGCGCACGTACAACATGTGCGCCGTTGCCCTGGCAAGCAAGCTCAAGCTTGCAGCCCAGCGTAATGCGCTGCCCAAGGTCGTCATTCCGGTAGCGTTTGCCGGGCAGTCATGCGACATGCAGGCGATTCGCGCACTGGGCGATGAGTACGGCTTCTCCATCATCGAAGATGCGTCGCATGCGATTGGTGGCCGCTATCTGGGCAAGCCAATCGGTTGTGGCGACTTCGCCGATATCACCGTCTTCAGCTTCCATCCGGTCAAGGTAATCACGACCGCCGAGGGTGGCATGTGTGTCACGCGCCGGAGCGATCTGGCGGAGGCCATGCGCAAGGCGCGTTCGCACGGAATCACGCGCGACCAAGCCGAGATGACGGGCCCTTCGGACGGCGCGTGGTACTACCAGCAAGTTGCGCTTGGGTACAACTACCGCATGACTGACATGCAGGCGGCCCTTGGGGTCAGCCAGATGACGCGTCTGGATGGGTTTGTTGCGCGGCGCCACCAGCTGGCGCGCCGCTATGACGAGTTGCTGGCGGGAGCCGCGTTGACCGTGCCCTTCCAGCATCCCGACGGGCTGTCCGGTCTGCACCTGTATCCGGTGGTGCTGCACGACAGCGCGCGCCGTAAGGCGATATTCGACGGCATGCGTGCTGCCGGCGTGCACGTCAATGTGCATTACATCCCGGTGCACACCCAGCCGTACTACCAAAACCTCGGTTTCCAGGCGGGCGAATACCCGAACGCTGAAGACTACTATGCACGGGCGATCAGCCTGCCGATGTATCCTGGCCTGTCCGAGCAGCAACAGGACTTCGTGACATCCACGTTGCGCGGGTTGCTTGCATGAAGCTGGCGCTGGGAACGGTGCAGTTTGGTCTGCCCTATGGCATCACCAATACCGCGGGCCAGGTCGCCGCGGATGAGGTGACACGTATCCTGCGCAGGGCCCGCGAGCTTGGCCTTGAGGTGCTGGATACCGCGGCGGCGTATGGCGAGAGCGAGCGCGTACTGGGCCGTTGCGGCCGGGATGCGCTCGCCTTTCGGCTCTATACCAAAACCTTGCCAGTTGGCGACGCGGGCATGGACGCCGACGCCATCCGGCGCGTGGTGCAGGGGGTACGCGACTCCTTGCGCAACCTGGGCGTCGAGCGTCTGCATGGCCTGCTGGTGCATCATGCAGGCGATCTGCTTGGCGCAGGCGGGCAGGACTTGCATGCCGCGCTGCTGGAGCTGAAAGCCGAAGGCCTGATTGAGCGGCTCGGCGTGTCAGTCTATAGCGTCGACGAGGCGCGCGAAGCGACGAAGCGTTACCACATCGACGCCATGCAGTTGCCGCTCAACGTTCTCGATCAGTCCTTCGCCACTAGCGGGGAACTCGCCAGACTGAAGCATGCGGGTGTGGAAATCCACACGCGCTCGGCCTTTCTGCAAGGCGTGCTGCTGGCCGAGCAGTTGCCGCCCTTTCTGCACACGCTTGCCCCGGGCTTTGCGCGCTTCCAGGCCGTTTGCGCGCAGGCAGGCATGAGCCAGCTCGAAGGCAGTCTGGCCTTCCTGCGCCAGCAAGGTGTGATCGACCATGTTGTGGTCGGGGTGCTCGATGCAGGGCAACTCGAACAGATCGCAACTGCCTGGCACCGCAGCGCCGCGCACCTCGCTTTCGATTTCACCGCCTGCAATATGGAGTCGTTGCCGGCAATCACGCCATCCAAGTGGCCCGCATTGCAGAAGGAGTTCCAATGACCGTGATGGCACTGCTGCAAGCACGTTCAAGTTCGACCCGACTGCCAGGCAAGGTATTGAAGCCCTTGCTCGGCGAGCCGATGATCCTGCGCCAGATAGAGCGCTTGCGGCGAGCCCGCAATATCGATCGGCTGATGGTGGTGACCAGCGACAGCGCCTCCGACGATGAACTCGCGGCACGCTGTGTAGAGGCAGGCGTGGAAGTGTTCCGCGGTAGTCTCGACGATGTGCTGGATCGCTTCTATTCGGCGGTGAGGGATATCCGGCCGCAGCACGTGGTCCGGCTGACAGCCGACTGCCCCCTGGCCGACCCCGAAGTGATCGACGCCGTGATCGATTTCTATCGCGACGGCGACTTCGACTACGCCAGCAACGTGCTGGAGCCTACCTATCCGGATGGCCTGGATGCCGAGGTGTTCCGGTTCAGCGTGTTGGAGACGATCTGGCAGGAAGCCAGCCTTGCATCCCAGCGCGAGCATGTGACATCTTTCATCTACCAGCATCCGGAGCGCTTCCGGTTGGGGTGCCTCAAGCGCGAGAGCGATCTATCGGCGCTGCGGTGGACGGTCGATGAACCGTCCGACCTCGAGTTTGTCACGGCCGTGTATGGGGCCCTGTATCGCGACAACCCTGCTTTCCTGATGGCTGACGTGCTGCGGCTGCTGGCGCAGCGGCCCGAGTTGATCGAGATCAACGCCGGGCAACTCCGGAATGCAGGCTATGTGAAATCTCTTGTACAAGACGAACTACTACCTCGAAGGGTGTGAACATCATGTCGCAACGATATCAACAGTCTGAAGCCCTGCTTGAACGCGCCCTGCGCACCATCCCGCTTGGTTCGCAAACATTCAGCAAGAGCCGTACGCAGTACCCGTTCGGCGTGTCGCCGTACTTCATCGAGCGCGGGCGCGGCAGTCACGTGTGGGATGTCGATGGCAATGAGTACCTCGACATGATTGGCGCTCTTGCCGCGCTGACGCTTGGGTATTGCGACCCCGACGTGGATGCTGCGGTCAAGGCCCAGTTGGAGGATGGCATCATCTTCTCGCTGCCGCACCGGCTCGAAATGGAGGTGGCAGAGCAGTTGGTGTCGATGGTGCCTTGCGCCGAGAAAGTCCGCTTTGGCAAGAACGGTTCCGACGCAACCGCCGGCGCCGTGCGCGTTGCACGCGCCTTCACCGGCCGCGATCATGTCGCGGTCTGCGGCTATCACGGCTGGCAGGACTGGTACATTGGCACCACCGCGCGTAACCGCGGCGTGCCGCAGGCAACACGCGATCTGTCCCATGCTTGGGCATACAACGATATCGAAAGCCTCGACGCCATTTTCAGGGCGCACCCCGGTCAGGTGGCTGCGGTGATCCTCGAGCCAATGAACGTGGTCGAGCCGGCACCGGGCTTCCTGCAGGCGGTCAAGGAACTGGCGCACAAGCATGGCGCGCTGCTGGTGTTTGACGAGACCATCACGGGATTCCGCTACGCGAATGGCGGCGCCCAGCAACTCTTCGGCGTGACGCCGGACCTGGCTACCTTCGGCAAGGGCCTCGCCAACGGCTATCCTGTGTCTGCCGTTGCAGGCCGGGCCGATGTCATGCAATTGATGGAGGAGATTTTCTTCTCCTTCACCTTTGGCGGAGAAACGCTATCGCTCGCGGCGGCGCTCGCCACCATGAAGAAGCTGGAACGGGAGCCCGTCACCGCAACCCTGGCTCGTCAGGGTCAAGTGGTGATCGATGGCCTGCGCGAACGTATTTCGGCGCTGGGCGCGGAAGACTTTCTCTCTGTGTCTGGCCACCCGAGCTGGAGCTTCCTGCTGATCAAGGACACGGCGCGCTATCCCATGTGGCACCTCAAGACGCTGTTCATGCAGGAGATGCTGGCGCAGGGAGTCCTGACGTTCGGTACTCACAACATGGGGTACAGCCATTCGGACGCCGATATCAGCCGGCTGTTCGCGGCCTACGACCACACGCTGCCAATGATGGTCGAAGCCGTGCGCGATGGCGGTCTCGAGCAGAAGTTGAAGTGTGCTCCGCTTGAGCCTTTGTTCAAGGTGCGCTGAGCATCATGAAGGTCGCGATTCGCGCCGATGCATCTGTGCAGATTGGGTCGGGCCACGTCATGCGTTGCCTGACGCTGGCGGATGTCTTGCGCGAGCGCGGGGCTGAGATTCGCTTCATCACCCGCGCGCATCCAGCTGGCGCGCAAGCGCTGATTGCCAAGCGCGGATACGCGTGCCACCTGCTGCCCGCCCCACAGCTTGCCGGTTCTGTGATGGGGGACCTTGCCCATAGTGCCTGGCTGGGCGTCCCCTGGGAGGACGACCTGGCGCAAAGCGCAGCGGTGCTGGCGGACTGGTCGCCTCAATGGCTGGTTGTGGATCACTATGGTCTCGACTGGCGATGGGAGCAGCCGCTGCGCGGGCTGGTACCTAGCATCCTGGCTATCGACGACCTGGCTGATCGCCGGCACGACTGTGATCTGCTGCTCGACCAGAACTACTATAGTGATCTCGACCAACGCTACGCCACCTTGATTCCTCCGCACTGCACGTGCTTGCTGGGCCCTGGCTATGCCCTCCTGCGCCCCGAGTTCACGGTGGCTGGGCAGGCCTTGCACCGGGGCACGGGGCCGGTTCGGCGCGTGCTGCTGTTCATGGGGGGCATGGACCAGGACAACGCAACCAGCATTGCGCTGCGCGGATTGCAGGACTTCGCGAAGGCTGGCATTGCGATCGACGTCGTGCTCGGCGCTGGCGCACCTCACCGCGACCAGGTAGAGGCGCTATGTGAGGGCACGCAGAATGCGCGTCTGCACGTGCAGGTCGACAATATGGCCGAGTTGATGGCGAGCGCTGATCTGGCCATCGGCGCTTGTGGGTCCGCGACTTGGGAGCGCTGCTTCCTTGGGTTGCCGACCATTGCCATCGTGCTGGCGGACAACCAGCGCAGATCGGCCCACGACCTGGCTGCCGCCGGATATATCGTCAACCTGGGCGAAGTCGCTCTGGTGACGCCGGAGAAGGTGGCGCAAGCGGTGGCTGCCTTGATGGCGGACGATGCCGGGCGCCTTGCAATGTCGCGCCGCGCCCTGGGGCTGGCTCGGCGTGAGCCAAGGACTGTGGCCGACCTGATCTACGAAGAGACGCGGTGATGCATAGATTCGACGACTGCGAGTTGCGTCCGATCCGCCCCGGCGACAAGGACATTCTGCTGGCCTGGCGCAACAGCGACCACGTGCGCAGCAATATGTACACGGATCACTTGATTGCGCCTGAGGAGCATGAACGCTGGTTCGCTTCGGCGTTGCAACATCCAAGCGCGCAGTTTGCGGTGTTCGCACTGCGCGGGGTGCCAGTTGGCTTCAGTTCGCTCACCGGCATCAGCCGCGAGCACCAGCGTTGCACCTGGGGTTTCTATCTCGGCGAGCAAGGCCTGCCCAAGGGCACTGGCTCGGCGCTGGGCTATCTGGCGCTGGCCCATGCCTTTGACACGCTTGGAATGTATAAGCTGAGCTCGGAGGCTTTTGCTTTCAACCACGCCTCGCTGGCCTTGCATCGCAAGCTTGGCTTCCGCGAAGAGGGCCGGCTGGTCGAGCATTACCTGAAGCAAGGCCAGCGCCAGGACATTGTCTGCCTGGCCAAATTCAGCAATCAATGGGGGAGTGACCGGCAGGCGCTGCGCGACCTGTGTTTCTCGCCCGAAGGAGTATAGAAATGACGATCAATATTGGCGGTCGCCTGGTCGGCCGCGAACACGAGCCATTCCTGATCGCGGAGATGTCCGGAAATCACAACCAGTCGCTCGATCGCGCACTGGAAATCGTCGATGCCGCGGCAGCGTCGGGCGCGCACGCACTGAAGATCCAGACCTATACCGCGGACACCATGACGCTGGATATCCGCGAGCGGGAGTTCTTCATTTCCGATCCGAAGAGCTTGTGGAAGGGCAAGTCGCTGTACGAGTTGTACGATGAAGCGCATACGCCCTGGGATTGGCATGCAGCCATCTTCGAGCGTGCGCGCGGGCACGGAATGATCCCCTTTAGCACGCCCTTCGACGACAGCGCTGTCGATTTCCTGGAAGAACTCGATGTAGCTGTCTACAAGATCGCATCGTTTGAGAACACCGATATTCCCCTGATCCGGAAGGTCGCGCGTACCGGCAAGCCGATGATCATCTCGATCGGCATGGCCAGCATCGCGGAACTCGATCAGAGTGTGCGTGCCGCGCGCGAGGCTGGGTGTAAAGACCTGATTCTTCTGAAGTGCACCAGCACCTACCCAGCTTCTCCCGAAAACACCAATGTCCGCACGATTCCCCACATGCGTGACCTGTTCGGCTGCGAAGTGGGTTTGTCCGACCACACGATGGGCCTTGGCGTATCGGTGGCGAGCGTCGCCATGGGCGCAACGGTGATCGAAAAGCACTTCACGCTGGACCGCGCTGACGGTGGCGTGGATTCGACATTCTCGCTCGAACCCGCCGAATTCCAGGCACTTGTCGTGGAAACCCGCCGCGCCTGGCAGGGATTGGGCGGCGTGAGCTATGGCCCGACTGACGCGGAGAAGAAGTCCCTGGTGTTCCGCCGGTCGCTTTACATCACGCGCGACCTCAAGGCTGGCGAGGTGCTGGACGTCTCCAGCGTGCGGGCGATTCGCCCGGGCTTTGGCCTGGCGCCCAAGCACCTCGACCAGGTGCTCGGCCGGGCAGTGAAGCAGGATGTGAGCCGCGGTACGCCACTTGAGTGGGATCTGCTCGCCTGAGTCCCTTTGCCCCGTTTGCCCCTATAACTATTACTATATGCGTCTCGGTTTCGCCAGTATCTACGCCTATCGCCCACACGTGGAACACGTCTACTTCCTCTCGACGATGATGAAGTCCCGTGGGCATGAGGTGTTCTTTCTAAGCTGCGACAGCGCGCTGTCGGAGTGCTATACCCGCGAATTGCGAGATAACTCGAGTTCGGCCAAGGAGTGTGTGAAATGCACGATGGGCGGCATGCGGTCGTTCGCCTCCGGCTCGGTTGACTCCATGCGCCGCTATCGCGATCCCGCTGGCGCTTCGCAAGCGGGTGATGCCGCGCAGCAGTGGGGCTTCTCCGGTGCCTGCACCATATTGCGCACGGAGAGCAAGATCGACAAGCAGACCGAGGAGTTCCGCGGGCTACATCAGAGGCTCGCCACGGGTGCTGCCGAGGCGTTCGCCGCTGCCTGCCGCTGGATCGAGGATCGCCGGCTGGACGGCATTGTCTGCTTCAACGGTCGCATGGAGGGTCCGCGTGCGTTGCTGGAGGCGGCCAAGGCCAAGGGCATTCCCTTTATTTCGGTGGAGCGTACCTGGTTTGGCGATGGCCTCTTGCTGATCCCTGACCAGAATTGCCTGGCGCTTGGCGAAGTAGGGCGCGTGGTCGGAGAGTACAAGGACAAGCCGCTCACCGAGGCCCAGGCACGGTCCGTTGCCTCGCTGCTGGCTGCTCGGTTCTTGCGCACGAACACGCTCGAGTGGCGAGCCTACAATCGCAATGCGGAGGACCTGGTATGGCCGGCGCAGAGCAATGGCCTGAAGTTGCTGATCACCCCTAGCAGCCTCAACGAGTTCGATGGTCACCCCGACTGGCGAACCAACTGGCCCAACCAGATCGCCGCCCTGGACTTCCTCTTCGATCATCTCGATGTCGATCCGGCGAGCTGCATCCTGCGCTGTCACCCGAACTGGGGTGAGACGATCGGCCTCAGGGACGGCAGTCTCGCCGAGCGCATGTACACGGAATGGGCGCGCCGTCGCGGCGTGCATATCATCGGGAGCGGGGAGCGCGCCAATACCCTGGGGCTGATCGCGCAGGCGGACGCCGTGGTGGTCAACGGCGGCAGTGCCGCCTTCGAGGCTGGCGCCCTGGGCAAGCAGGTGATCGCACTAGGCACGTCGATCTACCAGACTGCTGGCTTCCAGATCCGGCTGTATGGCCCCGAAGATGTTGACAACCTGTCCATGGTCGGCAAGCAGAACCCGGACGAGATCGCACGGCAGGTCTTGCGCTTTGCCTACACGTTCAATTTCCGCTTCAACCAGTATGTGAGCGACATTCGCGCCAGGACGACCACGCAGTATGTCTACAATCCCACGCCTGATGCCAGCCGGCTCGAGCGGTTGCTCCTTACCCGCCGTGTGGAAGCAGACGATGCCGAGGTGGCATCCGACGCCACTGGTGAAGATCGGGTACTGACGCTGCTGCGCGAGAGGCGCTGGGAAGAGTTGCGGGAGGCCCAGAAGCCGATCCCGGAAGAGTACCGCCCGTTACAACGGCGCGGCGTGTTCCGTTACTTGGACGCGATCCGAGAGCGCATGCCGATTGGCGACAGATAATGCAGGCCAGAAGAGTCCGAGAGGTGGAGGCACCATGAGTCGAATTCGAATCTTGACCAAGAGCTTGATGAGCCAGCCTGGCTACACGTTGATGCGCGTGCCGGCCCGGTTCGGTTTCGCTCGCGATACCGTCAGCCGTACCCGCGGACTGTTGCAAGGCCCGGGCCTGCGGCGCTTTCTAGCCGAGCGCGAGGCGCGCCTGGAGCAGAGCGTCTTCAAGGGCATCGATAAAGAGCAGTTTGTGCGGACCCTGGATGCCGATGGCCTTGCATTCGGGTTGAAGATTCCAGGCGAGATGGTGGCGCAGATTCGGCAGTTTGCCGACAGTTCTGCTTGTTTCGCCGACCGGGATCCGGCTCGCGGTTTTCATGCCGAACAGCGCGTGGCAGCGGAATCTGTCCTGGGCAAGCCGATCCTGGTTGCGCAGTACTTCAATACGCAGCAACAGTGCGCCGCGATCCATGCGCTGCGCCACGACCCTCTGCTGGAGTGGATTGCGGCACGTTATATCGGTTCGGTGCCGGCATTTGTCGGCTCCAACCTGTGGTGGACGTTCCCCGTGAAGGCGCGCGAGGAGGATCGATTCAAGCATGCCCATCTCTATCACCGGGATGTCGATTGCTTCCGTTTCTTTAAGTTCTTCTTCTACCTGACGGACGTAGCGCCGGGCGACGGCGCGCACGTCGCCGTGGCAGGCTCGCATCGCCGGCCACCGGTGACGCAGCGCTTCGATGAGTTCAAGGTGCGCCGCTACACGGATGCAGAAATCGACCAGACCTACGACCGCTCTGTGATCAAGGAGATCTGCGGGGAAGCGGGGACTGGCTTTGCCGAGAATACCCTGTGTATCCACAAGGGGCGCACCCCGGTTCACCAAGCGAGATTGCTCCTGCAACTGCAGTTTGCCATGTTCGATTACGGCGTGATGCACGACCAGCGCCGTGAGCAGGACCTGAGCTTGATGGTTTAACCAATCTGCATTTCAGGCGACATCTCCCATCCGATCTGAGCAAGGCCATGGTCACTCGCGGAGGGACGCACAACCGCGATCATCCATGAGCTACAAGAGAAACCTCGGGACAACTTGCTTGAACGGCTTTGCGGCCATCTTGATGATGGGCCGCATGCTTGCCTACGCCAAGCTGCTGACAGTCCCGGAATTCGGGACGTTGAGCGTCGGGCTGCTGATCTCGGCTTCGCTTGCCATGGTCAATGCCTTCGGGCTGTATCTGCTGATGCAGCGTGATCTCCCGTACCTGTTCGCAGCCAGGCGAGTGACGCGTGGCATGATCATGATGTGCGAGGTGACACTGGTCACCGTGCTTTGCGCGATGCCGCTGCTCGGGCTCAGCGCGACTGGCATGTCGCTTGCCGGTGGAGCGGGCGCCTTGCTTGCGCTGGCTGCGGTGCACGGGCTGACCAATCAGTTGTTTGGCATTGTCTCGACAGAAAGCAAGAGCCGGTTGCTGCAGACCGAGTTCTCGGTGACGCTGTTCTCGCGCAGTTGTGTGGTCTCGGTGGCGGGGCTTCTGACCGCAGTCAGGATTGGCAGTGCCGAGGCGATCCTCGTCGCGGAAATCCTGGCTACGACCGTCATGATCGGTATCGTGACAATGCGCGCCGGCCTTCGCTACGGGAGGGCATCTTTCCGTTTGCCGATATTGGCACTGCGCCATTTCCGCCACTCCGAGTGGCGTGCAGCAGGAGCGCTGTTCGTCAGCGTCATCCTGGCGTTCCTGATGCAGAATTCCGATCGCTGGCTTGCCGCGGGCGCGCTGGATAAGCCCGCGTTTGCTGAATTTGCTTTCGCCTGGACGCTGCTATCGATGGCCTCTACCTTTCAGGTCACGGTCAATGCGAACCTGTTCCCGAGCCTGGCGGCGCAAATCTACCATCAGGGGGCGCAGGCAGTGCGGGAGCGCACCGGCAAGACCTCGCTGGGTTTCCTGCTCGTGCTGGGCATACTTGCCGTGCCGGGGTACTTGATGATCCGTTGGGGCATCGACGCTTATTTCCCTCAGTATCTGGGTGTGTTGGCCTATATTCCGTTGTTCCTGGCGGCGGCGGCATTCCGCGCCTCCGATTTCTGGGCCAATTATTTTGTGATTTCGGGGAAGACGAGGATTCTGTTCGCCTGTCAGATCGCAGTCCTGCTGGGTTCCTTGCTGGTGTGGGCCGTGACGTCCTGCTATCCGGCGATGCCGCTGCTGATGCGCTTGTCGATTCTCACTTTGACACTTGCTGCCCTCTCTTTCTGCTTCGGTCTTGTCGCCGCGCGGGTAGGAGGGAAAATGAAATGATGATCAGATTATTGAAAAGATCCTTCCTGTGGCGCTGGTGGGTGGCAATCCACTTTCTGCGCGATGGCGTGCGGGTCGATCCGCGCGCCACGTTCTTGTCGTCGCTGTCCCAGGTCAAGCTCGGGCGTGGCACGAGGATTTCCAGGGATGTCATCGTCAATCTTGGGGGCGGGGGGCAACTCGATATGGCGCGTGGCACCTGGCTATCGCACGGCGTCGAAATCGAGTCGGAGGGCCGTATCCTTATCGGCGAGGGCACCACCATTCAGCGGCGCTGCTCGCTGAATGGAACGATAACGATCGGCCGCGGGTGCATTTTCGCCCCGAATGTTTTTGTTTCCTCGGGGGCGCATATCTTTGCCGCATGGCCCGAGCTGCCGATTCGCGAGCAGGAAGCGAGGTATGCTGCACTGCCGCCACATGAGCGTCCCGCCGGTTTTGAAGACAAACCGGTTGAAATCGGCGATGACTGCTGGATCGGGGTGAATGTTGCGATCATGCCCGGTGTGAGGATTGGACGTGGATGCGTGATTGGGGCCAACTCCGTGGTGACCAGGTCGTTACCGGAATATTCAATCGCGGTCGGGGCACCCGCAGTCGTGAAATCCAAGAGGATGGCATGAACACGTCACGCGAACCCCGATTCCAACAGTGGGTCCAGGCTGCCGCGATCGTAGGCATCTTCTCGATCTACTACCTGTACTACTTTACCAACTTCAAGGATGGCGACGTGGATGATGTACCCGCGTTTATTGCCATCGCCAAACTGTGCGCGTTCAGCCTGTTCACGCTGTGCCTTTTGCCGTTCCGCGTCTCGGACCGCTATCAGGATGACCTTCTGCTGGTGCCGTTGCTGGCCCTGTGCGGCATCAGCTATGGCTTGGCGGTGGCTGCCGGCTATGACCAGCCAACCGCGCTGTTCCTCAATGCGCTGATTTTCCTGCCAGTGCTGTTCTCGGCAAGGATGAGCGAGCAGGGAATTCTGTCGGCGCTTAAGCTGGTCAAGGACATTATCCTGGTGCAGTGCCTTGTGGGTTTCGTGCTGCGCTATCTCGAAATCGACCTGTGGACGGGAGGGGCCGTTTCCGGTGGTGTCGGCAATCCAAGCTCATTTGGTTTGCTTTGCTGCATTTCCTATCTTTACGTCGATACTTTTGCGCGCCGGTGGTCGGCCGAGATCGCCGAGAAGCTGGTGTTGGCACTTGGCGCGGTGGCCACCAATTCCGTCTTTTCGCTGATGACGATGGCCTGCATTGTTCTGCTGGTGGAAATAAAGAACAAGAGACTTGGCTTCCTGCTCATGTGTTTCGTGCCGGCACTGGCCGCCGCTGGCTTCTTCGTACTGCAAGCGGAAGCCGAGGGAAAGCCTTCCTTCCTGGTTCACAAGATTCTCGCCGTGCTCAACTTCGTAGGCCTGGTGGACTATGACGTGACCGCCGGCATCACGGGCGGGCGGATCGCCGATCATCTGAATCTCCTGGCCGGATACGTCGAGGAACCCGCTTCCATGTTGTGGGGGCATATGGGCTCAACGGTGTACCGGGCTGCGGACAGCCAGTACGTCAGTTACCTGGCTTCCTTCGGCATACCGCTTACCCTGCTTTTTGTGCTCGTCAACCTGAAGATCTATTTTTCCTCGAAAAGCCAGCAGACGCCGGAAGCTGTGTTCTTGCGGGGATGCATGCTGATTTTCTTGTTCAATTTCTTTGTCAATAGAATATTGGATTATTTTCCGATGACCTTTATCTATCTGATAGTGGTAATCGGTCTCTCCCGCGGTGCGGCGTCGGTGTCGACGTCGACTAAACACGTTCAATCATGAAAGTATGGATCGTTAATCCCTATGGCAGCCTGCCGGGCGAAGCGTGGCGGGAATACCGCAGCTCGATGCTCGCAGAGGCTTTCGCCCGTGCTGGTCACGAGGTGACCTGGTGGCTCTCGAATTTTGAGCACCGCTCCAAGAAATTCCGCAGTGAGGGATATAGCGAGCAGCGCCTCGACACGGGTGTCAACGTACGGATCGTGCCCACCACACCGTACAGCAGTCACGTCTCGGTGGCGCGCATCCGCAGCGAACGCACCTTTGCACGAAATCTCGCGCAACGCGTGCAAGCCAATCCCCAGGACAAGGCCGATATGATCGTCTTGGCCGAACCCTCGATCTTCTACGGCAAATATATTGTCGAGACGGCGCGCAGCATCGGGGCCAAGTTGGTCGCCGACATCATCGACATCTGGCCAGAGGTCTTTGCCATGATCTTGCCGAAGCCGCTCAGAGCGTTCGACCGCGTGCTGCTGGCGCCGTTGTACCTCAGGCGGGCGGCCATTCTTCGCGCATGCGACGGAATCGTGGGCGTGTCGGAGGACTACCGCGACATCGGCGTGCGCTCGGCGCCCGCGGTGCCGTCCGCGGTGTCGTACTGGGGCGTGGATGTCGCCGCCATGCGGGCGGCAATGGCGAACGAGAACGGCGGCGTGCTCCGCAAGCTAGGGCTGGACGACAAGAAGCCCGGCGAAGTCTGGGTGATCTATGCAGGCACCCTCGGCGCCGGCTATGACATGGAGTCGATTCTCAGGGCTGCGCGCTCGGACCGGCTGCGCGGCAAACCGGTGAAATTCCTGTTCGCCGGCGACGGGCCGCAACGCCCCTTGCTCGAATCCGCCTGCGCCGAGCCCGATGGCAATGTGGTCTACCTGGGGCGACTGGACCCGGACGATCTCAACCTGATGTACAAGTACTGCGATATCGGGCTGAGCACGTACCTCGCGCATTCGACGGTGTCGATGCCTATCAAGTTCTATGACTATCTGGCGGCCGGCGTTGCCACCGTTAATTCACTGGAGCGTGAAATCCAGCGTCTGATCGCCAGCCATCAGCTCGGGCGGCAGTACGTGCCGGGCGACGCGGATTCGCTCGCCGCCGCGATCGAGGCGCTTGCCGGTGATCGCGCGCTGCTCGAAACCTGCAAGGCGAATTCCGCTTCGCTTGCGCCGCGCTTCGACCAGTACTTGCAGCACGACGCGTTCGTGCGCTTTGCCGAAACGCTGCGCTGAGGACAGGCTATGTTCCGTAGACTCTACCTGTCTCCCGCCGGCTACGCGATCTCGGTCGTGCTGAACCTGCTGGGCATGCTGTTGCGCCCGTTCATGGTCTATGGCTATTTTTCACGTCGGGAAGGGCGGTTCCTGCGTTTCACCCGTGTGAGTTCCAGCGCCAAGATCCTGAACGAGCGCGATCTGGTCATTGGGGATCATTGCTGGATTGGCCCCCATTGCCTGATCGATGCCAGCGGCGGCGTGGAGATTGGCGAGGGGGTACAGATCAGCTCGCTGAACGCCGTGCTGTCCCATAGCAGCCACGTCTCGATACGCCTGCTGGGAAGGCATTTCATCTCGACACCGACGCCTCAGCGTACTGGATTCATCCAGGCGCCGGTCGTGATCGGAGACTTTACTTTTGTAGGGAGCGGCGCGATCATTCTGCCGGGCACGCGAATCGGCAAGGGCTGTGTGATCGGCGCCGGCAGCGTTGTCCGTGGGGAGATCCCGGATCATTCCGTCGTCGTGGGCAATCCGGGGCGGATCGTTGGCACGACCGAGAAATACGATCTCGAGTTTGTTCAGAGCAGCGGCCTCGATAACACCTTTTTTGACCCCGACCGGCTCGCGGAACTGCGCCGGGTAGCGCAGTCTGGCGCCACACAATAGATCGTCGGCATTGGACAGGCGCCGGCACCTGAGGTGCCAGGCGCATCTTGCGACGCGGACTTGCTTGCCGCCCCCCTAATTGATGCATCTAAGCCAAAGGATGGCTTCACCATGAATAGTAGTTTTCTTCCCTTTGCACAGCCGGAAATCGGCGAAGAAGAGATCGCCGAAGTCGTGGCGACGCTGCGTTCGGGCTGGGTTACCACCGGCCCGAAGACCAAGCAGTTCGAAGCGGACTTCGCCGCTTTCCTGGGCGGTGGTGTAGAAGCCATCGCCGTGAATTCCGCCACCGCAGGCCTGCACCTCGCGCTGGAAGCGGTGGGCGTCGGCCCCGGCGATGAGGTGATTACCACCACCCACACATTCACGGCCACGGCAGAGGTGATCCGCTACCTGGGCGCGGATCCGGTATTTGTCGACGTTAGCGCGCAAACGCTCTGCATTGATGTGGATGCCATCGAAAAGGCCATCACGCCGCGCACGCGCGCGATCATGCCTGTGCATTTCGGCGGCCGCGCTGCGGATATGGGGCGCATTATCGCCATTGCCAAGAAGCACGGCCTGCGTGTCGTCGAGGACGCCGCGCACGCTCTGCCCGCCACTAGCGACGGCCAGTTGGTAGGAACCCTGGACACCGATGCCACCGTGTTCAGCTTCTACGCCAACAAGACGATCACGACCGGCGAAGGCGGGATGGTGGTGACGCGCGACCCGGAGATTGCCAAGCGCGCCAAGATCATGCGGCTGCACGGTATCAGCCGGGATGCTTTCGACCGTTTCGTGTCCACTGCGCCAAGCTGGTACTACGAAATCGTCGCGCCGGGGTTCAAGTACAACATGACGGACGTCGCTTCCGCCATCGGTATCCATCAGTTGAAGAAGGCAAACGCTTTCCATCAGCGCCGCGCCGCCATCGCCGCCCGCTACGACGAGGCGCTGGCAGATCTGCCGCTGGTTTTGCCGCCGCACGCACAAACGGGTGATATTCATTCCTGGCATTTGTACGTGATTCAGTTGGCCGAAGGTGCGCCTTGCAGCCGGGACGCTCTGATTGACCATCTGTTCAAGCAGGGCATTGGCTGTAGCGTCCACTACATTCCGCTTCATCTTCAGCCGTACTGGCGCGACCAGTATCACCTGACGCCGGAAATGTTCCCCGTCAGCCAGCGCGTCTACGAGCGCACGCTCACTTTGCCGCTATACACGCGTATGCGTGACGAAGATGTGGAGCGGGTGATCAAGTCGGTCCGGGACGCGTTCAACTGATGCTTATCAAAAGGCTCTTTGACCTCGTCGCCAGCGCGGCGGGGTTGCTTCTGCTGGCGCCGGTATTCGCCGTGATCGCCATCGTCATCAAGCGCGAATCGGCGGGCCCGGTTTTCTTCCGGCAGGAGCGAGTGGGCTTGCACGGCCGCACGTTCCGCATTCATAAGTTCCGGACCATGGTGACCTCGGGAGAGGGCAGGGGACCCCTGATCACCGTGGGTGCGGACCGGCGTATCACGAGAAGTGGTGCCTTCCTGCGCAAGTACAAACTGGACGAACTGGCACAACTGATCGACGTGTTTATCGGCAGCATGAGCCTGGTGGGACCGCGGCCCGAAGTGCCCAAGTACGTGGCGCTCTATCCCGCGGGTATTCGCGAGACTGTCTTGAGCGTGAGACCGGGGATTACCGATCTCGCTTCGATTGAATACAGGGACGAGAACACGCTGCTGGGCAAGAGCGCGGACCCGGAGCGGACCTACGTCGAAGAAGTAATGCCCGCGAAACTGCGGTACTGCGTCGAGTATGTCCAGAAGCGATCGCTCTGGCTGGATTTGCGCATCATCTACAGGACCGTGGTCGCCATCCTCTCGTGATCAGTGCGTAGTGCGATGGCACTGCCGGACGTTGCTTATGGCAAGGGCTTGCTTCATCGCAGGCGCAACTGGACTATCGTCGAACACGGTATGCCCGACGATAGTCGGAGTCAGGGACTTCAATCATGAAAGCTATCATTCTTGCCGGTGGCACCGGCTCTCGCCTTTACCCGCTTACGCAGATCTCCAGCAAGCAATTGCAGGCGGTTTTCGACAAGCCCATGATCTATTATTCGCTGACTGTCCTGATGGCGGCGGGGATACGCGAGTTCTGCCTGATTTCCACGCCGAAGGACCTGCCGCGGTTCCAGCATTTGCTCAAGGACGGACGGCAATGGGGCGTTAGCATCGAGTATCGGGCACAGACGAAGCCAGAGGGAATTGCTCAGGCCTTCCTGATCGCGGAGGACTTCGTTGCGGGCGGCGATGTGGTGCTGATGCTGGGTGACAATATCTTCTCTGGCGGGGACGACTTTCCCCGAGCAATGGCAGCGTTCCGGGGCGGCGCGACCATCTTTGCCTATCACGTCAAGGATCCGCAGCGCTATGGCGTAGTCGAGTTCGATGCCAACGGTAATGCGCTTTCCATCGAAGAGAAGCCCGCCCAGCCTCGCAGCGCCTATGCGGTCCCCGGAATCTATATCTATGACCATCAAGTGGTCGAGATCGCTCGCTCGATTCGTCCCTCGCCACGGGGTGAGCTGGAAATCACCGACGTCAATCTTGAATACCTGAGGCGTGGAGCGCTGCGAGTGCATCGCTTGAGCCGAGGCTTTGCCTGGCTGGACGCGGGCACCAGCACGGCCCTGCAGGAGGCTTCCGCCTATATCGAAGCGATTGAACGGCGTCAGGGCGTCAAGATTGGGTGCCCCGAGGAGGCAGCGCTGGTCCGGGGTTTCCTCAACCTCGCTGAGTTCGAGGCACTGCTGACGCAAATGCCCACCTGCGAGTACCGCGATTATCTCTCCGGAGTGGCTGCGGAAATGATCAGGCTGGGCTACATCAAGTAAGTTCCTGCTTACCGACAATCATTGCTCATCGCGGGCGCCACAGGGTGCATTGGAGGTTGCGTTGAGCTGAGGGCATTTCATGCAAAAGAGTTTGACCCAGAAGGGCGACGATCAGAAGGTCTGGGGAATTGTCCAGTTGTATCTTCTGGGCTCAATACTGTTCGTGGCGGTGGCAGCGGGACTTGCCTTTAATGCGGTTACCTGGCAAATAGTCGCGCGCATTGTCCTGAGTTGCGCGGTGCTGGTCGGGCTGTATTCGCTGCTCATTCTTGCTGCGCGGCAGGCAGGCGTGGCGGCGTTGGCAATGGTCGTACTGCTCGTTGCGCTGCCGTTCATGCCGCTACTGCGCTATCCACTCTATGTGCTGGGAGCTGCAGGGTGCGTGATCCTGTTCCGCAGGGGATGGCTGGTTGGCTCGCGCGACTTGCTCGCGCTGCCCGTGTTGCTGGTGACTGTGCTCGGCTCCGGGGTCTATATCGACTATCAGTACAAGAGCGCATTGCTGTCAGGCGGGCTGACAGTGGATTCCTATTTTCACGCAGCGATTGCGGCGATGTACGGCCACTATGGTACGGCGTCGCTTGGCCTCGATGGCTTGGTTCCGATCGGGTATCACACGCTTTCTCATAAAATATTCGCGGGACTCGCTTGGCTCAGCGGGTTCGAGGCACTGGCCAGCTACGCCTATTTCTTTATTGCAATGGGTCCTCTCTTGCTGGCTTTCGCCTTGGCGGGGCTCGCTTGCCAGCTGAACCGGGATTTGCCATTTGGTCGTGCTCTGCTGAGTATCGCACTACTGTTCCTTGCCAGCATTGCCGTGCCGGTCTTTAGCCTGTCGGCTATGTGGGACAGCTATCTGGCCTCCGAGTCCTATCTGATATCCATGGTGTTGCTGACGGCGTCGGTGTCTACTTTCCTGCACGGCTTCGTGGAAGGCCCTGGCCAGCGGTTCAAGTTCGTGCTGGCGCTGTTGTTGCTTGTGTCGGCGGGCCTCGCGAAAGGTAGCGTGGGCATCGTAGGGTTGTGCCTGTTCGGAATGCTGGGGCTGACCAGATTCCGCTCGGCATTCTACTGGGCGGCATTGGTGCTTGCTTCTGTGCTGATGTACTTCCTTGTCGTGGGCGCGGCCACCAGTGCTGGAAAAGTCGTGTTTTTCAAACCATTCGACTTTGTCGAGACCTACGTCAGGGGACCATCGCTAGATAATCCTTCGGTCAAGTTGTGGTTCTTCGTCGCCATGCATTTCCTGCCGGTCTGGCTGTGCTTCGGCGTCGGTGTGCGCAAGCTGGGCGTGGCCTACCTCAAGAGCGTGGAATTCCAGATGTTGTTCGCGTTGCTTGTGCCCGCGCTAGCCTTGTCGCTTGCGCTTTTTGTGCCAGGCGGCTCCGCTTATTATTTTTCAAATATTCCAGTCGTTATCGCGCTGCCTTTTCTCGCGGCCAAGCTTGCATCGCAGTCGGGCTCGCAATTGAACTACGTTCGGGTGGCGATGGCGGCTATAGTCGGTTTGCTGCTCTCAGGCCTCTTCCTGCGCATCGGATGGATCGGGCCGGATGCCATTGGCGTCGCGCTGGGATTGATTTTTCCCCTGCTGTTAGTTGGCTTGCTGCCGGGTGCATCTGCTCTTGCCGGGTACTCTTACGTTGCTCTGGTGGTGTCGATATCGGTGTTTGCTTTGCAAGGGCCGATCACTAAGAGAAGTTTTCTCGCTCAGGGCGAGCGCCGACCGGTGGGCTTGTCAGCCACGCTGGAGACGCTTGAAGGCATCCGCGATAGCGTGCCCCCAGACGTCTTGATCAAGGTTGAGAATCCAGAGGTCCTGGTTGGGAAAATCGGGTGCAAGGCGTATTGGTTCCTTCCCGCCGTCATGGAGAGGCCGCTCATCGATGGTCTCCCGAATGCTGGTCTGTGCCCGGATTTCAAGGGTATCTACGGTTTGGGCGACTACGACGGAAAGCGACTGATTCCCACAGGCACCAAGGTGATGACTGTGCGGCTAGATCAATGACAAGGAGCGGAGTGATCGAGCGTCAATTCATCAAGATTGGCATCGTCTCCCATTTGGCGGGTCTATGCGCGTTGTCGCGACACAGGTTTTAGTCGTTGGGCCGATGTTCCGATGGCCATGCGGTGGGATAGCATCGGTAGGCTAGTGATAGACTCGCAAAACGAGGCTCCACATAGCGGCCTGAGGCGTTTAGGGCACCTGCAAGCCGTCGTGGCTCAACGATTGGAGACTGCCCTAGCCAACGGCTGTCCGGGGAACTCCATCCGTGTAGAATGATCACTGTCAGTGTCATTCGACAGTCGCAATATGCATTCTGTTCGATACATTGCGCGAGGATGCCAGCGAGCAACCTCCCTCTTGTCCTTCGCACGACCAAGTTGGAAACTTCCCTATGGCCGCAAGACAAAGAGATATCTTTTCAAAGGGCGGGGAAGGTGACCGCTACTTCCAGCGCAACCGCGCGTTCTATTCGGACAAACGGTCGGCCGACGAACTGAGTTCCGCTGCCTTGCTGTACAGCAAATTCATCCAGCCGGGGGACACCGTGCTGGAGGTCGGCAGTTCGTCTGGCGTCAATCTCGCATCCATTTGTCGCGCTACGAAATGCCGTGGTCTGGGCATTGACCCGTCGGGCGAGGCGGTTTCGAAGGGCCAGCAGCTATTTCCCGAACTGGAGCTCCGGGTGGGAACGGCTGACAAACTCGAGTTTCCGGATCACTCCCTCGATTTCATCCTGTTCGGGTTCTGCCTCTACCTGGTGGATCGGGAGCACATTTCACGCGTGGTGGCCGAGGCTGACCGCTGCCTTCGCGATGGCGGCTGGATCGGAATCACGGATTTCATGCCAGATGTGCCCACAGCCAGGCCCTATGCCCATTGCGCTGCGGTGACGTCATACAAGCTCGATTACAGCCGGCTGTTCACCGCATTTCCGCACTTTCAGCTGGTCGAGTCGGCATGCTTCAACCACACTGACGATCGCTTCTCCACGGATCCGCAAGAGCGACTGTGCGCGCAGGTGATACACAAACAGTTGAGTGAGGGCTATCAGCGGATCTAGATACGGCGGCCAGCCGATCTGCCAGACGTTCGCGCATTCCGAGTGAATGCGAACCGGCCGAGTAGTCTCGGCCTATGTCTGTCAACGACGGCGCAGGTTCAAGAACAACGCAATCATAATACCGGCGATCAAGCCGATGAATGCACCGCCGGCCGAGTACAGCAGCTTGCCCGGCGTGCTTGGGCGATCGGCGACATAGACGTCGCCGAGGACTCGAGTCGGATAAGTCCGCAATGAGGCCAATGCTTCTTCCAGCTGCGCCTTACGGAGGCTTAGGGCTCGCGATTCAACACTGATGGTTGCTACCACGTTAGCCAGGAAAACGTCGTGCGGGACCGCTTGACCTTTTGCTTGGTCGCTGGTCCGCTTGAGCGAGCCATAGACGGAATCGTATTCCTTTTCCATCGCGATGAGCTTGTCGGAGGTGTCCTTCAGCTCTGCCTTCATGCGATCAATTGTCGGATTGAACGCTTTATCATGTTCTCTGCGCAGCTCGTTGAAGGCCACGCGCAGTGTCTGCGTTGCCATCTCGGGGGAGTATCCAGACGCCTGCACATTGACGAGATCCAGGCTTTTCGACGGGGCTGCACGCAGCGAGTCGAAAATCAGATCGGAGTCCGGATTCTGCCTGTTAGGCAGGGGCAGTCCCATTACCTTAAGCACGTCGAACTTAAAGCTTGACAGGCCATACCGCTCAACCGTGGTCATCTGGGATTCGATCAAATTGGTCGGCGCGGCACCTACGCCAGGCACCACCGAGCCGGCACCAGCAACCTGGCCGATCTGCACCGTCATCTTCGCCGTCCAGCGCGGATGTTGTACGAACGAAAAACCGACAGCAACCAATGCGCCGACTATGGCGCTGACCAGCAGAAGCTTGAAATACTTCGCAACAAAACTCGTTAGCGAGAGGTACTGGGTGTCTGACGTTGTGGGGGAAGTGACCGGCATCTGCGCAGCGAGAATGATAGGGGTGAAGCACACTATTATGTATACACATTGTACCATGAACGGTTTCTTGCCCCGTCCCGGTAGGCTGTATGCCATCGCCGAACCACGTCGTGCGCCGGGCGGTGAGTCAACGAACACCGCGGCCGCGCCGGGAAATACCCGACCTTTCGTCGGTAGATTCCGCTTTGGACTATCGGAGCAGACGTTGCCAGCGCTCGGTGACTGGTGCGATGGCCATGCCGCTGGCCGAGTTTCTGGCTGCGTTGGCTAGTTCCGCACACAGGGGGTGGTCGGTGACTAGGCGGAGCAATCCAGTGGCCAGGGCTGCCGGATCCTCGTTGGGTACAAGCAACCCGTTACTGCCGTCTCGCACGAGCTCTCGAGGACCGGTTTCGCAATCCGAGGACACGATCGGCAGGCCGAAAGCCATTGCCTCGATAAGCGTAAGCGCGAACCCTTCATAGCGCGAGCTTAGGCAAAAGAGCGCAGCTTGCCGGTATTCTTCTTCTATGTTCCGGCGCAAGCCCGGCATATCTACTGAATTGGAGATGCCCAGATCGCGAATCAGCGCCTCAAGCGCACTGCGCTCTTCCCCCTCTCCCACGATGACGAGGCGCCAGTCCGGCTGGGATGCGGTCACCTTTTCCCAGGCGCGCAGCAGTATGTCAAAGCCCTTTGCATGGGTGAGCCTGCCGACGGCAAGAACTGTCTTGCTCGCCCTCTCGGATGCTTTCGGCGGGAATGCGAAGGGCAATGGGTTGGGAATCATGATCACGGGCTGCCGCGGCGCCAGCGCCTCCATCCATCGCTGCCGGTCGCGCTCTGTCAGTACCACCACGGCTTCATTGAATCTTGCCGCCAGCCGCCGGGCGAAGCGTCGTGCCGGCTTGCCCAGGTCTTCGTCGAAATGGCAATGCTCCCACGCGATGCGCCGAACCTTGAGGCCAAGGGTGGCGGGCAGGGTGAACAGGGTGAGCATGGTGTCGACCTCAATCAGCACATCGACATGGCGTTGCTTTACGAAGCGCCTGATCCCACCGACCGTGGAGAAATAGGCACGCTTGAACGACGGCCTTTGCGCAAACAACGCCTCATGCACGACGTCGGGATGGAGCGCAAAGCAACTGCGCTCATCCCACAGGCTCAGGATCAGCACCGGATAGCCGCGCTCCGCGAGTGCATTGGCGATGACAGCCGTCATCCGCTCGGCGCCAGCGAAGGCGTTCAGTGTGCCGGTCAGGAAGCAGATCGTGGGTAGTGGCTTCATGCTGTCGCCCGGGAGAGTGCTGTCTTGTTGCGCCACCACAGGCAGACGCCAAACGCTACGGCAACGGCATTGCCCAATGTATAGCCTCCGACGGCCCCCCATGCGCCGTACTTGGGCACCACCGCCAGGTCGAACGCGAGCGTGACAGCCAGGACCACTCCCCACTTGATGGCGATCCAGTCGGGGCGGCGCAGGTAGACGGGAAGCAAGGTCAGGCCGACGTCGGCAAAGATCAATGTCGAAGACAGTGCCGCGGTCTGCAGCAGGGCTGCGGTCGATGCAAAGGCGTGCCCATACAGCAACTGCACGATCCAAGGCGCGCCAACGGCGATCGAGGCGGCCCCGCATAGTCCGATTGCGGTCATGCCGATTGCAATGCGTGCGATGTTTGCGTGCGCTGTCGCAAAAACGGGCTTGCCATAGACATAGATAGGCGCAACCCCCGCAGCCAGGATGGTAGCCACAACCGTGTAATTGTCGAGTATCTGCATGCACGCGGCATAAGCGCCGAACTCGGCAAGCGGCACCGAGGGCTGCAGCACCAGCTGGTCGATCCGGCGCGCGCCCATCATCAGCATGAAGCTCACCCAGAACAGCGCGCCGTTCGTCATCAGCTCACGCGTGACCCGGATGTCGTATTGCACGTGGCAGCGTTCTACCCTGGCGAAGTAGTAAGCGGCCAGCAGGCCGGCAAGGATGATCGCCTCGATGGCAAATGCGCTGGCGAAGGATGGAACACTGTGTACGCCTGCTGCAAAGAGGATGGCCACCAGGCCGCCCTTGGCGCAGAGCGATATCAGGCTGAAGAGCGTATTGGGGCGATTGTTGGTATGCGCCTGCAGCCAGGCAACCACTACGCCGAAGGGCTCCCTGAGCAGGATCGCGATGCCAAGCAACAAGGCTGCTGCCCAGGTGTCCGGCGCGGGCTGGCGCAGCAGCAGGAAGCCGCACATCAGCAAATAGCCGAGGATGGCACCGCCGACACGCAACGAAAATACATGCGCGAGCAGCCTGTGTTGTTCAGGCGGCGACTGCGTCGCCACCAGCCGCGGCACAACCACCTCGCCACCGCAGATCAACGCTACCGACGCGGCAATCAGGACCACGGCCTGGGCGTACTGGAAGTGGGCAAATCCTTCGGGCCCCAGAGCGCGCGCCAGCATGGCGACGATGCCAATCCCAGCCGCTACCTGTATGCCGCGCTCGGCCAGCATCCACAGGAGGTTTCCGGCGACTCGACGCCGCATCAGGCGAGCTCCACGCGCGCGGCGCTGGCTCGGCTGGCCAGCCGCGCATAGCAGGCCAGCCATTGCCCGGCCACGGCCTCGATACTGAATCGCGAGGCGATGCGATCCCGGCGCACGGCCTGCTCCGAGGGGGAGCCAAGCCCGGCGCGCAGCGCCGCGCGCATCGCGGCGGCCAGCGCGGCTGCATTGTTTCTTGGCACGATCTGTCCTGCATCGCCCAGCAAGCTGGCAACGCCGGGTGCATCGGTGGAGACGACCGGGCATCCACAAGCCAGGGCTTCGGCGATGACCAGCGGCATCCCTTCAATGTCTGAAGAGAGGACAAACAAATCGGCGGCATTGAGCAAGGCGGCAACATCGCGCCGCATGCCCAGCAGCGTGGCGCGTCCGGCCAGCCCGAGCCGGTCGATCGTGGCGGCGAGCGCGTCGCGCTCGGAGCCTTCTCCAGCAATCAGTAACCGGGCTTCGAGTCCTTCTTCGGATTGCAGGTGGCTGAATGCGTCCAGCAGCAGATGCTGCGCCTTTTCGGGCACAAGCCTGCCGACATTAAGGATGAGGGTCGATGCCTCGGTGGCACCGAGGCTTTGCCTGGTAGCCAGCCGGAGCTCGGGCGAGGGGCGGAAGCGATCGATCTCGATGCCGTTTGGCACCACGACGATGCGATCAGGCGGCGCAGCACCGGCATCGATCATGCCTTGGCGGCCGTCCGCGCTGACATGGGTGGTGAGACTCGCCCAGCGGTCGGTCAGCCGGTACGCGAGCATGCGCAGCCTGCCACCTTCCCGGTAGCTGTGGGCGGTGCAAATCACCGGTGGCGTGCGCGCTATCCGGGTCAGTGCGCGGGCGAAGAGATTGGCGTGGACCATGTGCGCATGGAGGACGTCGGGCCGCCAGGCGTGCAGGAAATCGCGCACTTGCCATAGGGTGCTCGCCATGGACCACGGTGTCTTGCGCATGTCCAGGCGCAGCACGGTTGCCGTGGCAGGCAGGTCGACTTCGCAATCCGGCGTCAGGCTGACGACGGCCACGGCATGCCCGAGCGCGATGAAATGCCGGGCCAGCGCGGCTACCTGTTGCTCGGCGCCGCCAAGGCGCAGGCCTGTGCTGAGCAGCATGATCCGCATCGGCTGCGGCAGCATTTCCTCCGGCGTTCGGCTCATCACCGCGCCCCATACCCCGTCAACAACGTCCGCAACGTCTTCACCCCGATCAGCAGGTCCAGCGCAAACGAACAATGCTTGACGTAGTACAGGTCATAGCTGAGCTTGGTCACGGTTTCTTCATGCGTGCCCACATAGCCCTGCTGGACCTGGGCCCATCCGGACAGGCCGGGCCGCACCAGGTGCCGGTACGGGTAATACGGAATCGTATGGGCGAATTCGTCGACCATCGGCACCTGCTCGGGACGCGGGCCGATCAGGCTCATGTCGCCTACCAGCACGTTCCACAACTGGGGGATTTCATCAAGCCGGTATTTGCGGATGACGCGGCCCACGCGGGTGACGCGCGGATCGCGGCGGGCGGCGAATTGCGCCGGCGCGCCGACGTCGAACGCCATGCTGCGGAACTTGAACATGGTGAAGGGCTTGCCGAACAGTCCCACCCGCCCCTGGCGGAACAGAGCGGGGCCGGCGGATTCGAGGCGGATTGCGACTGCTACAACTACGCCCAGCGGCAGCGCGAGCGGCGTCATGCAGAGTACGGCGGCGAGGTCTATCAGGCGTTTGGCGAAACTGTAGAAGTAGTGCGCGGCGTAGTCATCGAGGAAGTTCTCGTCGATGTGCGCGAGCCCCACGCGGCCGGTCAGCATTTCGCCGATCCGCTCGACAGAATACATGCGTACGTGGCTGAGCTTGAACTGGGCGAGCACGCGGGTGCGCTCGGGGTCCGCGGTGGCGTTGCGGTCCAGCATCAGGCCGTCGCAATGCACGGCTTCGTCGAGCGAGGTGATGGCCTGGAAGCGGGTGGGGCTGGCCGGTGCCGCGCCGGGCATGGCGAGGATCTGCTCCAGTTGCGCCAGCGTGGCGGCATCGGTATAGCCGAACACGGGCACGTAGTTGCGCACGAAGCGCCGGTAGCCGAACCAGATCCAGCCTAGCGTGGTGACATAGCTGAGCAGCAGCGCGCCGCGCGAATACTCGAGATGGAAGGCGGCGAAGACGAAGAGCAGCGCGGCAAAGGGCAGGGTGGTGGCCAACCCGACCAGGCTGTTGCCTTCCATGGCGGGCAGGTGCAGGGAGCGGTGCAGCAGCACGAAGGCGAACAGATAGGGCAGCACCGACCACAGCAGGGTACGGGTGAAGACGTAAGTGACCAGGGCGGCGTGATGGGCGAACTCGGCGAGCGCGATATTGAGACCGAACAGCAGCAGGCCCAGCAGCGCCCAGGCCAGCATGCGGCTGGCGCGGCGGACGGTTTCCGAGCCCTGCGGGCGGGTCAGCTGGGCGGGACGGCCGACGCTGTGTGTCTTGTTCATTGTCCGCCTGCTCCAGTGCTGGCCGCCGCGCGGGCGGCGCCTGGCTTGCCCGCCAGCGCTTGCTGGTAGATCGTCCAGGTGGCGGCGGCCATTGGCGCCAGGCCAAATTCCCTTGCCCAGCGCGTCCGGGCATTGCGTCCCAGTGTCTCACGCAGTGTGGGGTTGTCGGCCAGCCGCGCTAGCGCGGCCGCCCAGGCGTGTTCGTCATCGCCGGCGACCAGCAGGCCGCTGGCGCCGCTGTCCAGTTGCTCCCGGATGCCTGGGAGGTCGCTGGCGACGACGGGCAGGCCGGCGCGCATGGCCTCCAGTACCGAAAGCGGGAAGCCTTCATGGTCGGATGCCAGCGCGAAGGCCTGGGCCGAAGCCAGCAGGGATGGCACGTCGGTGACCGGGCCAGCAAACCTTACGCGGCCCGGTGCCACGGTATCGGCCAAGGACTGCAGGGTGGCCATCTGGGGGCCAACGCCAGCCAGTACCAGCTCGCAATCGGGCAGGGCGGCGCGGGCGAAGGCACGGATCAGCAGATCGGCGCGTTTCGGGGCGGCCAGGCGCGCCACCATGACAATGCGCCGCAGCGGCGCGCCGGGTGTGGCCCGCGCGCTGCTGTCGGCGATGCCGTTACGGATCACGCAGACCCGCGCGGCGGTGATCGGCAGCGACGCGGCCAGCGCGCGTTCGCCCTGCGCCACGCAGATCAGGCGGGCGGTCAGCGGCGCCAGCAGCCATTCCATGCAGCGAGAGATGAGGCGCTGGCGAGCCGGGGCGGCGGCCTTGAAGGCAAAGCCATGCACCGTATAGACCACAGGGATGCCGAGCAGCCAGCCGGCTACCCGGCCTAGCGCGCCGGCCTTTGCGCTGTGCGCATGGATCAGGTCAGGCGCGGTCTCCCGGAGGGCCTTGAGCAGTTCCCTGAGCGCGGCCAGCGCGCGCAGCGGCGAGAGGGCGTTGTCGAGCAGGGCCAGGCGTATGGTGCGGGCGCCGGCGGCCCGGGCGGCGTCCAGCAAGGGCCCGTCGCCCCCGGCCAGCAGCACGGGCTCGATCCGGTCGCGCAGGGCGTGCAGCAGATCGGCGACGTGCGTCTGCGCCCCGCCGATCTCGGAGTTCGTGATCAGGAAGGCGATACGCTGGCGATGGGGGGGCAGGGGCGAAGGCACTGGGCAAAAAAGCGCGAGGGCGGGCAACAGGAACAGGCTACCAGGGCATTTCAGCATGGCCGACGAGCCTGGGGCAGGGCCGGCGGCAGGCTGTCCGGCAGGCCTGTCCCCAGACACTGGCCAGGCACCTGGGGCACCCCGCTCAGGTGGGGATCGATCCACTTTCAGGCTGGCTTGCCGCGCCATTTTCCAGCAAAGCCGTTCGATTATAACTGGCGCGCCACTCGCAATCCGGCAAAATACGGTCTTTGACGCATTTGCCCGCCGACTAGGCCCTGGCCGGAATCCGTGCCTGGCAACGTCGACTGGTTCTACCGCCTACACACAGGATGACCCATGCAAGCAGATCCTTCCATTTTCAAGGCCTACGATATCCGTGGCATCGTCGACAAGACCCTGACGCGTGACGTGGCGCGTGCGATTGGCTTGTCGTTCGGCACGGCCGCCGCGGAGCAAGGCGAGCGCGCCGTGGTGGTCGGGCGCGACGGGCGCCTGTCGGGGCCGGACCTGCTGGGCGGACTGGTCGAGGGCCTGCGCGCCGCGGGCATGGACGTGATCGACCTCGGCATGGTGGCCACGCCCATGGTGTACTTCGGCACCAATGTCGAGCTGGCGGGGCGCCGTGCCACTTCCGGCATCATGGTGACCGGCAGCCACAATCCGCCTGACTACAACGGCTTCAAGATGGTGCTGGCCGGCAAGGCGATCTACGGCGAGCAGATCCAGTCGCTGCGCCAGCGCATCGACGCCGGCAAGTTCGCCAGCGGCGCAGGCGGCTATCAGCAGGTCGACATCCGCCAGCAGTACCTGGACCGCATTGTTGGCGACGTCAAGCTGGCGCGCCCGATGAAGATTGCGCTGGATGCCGGCAATGGCGTGGCGGGTGCCTTCGTGGGCGACCTGTTCCGCGCGCTGGGATGCGAGGTGACGGAGCTGTTCTGCGAGGTGGATGGCAATTTCCCCAATCACCATCCCGATCCGGCCCATGTGGAAAACCTGCAGGACCTGATGCAGTGCCTGCGCGACACGGATTGCGAACTTGGCCTGGCCTTTGACGGCGACGGCGATCGCCTGGGCGTGGTGACCAAGGACGGCCAGGTGATCTTCCCCGATCGCCAGCTGATGCTGTTTGCCGAGGAGATCCTGTCGCGCAATCCCGGCCAGCAGATCATCTACGACGTGAAGTGCACCGGCAAGCTGGCCCCCTGGATCCGCGCGCATGGCGGCGAGCCGCTGATGTGGAAAACGGGCCATTCGCTGGTCAAGGCCAAGCTCAAGGAGACTGGCGCGCCGCTGGCCGGCGAGATGAGCGGCCACGTGTTCTTCAAGGATCGCTGGTACGGTTTCGACGACGGCTTGTACACCGGCGCGCGCCTGCTGGAGATCCTGTCCAAGCAGGCCGATCCGAGCGCGGTGCTCAATGGCTTGCCTAACTCCAACTGCACGCCAGAGCTGCAGCTCAAATGCGCGGAAGGCGAAGCCTTCACGCTGCTCGACAAGATCCGCGCCAATGCAAAGTTCGACGGCGCGCGTGAGGTCATCACCATCGACGGCGTGCGCGTGGAGTACCCCGACGGCTTTGGCCTGGCGCGTCCGTCCAACACCACACCGGTGGTGGTGATGCGTTTCGAGGCCGACAACGACGCCGCGCTGGCGCGTATCCAGGCTGAATTCAAACGCGTGATCCTGGCGGAAAGGCCGGACGCGCAACTCCCCTTCTGAGCGGATGCCGTTGACTGAGCCCCTGACGGGAACAACGGGCAAATCCTTGACCCCGCATGCGCTGCCCGCGCGGCCGCGCATCCTGGTGGTCAAGGTCTCGTCGCTAGGCGACGTGGTGCATAACATGCCGCTGGTGCACGACCTGCGCGCGCGCTGGCCGGATTGCGAGATCGACTGGGTGGTCGAGGAGGGCTATGCCGATCTCGTGCGCTTGCTGCCCGAAGTGCGGCGGGTGATTCCGTTCGCGCTGCGGCGCTGGCGCAAGCGCTTCTACCAGGCCGCGACCTGGCGGGAGATCGGTGCGTTCAAGCGCGCCTTGCGAGAGGACGCTTACGACGCCGTGATCGAGACGCAGGGCCTGCTCAAGACTGCCGTGGTGGCACGCGTGGCTAACCGCCGCGAGGGCGCGCCCGTGATCGGGCTGGCCAATGCCACGCAAGGCTCTGGCTATGAGCCGGCCGCGCGGCTGTTCTATACCGAGCCCGTGACCGTACCCCGCCAGACGCATTCAGTGCGGCGTTCGCGCCTGCTGGGCGCGGCGCTGACGGGTGGCACGCCGCCGGAACCGCCCCAATTCTTCGGCCCCGGCGCGCGCACGCTGCATGTCGACGATGCGCTATGGGCCGGGCTGCCAACGCGCTACGCAGTGTGCTTTCACGCTACCGCGGGCGCGAAGAAGAAATGGCCGCTGGCCAGTTGGCACGACCTCGGCCGCCGGCTGGTGGACGATGGCCTGAGCATGTTGCTGCCCTGGGGCAACGACGCGGAACGGCGCGCGGCGCAAGAAATCGCTGCCGGGGTGCCGCAGGCGCAGGTGCTGCCGCGCTTCACGGTCATGCAGGGGTTTGGCCTGATCAATCGCGCCGAGGTGGTGATCGGCGTCGATACGGGTTTGGTCCATATCGCCGCGGCGCTGTGCCGGCCCACGGTCGAGATCTATACGGCGACGTGGCGCTGGAAGACGGAAGGCTACTGGTCGGACCGTATCGCCAATGTGGGCGACGATGGCATCGTGCCGTCCGTCGATGAAGTCTACGCAGCCGCCCGGCGCGTGCGCGGGCAGGGGAACTGATGCTGCGCGTTTTGTATAACCTGCTATGGCTGCTGGCGCTGCCGGTCGCGCTGCTGCGCCTGGTGTGGCGTGCTCGTAAGGAGCCCGGCTACGTGCGGCACGTGGGTGAGCGCCTTGGCGCCTACGGCGGCCTGCCGTCGGCGGGGCCGTGGCTGTGGGTCCACGCCGTATCGGTGGGCGAGACCCGCGCCGCGCAGCCGCTGATTGACGCGCTGCTGGCGCAATATCCGACCCATCGGCTCTTGCTCACGCACATGACGCCCACCGGGCGGCAAACCGGCGCCCAGTTGTACGGCGCCGAACCGCGCGTGCTGCAGTGCTACCTGCCGTATGACCTGTCGTGGCTGGTGCGACGCTTCCTGCGCTACTTCCGTCCGGATGCCGGCATGCTGATGGAAACCGAGGTATGGCCCAACCTTGTGCGCGGTGCCCGCGTGGCCGGCGTGCCGTTGCTGCTGGTCAATGCCCGGCTGTCACCGCGCAGCTTCCGCCGCACCGCGCGCTTTGGCGGCGCTGCCACCGCGATGTATCGCGACTTTACCGCGGTGCTGGCGCAGACCCAGGGCGACGCTGAACGCTTCCGCGCGCTCGGGCTGCCGTCGGTGCAGGTGACCGGCAACCTCAAATTCGATATGCAACTGCCCGAGGCAGGCCTGCGGCGCGGCCGCGTGCTGCGCCAGGGGTTTGGCTCGCGCGCCGTGTTCGCCGCCACCAGCACGCGTGACGGCGAGGAAGCGTTGCTGCTGGAAGCGTTCGCGCGTTGGCAGGCGCTCGGCGCCGATGTGCCGCGCCCGGCTTTGCTGCTGGTGCCACGCCATCCGCAGCGCTTCGATGAAGTGGCGGCGCTGGTCACGCGTTCCGGCTTCACGCTGCAGCGCCGCGGCACGCTTGGCGATTCCGCTGCGTGGGAGCAAGCGGGGCTGCCTGAGCCGGTCACGGCGGATGTGCTGCTGGGGGACTCCATGGGCGAGATGGCGATGTACTTCGCCGCCTCGGATATCGCCTTTATCGGCGGCAGCCTGCTGCCGCTGGGCGGGCAGAACCTGATCGAATCCTGCGCCGCTGGCACGCCCGTCCTGATCGGGCCGCATACCTTCAACTTTGCGCAGGCCACTGAAGATGCCATCGCCGCCGGCGCCTGCCAGCGCGTGGCGGATGCCGATGCGCTGATGCGCGCGGCGGCCACGATATTGGGCGATGCGCCGGGGCTCGAAGCCATGCGCGGCAATGCGCGCAAGTTCGCGGTGCTTCACCGGGGTGCCACGGCGCGCACGATGGCTGCGCTGGGGCAGGTGCTCGGCCACGCGAACTAGGTGGTCTGTATGGCGGGGACGCTGCTTTCCGGTGCCGCATGCGGAACTTGTAGGCCGCCGCCCGATGCTCCTCGTCTCCAGACGGTTGTTAAACTATCCGCGTGAGGGCCAGACTCGCGGCCCCACCCGGGCCAGCGAGCTGCCGCCGAGCGGTGCGGGCCGATCAAGCCGCGCACCCCCAACCAGGAGCTGCCAGATGCAGAAAATGATTCGTCTTTCATCCGTCGCGTTCACCGCGCGTGCCGCCGCTGTCGTGCTGCTCGCCGCCGCCCTGGGTGCCTGCGCCACGTCACCCGCGCCGGATTCGCCAGGTGCCGGCACCAGCCTGAACCAGGCGCAGACTGGCGGTCCTAGCCGCTGGGAGCTGGTGCGCTGGCAGCTGGCCGATGGCACGCTGAAGTCCATTCCACATGGCGACAACGGCGAGCCGATCATCTTTGAGTTCAATGGCGGGATCGATTCCGCGCAGGGCACGGTGAGCGGATACAGCGGCTGCAATCGCTTCACCGGGGGCTATGGCAAGACGGCAACGGGCATGCGCTTCGATCGGCTGGCGGGAACCCGCATGGCTTGCGTGCCGCCGCGCGGCGAGCTGGAGGGGGCGCTACTCAAGGCAATGCAGTCGCCGTTCACCACCGTGGGCACGCAGCCGTCGGCCGGGTCAACCGGCCGCCAGATCATCTGGAAGACCGTTGACGGGGATCTGCTGCAGTTCGTCGAGCGAGAGGGTGTGGGCCGGCGCGGCGCGAAGATGGATGCGCAGGCGGCCGCCGGCGGCGTGGAGAAGACGGTGTACGTGGATTCGCAGCGGGTGGAGTGCTCGGGCATGGGCCGGCAGACCTGCTACCGCGTGCGCGAGAACCCGGGCTCGCCGTGGACGCTCTGGTATGGGCCGATCGAGGGGCTGGATTTCGAGCCGGGCGTGGCATACACCCTGCGGGTGCGCGAGACGCGGGTGGAGAACCCGCCGGCGGACGCTTCGGCTATTCGCTGGCAGTTGCTCAACGTGGAGTCGCGTACAAGGGCCAACTGAGCCAGGCTAAGCCAGCAAGCAAAACGCCGCGCTCGAAGCCGCGGCATTTTGGTTTTCAGCCGATACCGATCGCCGATCGGTGCTTGGTGTTCCGCGTTCAGCTGCGCGGCGCGGGCGCTCCGGCTATGGCTTCCTTGCGCGTGGCAGGGCGCTTTGCCGGTGGCGTGCCTGCCGGCGATGCCGTGCCAAGCTTGACCTTCTCCGGCAGCTTGTACATCGAGCCCGGGCTTGAGGTCAGCAGGGTGTTGATCTGTACCACATCGTCCTCGGTCAGCGCTCCGGTGGCGGCCTTCAGGCGCAGCCCGTTCATGATGGTGTCGTAGCGCGCCTTGGCCAGGTCGCGGCGAGTGGAGAACAACTGCGCTTCGGCGTTCAGCACGTCAATGTTGATGCGCACGCCGACCTCGTAGCCGAGCTGGTTGGATTCCACCGCGCTCTGGGCGGAGTGCTCGGCGGCTTCCAGGGCCTTGACCTGGGCGAGGCCGTTGGACACGCCGGAGTAGGTTTGCCGCGCGTTCTGGGCGGCGGTGCGGCGTGCGAACTCGAGGTCGCTGGCGGCCTTGTCGGCCAGCGCCGCGGTTTCACGCACGCGCGACTGGATCTGGCCGCCGCTGTATATCGGCACGTTGAGTTGTACGCCGATCTGGGCGCTGTTGTAGCGGTTGCTGATGTTGACGGTCTGGACCGCACTACCGGTGGAGTTGTTGAAACCGTACGAGGCCACCAGGTCGACGGAGGGCAGGTGGCCGGCCCGCGCCTTGTTGTACTCGCGTTGCGCGGTGTCGAGGTTGTAGCGGGCCAGGCCGACTTGCGGATTGGTGTTCTCCGCCTGGCTGGCCCAGGTGTTCACATCGGCCGGCTGCGGACCGGGAAGCGTGGCGGCGGTGCGCAATCCCAGTAGTTCGTCAACCGGCTTGCTGGTGATCTGCTGCAGGTTGGCGCGCCGGATTTCCAGGTCGCTCTGCGCTGCGATCTCGGTCGAGGTGGCGAGGTCGTAGCGGGCCTGCGCATCGTTGGCGTCGGTGATGGTCGCCGTGCCCACTTCAAAGTTGCGCTTGGCCTGTGCGAGTTGCTCGCCGATGGCCTTTTTCTGCGCGCCGGCGAGGTAGAGGTTGTCCTGCGCGGCCAGCACGTCGAAGTAGGCCTGGGAGGTGCGGGTGATCAGGTCGAGCTGCGCCTGGCTGAAGGTTACCTCGCCGGCCAGCGCCGCCAGCTCGCCTTGCTTGTAGGTTTCCCAGCGGTCCCAGCGGAACAGCGGTTGGGTGAGTTGCAGTGCCCAGTTATTGCCGTTGATAAAACGGTCGCCGGAGATGGGTGCCGATTGCTCGATCTTGGTCCGCGTGGCGCCGACCGTGCCATTGATTTGCGGCAGCAAGCCCGAACGTCCCTGGGGCAGCTTTTCCTGGCTGGCCACCAGCTGCGCGCGCGCGCTGGCGAACTGCGCGTCGTTGGCCTGTGCATCGCGGTAGACCTGGAGCAGGTCGGCGCCATGCGAGGCCGGCAGATGCAGCAGCGCAAGCAGGGAACCCGTCAGTGCCAGGCGCGTCTTGGGCACGCCCCGCGCAGGGAAAAGCGCAAACCTCATGACATCTCCAGTCTGCCGGGCAGCGGGCGCGCGGCTAACGTTTCTAACGATCAGCGTTCAGGGGAATTGGCGCCGCGGGAGGCCGGCGCCCTGGGGTTGATGCTTGCTGTGCTCAGTACTTCGGCATGGCCGGGTCGACCTGCTCGGCCCAGGCGTGGACGCCGCCGGTCAGGTTGTAGACCTTGGCAAAGCCTTGCCGCTCGAGGAAGCTTGCCACCTGCATGCTGCGCGCACCGTGATGGCAGATGCAGACGATGTCCGCGTCTTCGTCAAGCTCGCCGGCTCGTGCCGGGATCTGGCCCATCGGGATATGCGTGATGCCGGGCATGGCGCAGGTCTGCACCTCCCAGCCTTCGCGTACGTCGAGCAGCACCGGCTGCGGCCGGCTGGCATCCGCCAGCCATTGCACCAGTTCGGGTGCGTTGATTACCTGCATGTCTTGTTTCCCGCTCAGAAATGGAAGCGCGACGGCTGCTCGGCGCCCATCAGCGGCGTGATGGCGGTCTCGAACAGGTTGATAGTCTTGTACTCGTTCTCGCTGACGCGCGTGATGATCTGCGCTTCCATGGCTGGCAGCGCGCCGACGAAGGCGGCGATGCGCCCGCCGACCTTGACTTGCGACAGGATGGACGCGGGCACCGAGGGCAACGCGCCGGAAATGCAGATCACGTCGTAGGGGGCGCTCGCGGCCCAGCCGGTGGCGGCATTGCCTTGGGCCACGTCGACATTGGTCACGCCGGCGTCGGCCAGGTTCTTGCGGGCCAGCTCGGCCAGTTCCGGCAAGATGTCCACGCTCAGCACGTGACGCGCGCGGTGGGCGAGCAGGGCAGCCATGTAGCCAGAGCCGGCGCCGATTTCCAGCACTTGTTCATGCTTGCGCACGGCCAGGTCCTGCAGGATGCGGGCTTCCACGCGCGGGGCCAGCATGTTCTGGCCACCCGGCAGCGGGATTTCCATGTCGACGAAGGCCAGCGCGGCGTAGGCCTGCGGCACGAACTGTTCCCGCTTGACCACCGCCAGCAGGTCCAGGATTTCCTGATCCAGCACATCCCAGGGGCGGATTTGCTGTTCGATCATATTGAATCGGGCTTTCTCGAGGTCCATCTTGCCATTCCTTCCAATGCCAACCGCTAATCAGTTCAGAGCTCCGGCCGCGCGGTGCGAGGGGCCGGGGAAATCCGTCAAACCTGATATTTTAACCCCGCGCCAAGACACTTGCCCAAGCGTGTCGCCGAAGTTGTGGCCTCCATGCCGCAGTCCGGCCTTGGCTGAGGCATTCCGGGGTGGCTTGCCTCATTCCGCGCTTGCTGGCTTGTGCGCCGCCGTGTCGTTGGCCGCCGGCGCGGTGGCGGGAGCGGCCTGGGCTTGCTTGCCCCGCCACTTGCGGCCGAGCCACGCGCTGAAGTCGTCGAGATACGTATAGATCACCGGGACCACCACCAGGGTCAGGATCGACGAGGTGATGATGCCGCCGATCACCGTCTGGCCCATCGGTGCGCGTTGCTCGGCGCCTTCGCCCAGGCTGAAGGCGAGCGGCACCATGCCGAAGATCATGGCCAGCGTGGTCATCAGGATCGGCCGTAGCCGCACCCGGGCAGCGGCAACCAGCGCGGCCTCGCGCGACATCGGCGGCTGGCCGTCGGCGCCGCGCCGGGCCTGGTTGGCAAAATCCACCAGCAGGATGGCGTTCTTGGTCACCAGCCCCATCAGCATGATGAAGCCGATGATGGAGAACATGTTCAGCGTGGAGCGGAACAGCAGCAGCGCCGCGAACACGCCCACCAGCGTGAGCGGCAGCGAGGTCATGATGGCGATCGGCTGGAAGAAGCTGGCGAACTGCGAGGCCAGGATCATGTAGATGAAGATCACCGCCAGCGCGAGCGCCGACACCGCGAAGCCGAACGACTCATTCATCGACTTGGTGGAGCCGCCGAAGCGGTACTTGTAGCCCGCTGGCCAGTTCATGCCATCCAGCGCGGCCTTGATCTCGCGTGCCACCTCGCCTTGCGAGCGCCCGGCGGTATTCGCGGTCAGCTCCACTTCGCGGGAGAGGTCGCGCCGGCTGATCTGGTTGGCGCCGGTGGTTGGCACCAGTTCGGCGATCTGGCGCAGGGGCACCATGCGCGGCGAGCCGTCGGCATTGTTCTGGTTGCTGGCGATCATCAGCGCGCTGAGATCCGCCATGCCGGTGCGGGCGTCCTTGGGCAGGCGCACGCGCACATCGTAGTTCTGGTCGTCGGGGGCGCGCCACGAGCTGATGGCATCGCCGGCCAGCAGCGGGCGCAGCGCGTTGCCGATCTGCACGATGCCCACGCCCAGGTCGGATGCAAGCTCGCGGCGGATGCGCACTTCGACGGTGGGGCGGTCGTCCTTCATGCTGGAGTCGAGGTCGGCCAGGCCGCGCACCGCGGCCATGCGCCGGCTGGCTTCCAGCGACAGGCGTCGCAGCGTTTCCAGGTCGTCGCCCTGGATCGACACCTGCAGTGCTTTCTGACCGCCGGCGCCGTCCGGCATGCCGACCATGGTCAGCGTGATGCCGGCGATGCTGGCCATGCGCTCGCGGATCATCGGGTTAAGCTGCTTGGTGGTGAGTTTGCGCGCGCGGCGCTCGGTCAGGCGCACCGACACCAGCGCGTTGTTGCGCCCGGAGGTATTACCCGAGTTGATGGTGGCGTAGGTGTAGGCCACCTCGGGGAAGGCCTTGAGCGCGGTTTCCACCTGCCTGACCTTGGCTTCGGTGACGGCCAGCGAGGTGCCCACCGGCGTGGTGAAGCCCACCTGGGTTTCGCCCAGGTCGGCGGCCGGTACGAATTCCGTGCCGATCAGCGGCACCAGCGCAAAGCTGCCCAAGAACGTTACCGCCGCGATGATGGCGGTGGCCATCCGGTGCTTGAGCGCCCAGCCCAGCATCGAGCCATAGCCGTGGCCGAGCGCATCCATGCGCGCGGAGAACCAGTCCAGCATGCGGCCCACGGTGCGGCCGTACAGGCTCTTCTTGTTGCCGGTGCCGTGCAGGTCGGGGTCGTGCCAGACCGAGGACAGCATCGGGTCCAGCGTGAACGAGACGAACATGGAGATCAGCACCGCCGCCACCACGGTCACGCCGAACTGGTGGAAGAAGCGGCCGATGATGCCGCCCATGAAGCCCACCGGCAGGAACACCGCCACGATGGAGAACGTGGTGGCCAGCACCGCCAGCCCGATCTCGTTGGTGCCGTCGAGCGCTGCCGTGCGATGGTTCTTGCCCATCAGGTTGTGCCGCACGATGTTCTCGCGCACCACGATGGCATCGTCGATCAACAGGCCCACGCACAGCGACAGCGCCATCAGCGTGATCACGTTGAGCGTGAAGCCAAACATGTACATCACGCCGAACGTGCCGATCAGCGCGATCGGCAGGGTCAGCCCGGTGATGACCGTGCTGCGCCACGAGCCGAGGAACAGGAAGACGATGGCCACCGTCAGGAAGGCGCCTTCAAGCAGCGTGGAGCGGACTTCCTTGACGCTGCTGCGGATGCCGCGCGCGGCGTCGTTAACCACGGTGAGCTGCACGCCCGCGGGCACCAGCTTGCGCACTTCATCGGTCATCTTGATCAGGCCGTCGACGGTGTCGACCGTGTTCTGGCCCTGTGCCTTCACCACCGCGAGGAACAGCGCGCGCTTGCCGTCCAGCATGGCCAGGCTCTCTTGCTCCTCCTCGCCGTCGCGCACGTCGGCGACCTGCTCCAGCGTGACCGGCTGTCCGGCCCGGCGCGCCACGATGATGTGGCGGAAGGCATCCGGCGTGATGACGCGGCCCTTGATTTGCACCACCGTCTCGGTGGAGGTGGAGCGCAGCTCGCCCGCGGGTAGTTCCTGGTTCTCGTTGCGGATAGCGTCCATCACCTGGTTCACGCCGATGCCGAGCGCCTCCAGCTGGGCGGGGCGGATGCGGATCTCCACCTCGCGCTTGGTGCCGCCAACGAGGCTGATGGCGCCCACGCCGCGCACGGTCTCCAGCCGCTTGCGCACGATCTGGTCGGCGATGGTGGTCAGCTCGCGCTGCGTGCGCTCGGCCCCCGGCGCGTTCGACACGGACAGGTAGAACACCGGCGCGTCCGACGGGTCGTAGCGCAGCACGCGCGGGTCTTTCACCTCGTCGCGGAACTGCGGGCGAATCAGCGCGATCTTGTCGCGCACGTCCTGCGCTGCCTGGCCGACATCGACGGACAGGTCGAACTTGATCACCACCACCGAGGTGCCTTGGTAGGAGTGCGAGAAGATCTCGTCGATGCCCGAGATGGTGTTGACGATTTCTTCGATCTTGCGGGTGACGTCGGACTCCACCGATTCCGGCGCGGCGCCGGGGTACTCGGTCTGCACCACGACGACGGGGAAGGTGATGTCCGGGAACTGGTCAACCGGCAGGCGCTGGTAAGAGAACAGGCCGATCACGATGAAAGCCATCATCATCATGGTGGCCAGCACCGGGTTGTGGATGGACAGGCGGGTGAACCACATGGGGGGCTCCTACGCCTTGACCTGCTTGACGCGGCTGCCCGCGCGCAGGGTGCCGAGGTTGTTGCGCACCACCTTGGCACCGGTGGCCAGGCCGCTGGTGATTTCCACCAGCCCGCTCGCATCGTCGCGGATGCCAAGCTTGACCTGGCGTTCCGCCAGCACGTCATTCTCCACGCTGTAGACGAACGCGCGCTCGCCATCGTTGCGCACCGCCGTGGCTGGCACCGCCACCACGCCTGCGTGGTGGCCGAGCACCAGCGAGCCCTGGGCGAACATGCCCGCGCGCAGGCGCGCCTCGGGGTTGTCCACCCGCACATAGACCATGATGCTGCGCGTGCCCTGGCTTACCGCCGGGTTGATGCGCACCAGCTTGCCCTCGAAGCGGCCACTGCCTTCCACGTCGAGCTGCACGGCCTGGCCGATGGCAACGCGAGCTACATCCGCCATGGGGATCGGCGCCTCGAGTTCCAGCGCGCGCAGGTCGACCACGTCGATCAGGCGTGTGTCGGGCGAGACCTTCTCGCCCGGCTGCACCGCGCGCGCGGCCACCAGGCCATCCAGCGGCGATTTGACGATGGTGTCGGCGAGCGCTTTCTGCGCGACTTCAAGGCCGCCCTGGGCGGCATCGAGATTGGCGTGCGCCACGTCCAGGTTGCTCTGGAAGTTGTCGAAGGCGGTCTTTGAGATGAAGCCCTTGGCCACCAGCTCGCGGTTGCGCTCGAAGGTCTGTTTCGAATTCTCATACTGGCCGCGCGCCGCCAGCATCTGCCCGCGCGCTTGCGCCACCTTGGCCTGGTACTCGGTCGCATCGATGCGCACGATGACCTGGCCGGCGCGCACGGCTTCGCCCTCGCGCACCAGCACTTGCTGTACCTCGCCCGCGACCTTGGCCTTGACCGAGGCCTGGTTCAGCGCCCGCAGCCCGCCCGACAGCGGCAGCGACACGCGCAAGTCTTGCGTGGTGGCCTCGACCAGGTCGGATGGCAGGAACTCCACCAGGTCTTGCACCGCGGCAGCCGGGGCTGCGCCGGGCTTGCCATTGCTTGCCTTGCGCACGGCGGCAGCGGCGCTGAGCACGGCAACCACCGCGATGGTGGCGATCGCGGCGATCAGGATTTTCTTACGTCGGGTCATGCGGTCTCCGGCGGCGGCGCTGGGGTCTCTCGCGCGGCCTGCTGCCCCTGCGCTTGTGCCAGGGCTTCTTGTTGTATCTGTTCCCAGACGTAGGGGCCGACCTTGGGCGGCAGCGGCGTATCGCGCGCCGCGCCGGTGGTCAGGCCGAACAGCAACATCTGGAGCAGGTTGTCGAGGAACGCCTCGGGGTCGATCTCGATGCGCGACGACGCACTGAACGCACGCTGCCACAGCATCAGGAACATCAGCGGCGCGCAGATCAGCGTTGTGGTCGGGTTGGCCGGCATGTCGCGCAACTCGCCACGCGCCACGCCGCGCTTGAGCACGCGCGCGAACAACTCATCGCCCGGCAGCACCACTTCCTCGTGGTAGAACTGGGCAATGTCCGGAAAATGGCTGGATTCGGCCATGATCAGCTTGGTCAGGCCGGCCACCGGCGTCGCCCCGACCAGGCCCCACCAGCCGCGCAGCAATTCCCTGAGCAGCTCCGGCGTCGAGCCCTGGTAGTTCTCCACCAGGTCGACGCCCCTGGCCAGCGTCGGCACCAGGTTTTCGCGCACCACCGTCTTGAACAGCTCTTCCTTATTAGCGAAGTACAGATAGACGGTGCCCTTGGACACGCCCGCCGCGGCGGCAACATCTTCCAGCCGGGTGGCCGCATAGCCGCGTTCGACGAAGAGATCGAGCGCGGCGGCCACCAGTTCCTGCGGGCGTGCTGCCTTGCGGCGAGCCCAGCGTTTGGTGTTGGCGGATTCCTGATTCTGGCTCTGGTCTGGCGGGTTTTTCACTGGGGCGCTGTGCATCTCTGCGGGGAGCACTCCGCGAGAGGTGCAAATAAATAACTCTTGGGTCAGTAATGTAGTGGAGGGGAATCCGCCGGTCAAGCGCGGGGAGGGCCGTACGGCTTGGGGCACAATATGGTCTGCCGGGCGTCGTCCGCGCCTGAATCATTGCCATGTCCCCACAGTCTGAACTCTCTTGCCGGCCCGATTGTGGCGCTTGTTGCACCGCGCCCTCCATCACCTCGCCGATTCCCGGCATGCCCGGCGGCAAGCCGGCCGGCGTACCCTGCGTGCAGTTGCTGCCCGACCGGCGCTGCGCAATTTTTGGCGAGCCCACGCGGCCGGCATTTTGCGCCGGGCTCAAGCCCTCTGCCGACATGTGCGGCGAAACCCGGCGGCATGCACTGGCCTGGCTGACGCAGCTCGAGGTTGCCACCGCGCCTGGCCGCGCCGCCTGAACCCGCAAGGAACAAACAGATGGTCATGATCAATCGCCGGCGCTGGCTGGCAGCAAGCGCCAGCGCCGCGCTGGCCGCGGCACTCGTCGGCTGCGGCATGATGGGCAACGACTACACTTTCTCGCAGAGCCAGCTGCAATCGGCCCTGGAGCGCAAGTTCCCGTTCAACAAGCGCTATATGGAGCTGTTCGACATCCAGCTCGCCAACCCGCAGCTCACGCTCGATCCCAGCCGCAACCGGGTGAACGTGCAGTTCGACGCGACGGTGAACAACCGCCTGTTCTCCGGCGAGCCGATGACTGGCCGCTTCGCGCTGGACAGCGGGCTGCGCTACGATCCGGCCAGCCGTGCGGTGGTGCTGCAGGATCCGCAGGTCCAGCAGTTCGACGTCAAAGGCTTGCCACCGCAATTCTCACGTCAGCTCAATGCGCTCGGCGGCATCCTTGCGGAGCAGTTGCTGCAGGGCTATCCGCTCTATACCTTCCGCCCAGACGAGCTGCGCCTCGCCGGCGCCAGTGTCGAACCCGGTACAATCACCGTTTTGCCCAACGGGATCAACGTCAAGATCAATCGGCCTTGATGACGCGCCGCGCCCAGGCAAGCGCCTTGCCCAGCCACTGCGGTGTCATGGTCGTGGCGGATAGTTGTGATTCCTGGCGCCTGGTGCGTGGCTGATGGCATAGGGCTGACGGTTGCCCGTTTCCGTCTTGCTCGCCTGTCCTTGGCTTTTCCTTCGCTCTTCCATTCAGCATTCCACACATTCCAATCAGCATGGATATTGCCCTCGCCCTGAAAGCCGTGATCCTCGGCATCGTCGAAGGACTGACCGAATTTCTGCCCATCTCCAGCACAGGCCACCTGATCCTCGCCGGCCAGTTGCTCGACTTCAATGATGAAAAGGGCAAGATCTTCGAGATCGTGATCCAGTTCGGTGCCATCCTGGCGGTTTGCTGGGAGTTCCGCCACCGCATCGCCACCGTGGTGGGCGGACTGGCCAGCGATGAAAAGGCCCGGCGTTTTGCCATCAACGTGATCGTGGCCACCGTGCCGGCGATCGTGCTGGCGCTGGTATTCGGCAAGTGGATCAAGGCTCACCTGTTTAACCCGGTCACCGTGGCCACCGCATTCATCGTCGGTGGTGTGGTGATCCTGTGGGCCGAATGGCGGGAAAGCCATCGCGGCCAGGTATCGCACCCGCAGGGCAACGCGTTGCTGGAGGCCGCCAAGGCTGGCGCGCCGCGGATCGAGTCGGTAGACGACCTGAACTGGCGCGATGCGATCAAGGTCGGGCTGGCGCAGTGTTTCGCGCTGATCCCGGGCACCTCGCGCTCCGGCGCCACCATCATCGGCGGCATGCTGTTCGGGCTGTCACGCCAGGTAGCCACCGAGTTCTCCTTCTTCCTGGCGATCCCGGTGATCTTCGGCGCCACCGTCTACGAACTGTACAAGTCGCGCGCGCTGCTGTCCGCCGACGACCTGGGCATCTTCGCCATCGGCTTCGTCTTCGCCTTCCTGTCCGCCTTCTTGTGCGTGCGCTGGCTGTTGCGCTTTGTCGCCACCCATGACTTCAAGCCGTTTGCCTGGTACCGGATCATCTTCGGCATCGTTGTGCTGGCGACCGCGTACTCGGGGCTGATTGCCTGGCATGCCTGAAGGCGGTCGCGATAGATAACACCGGCGGCAACTGTCGCACGAAAAAAAAGCGTGGCTCCAAGCCACGCTTTTTTCATGGTGCCGACGACGTGCGGCGTGCGGCGCGGCCTTCGCTTTCAGGCCCGCTTGCGGAACACCACGTCCCACACGCCATGGCCCAGCCGCACGCCGCGGCGCTCGAACTTGGTCACCGGGCGGTAGTCCGGCCGCGGCGCAAAGCCGCCGGCGGCGTCCGAGGTGTTGGCCAGGGTGGGTTCGCCCGACAGCACTTCCACCATCTGGTGGGCATACTCTTCCCAGTCGGTCGCGCAGTGCAGGTAGCCGCCCGGCTTGAGGCGGTTGGCCAGCAGCTTGACCAGCGGCGGCTGCACCAGGCGCCGCTTGTTGTGGCGCTTCTTGTGCCACGGGTCGGGGAAGAAGATATGTACGCCGTCCAGGCAGGATTCCGTCAGCATGTGCGCAATGACCTCCACGGCGTCATGCGGCATGATCCGCACATTGCCGATCTCGCGCTCGCCCAGCAGCTTGAGCAGGGCGCCCACGCCGGGTTCATGCACCTCACAGCCCAGGAAATTGTCCTGAGGGCGTAGTTGCGCGATATGTGCGGTGGTCTCGCCCATGCCGAACCCGATCTCGAGGATCGCTGGCGCGGTGCGGCCGAACGTGGCCTCCCAGTCGAGCGGCTGCGGTGCGTAGGGCAGGATGAAGCGCGGCCCCAGGTCATCGATGGCACGCTGCTGGCCGGTGGAGGTTCGCCCCGCGCGGCGCACGAAGGAACGGATGCGGCGCGGGTGCGCCACGTCGCTGCCGTCAGCAGCCTTGGCGGGCGCGTTGTCAGCGTCGTCGGCTGGCGTCGGGTCGGAACTGGGGTCTTGGGGGAGCATGGCAACAAAAAAGCCGCCGGGCGATCCTGATCGGGCATGCGACCAGTGGCGAAGGCGGCTCGTCTCAATCTGATGTGGAGCGGGCGATGGGAATCGAACCCACGTCTTTAGCTTGGGAAGCTAAGGTAATGGCCATTATACGACGCCCGCAAGAAGCGCGATTTTACGCGGGATGCCCCGGCGAGCGCAAGGTGCGCGGTTGCCGGATACCATGAAAAGTGCATTATCTCGCGCTCCGGCGCTCCGGCGCACCGGCGGAACCGGTGCGCCGGGACCCGCGTGGTCCCTTAGACGCCAAACGCCGGTGTGGCACCGGCAACGTTCCTGGCCCCATCCGGCCGGCCAGATCCATTTCCGCCGATGCGGAACATGGCCACCGCCGCGTTCAGCGCCAGGATGTTGGGGAAAACTTGAAGGTGCGATGGCGCCTTATGGCGCCACCCGCAGCCGGCAGACCGCCGCCTCCTCCTGTCCCGGCGCGAGCCAGCGCAACCCCGTGCCGTGGTGGATGGCGTTGGGCAGGCCGAGCCAGGGTTCCACGCAGTAGAAGTCGGAGTCGGCGCGCTCCGACCAGGTGGTGACCGCGAACCACGGCGTGCTGCCCGGCGTGTCCAGCTCGATCGCCAGCTTGCGGCCATGCGCAGCGGTGGCATCGGGCGGCGTGGCCAGCGTGCAGTGGCGTGGCGCCGCAGCCTGCGCGTGCAGGACGTGAAAGGTGTCTTGCAGGCGCGGGTCGTCGAGCTGATAGGTCTCGGCGCCTTGGCCGTTCGATGCCAGCGAGCCGTCGGGATGCTGGCGCATCCGTTGCGCGACCGGCATGGCCAGCGTGGAAGCGGCGCGGGCCTGGTGGGCAAGCGGGAAGTAGAAGTGGTGGCCAGCGTAGTAAGGCAGGGCCTGCTCGCCGGTATTGCGCGTGCGCAACGTGGCCTCGAGGCTGTCGTCGAGCAGCTGGTAGGTGACCTCGAACAGGAACTCGAAGGGGTAGGCAGCGCGCGTCGCGTCCGACGCTTGCAGCGTCATGGTCAGGCTGCGTCCCGCCTCAAACTGCGTGACCGCGAAGGGCAGGTCGCGTGCGAAGCCGTGGATCGGCAGCGCCCGCACGGTGCCGCTGGCGTCTTTCCACGCGCCGGGCGCGTTGTCGACGAAGTGCCTGGCAATGAAGGGGAACAGTATCGGGTTGCCGCCACGTACACGGGCCAGTTGGGACCAGTCAGCGTTCTCTGGCCAGTAAAGGATGTCCTCGCCGCGATGCACCCAGCGCACCAGGCGGGCGCCGAACTGCGGGGCTAGCAGCATGAAACTGGAATCGTCTCCGACCCGGATCAGTTCCTGGCCTTGGAAATGCATAGAATTGAGAGGCGGCATGCAAGTTGCGGCGGGAGTGAGCATCGCTGCATGATAGCCGTCAACGCGCCGTGCCGCGGCACCTGTCCGGTGCTCGGTTGCGCCCCCGGCGGGTGCACAGGCGTCGGGCGTTCATCAGGCATGCGCCTTTTGCAGCGATCGGTGCGCCACATTCGGACCGGCTCTCGCCGCTTTCGGCGCTGCGTGGGCACGCGGCCGCTGGCGTGAATGTTGCGTCGCAGCGCAGAGCGTTTCCCTCAGCGAAAGGAGCTTGTCATGGCCGAGTCCCTCAGCAAGTCCACAGCGTCCGCTGGCGATGCCGCCACGGATGCCTCTCCCACGAAGTTCTCCCACGTGCGCCCGCAAGACACTGCCTTCGTCGACCAGGGTTTGCGCGATTTCTTCCTGTATCGCGACCTGGGCATTGCCGAGGCCACGGGCGGCAAGCTGCTGGTGCAACTGGTCAAGGCCAACCAGCCGCCCGAGCAAGGCACCGGCTGGCACCGGCACGAGGCGCAGTTCCATGTGGTACTGATGCTCAAGGGCTGGGCGCGCTTCATGTACGAGGACAAGGAGACACTGGTGGCGACTGGCGATTGCGTGCACCAGCGCCCCGGCATCACGCATTTTCTGTTCGACTACTCGCCGGACATGGAGTACCTGGAGATCGTGGGGCCGGCGGATTTTGGCACCGTCGAGGTCGAGGGCCCGTGCGCGGTGCCGGCGGTGACGCCGTGGCCGGCAGGCCAGACCGCTGCCTAGACACCTGGCTACCTGGCCGTGCCGCGCGGCCATATGCGTTCAACCTCATGCGTTCAACCTCACGCGCTCATATAGACGGCGTTGCGCACTAGCGGATAGACCTGCGAATCCCAGCGCTTGCCGTTGAACACGCCGTAATGCCCCACGCCGGTTTGCACGTGGTGCATGCGCATATAGGGCCGCAGGCTGCCGCACAGTTCCTGCGCGGCCATGGTCTGCCCGATGGCGCAGATGTCGTCGCGCTCGCCCTCGACCGTGAGCAGCGCCGTGCGGTGGATCGCGTGCGGGTCCACGCGGCGCCCGCCTACGTCCAGCAGGCCCTGCGCCAGCAGGAATTCCTGGAACACCATGCTCACGGTTTCGAGATAGAACTCCGCGCTCAGGTCCATGGTGGCGAAGTATTCCTCGTAGAACACCTGGATCGCATCCGCGCGGTCATGCTGGCCGCTGGCACGCAGATCGTAGAGGTCGCGGAAAGCCTGCTGGTGGCGCTCGCTGTTCATGCTCATGAAGGCGATCAGCTGCATGAAGCCGGGGTAGACGCGGCGCATCGCGCCGGCAAAGCGAAGCGGCACGTAGCTGGTGAGCGAGCGCTCGAACCATTCGATGGGCTGGCTGGTGGCGAGCTCATTGACCTTGGTCGGGTTGATGCGCGCGTCGATGGGGCCGGCCATCAGGATCAGGCTCGGCGGCTGCGCCGGATCGTTATCCTCCGCCATCAACGCCACGGCGGCGAGCGCCGCCACGGTGGGCTGGCACACCGCCATCAGGTGCGTGCCGCCGCCCAGCACGCGCAGGAAATCGATCAGATGGTAGACGTACTCGTCAAAACCAAAGCGGCCGTGCGCCAGCGAGATGTCGCGCGGGTTGTGCCAGTCGGTGATGTAGACATCGTGATCGCGCAGCATGGTCTGCACGGTGCCGCGCAGCAACGTGGCAAAGTGGCCCGACATCGGCGCCACCAGCAGCACGCGCGGGTGGGCAGGGACGCCGTGCTTGCGAAAGTGCAGCAGCGAGCAGAACGGCGTGCTCGCGGTCACTTCCTCCGTAACCTGTACCGGTGTGCCGTTCACCATGACGCTGTCGATGGCAAACGGCGGGCGATGGTGCGTCAGGCGGCTCAGTGCGAGCACCTCGCAGGCCGCGCGCGTGGCAAGCATCGGCTCGCATCCTGCCAGGCGCGGGTTTTCCGCAAGCGTGCTCGACACCATGTGGGCCAGGCTGCAGGCGGGCTGCATGAGATCCGCATAAGTCTGGTACACCTGATACAGCATGGCTGGCCCCCTTTGATGCGTTGACCTCATCAGCCGCAATATGCGTGCCACGGCGAATCGCGTTGGCATGCGGCTTGCGGGCCTGCCCGTATGGCGGAACGGGGTGACCTGTTCTGGTTCGTATGCGGCGCAAACGCCGCGCGCGAAGTGCGCGCGCGGATCTTCGCCAGACCATCTGCCTCATGCTGGTGCTATGCGGTGCACCGTGCCGGTGCCGCTGTGGCCGCGGCATGTTTAACCGTGAAACGGCGTGCCTGATACGTGCTTGATACGTGCGTGGTGCGTGCTTGTTTCGGCTGCGGCGCAGGCCATTGCGCCACATCAAGGCAAGAGCAAGGTAAGCGCAATCAGGAACTATGTCCCCGCCATGATGTAGTACAAATTCATAGTAGAAGCAGCGAACACAAAGCACACAACGCATAGCGCGACACTGCAGCGGGAGACACGGGCGCACCGTCTGCTGGCACACAGACGACGGAAATCGCCCGCCGTGCAATGGCTTTTCCAGGTGGCAAGGAGGCGGGATGGCAAGGACGACACTCACCATCAGCAGTAAAACGTATTCATCGTGGTCTCTGCGCGGCTGGCTGCTGGCGCGCTTCGCGGGACTGGAGTTCGAGGAGGTGCTGGTGCCCCCCGATGACGCCGCGGCGCGCGCGGAAATCCTGCTGCTGTCGCCTTCGATTCTCGTTCCCCGCCTGCTGCACCAGGGCGTGACCGTGTGGGACACGCTGGCTATCGCCGAGTATCTCAACGAGGTCCGCCCGAAGGCCGGCCTGCTGCCCGATGACCGCGCCGCACGCGCGCATTGCCGCGCCATCTGCGGCGAGATGCATTCGGGCTTCGCTGCCATGCGCGCGGCGTTGCCCATGAACTTGAAGGGGCACTTTCCTGGCTTCAAGGTGTGGTCGCGCGCGCAGGCCGATATCGACCGCATCGCGCAGATCTGGACCGAGTGCCTGACGCAATACGGCGGCCCCTATCTGTTTGGCGAAACGCGCACCATGGCCGATGCGATGTACGCGCCGGTGGTGACGCGCTTCGTGACCTACGGCGTGATGCTGGATCCGGCGCCGGTGGAGTACTGCAAGCAGATCCTCGCCATGCCGGAGTTGCAGGAGTGGATTGCCGCGGCAAAGAAGGAGCCCGACGAAATCAGCGAACTCGAAGTGGAGTTCTGACTGTCTTGCCAGGAGAAAGAAGAGGGCGCATCGCGGCGTTCAAGGCTGCGGTGCGCCCTTTCTCCTTTCACGCCGCCGCGGACTCGCTGGCGCGCGCCACGATAAATCGCTCGGCGTAGGCGAAATACCAGTCCAGCGTTTCCGGGTTGGCCATGGCGTCGCGGTTGGCGATCTTGTCGGGCGCGTGGCCCAGCAGCAGCTTCTTGATGGGCACTTCCATCTTCTTGCCCGACAGCGTGCGCGGCACGCCGGGCACTTGCAGGATCTCGTTGGGCACATGGCGTGAGGACAGCGCGCTGCGGATGCGTGCGCGCATGGTGTCGCGCAATGCATCGTCCAGGACCATGCCCTCGCGCAGCACCACGAACAGCGGCATATACGAGTCGCGCCCCAGGTATTCGAGGTCCACCACCATGCTGTCGAGCACTTCCGGCAGGTCCTCCACCACGCGGTACAGCTCGCTGGTGCCCATGCGGATGCCGTGCCGGTTGATGGTCGCGTCCGAGCGGCCGTAGATGATGGCGCCGCCGTGCGCGGTGATCTTGATCCAGTCGCCGTGGCGCCACACGCCGGGATAGGTGTCGAAGTAGCTGTCGCGGTAACGCTGCCCGTTGGTGTCGCCCCATAGGAACAGCGGCATCGACGGCATCGGCGCCGTGCAGACCAGCTCGCCCACCTCACCCACCAGCGCATTGCCTGCTTCGTCGAAGGCTTCGACTTTCGCACCCAGGCAGCGGCACTGCATCTCGCCCGAGTAGACCGGCAGGATCGGGCAGCCTGCCACGAACGAGCCGGCGAAGTCGGTGCCGCCGCTCATCGGCGCAAGCCAGATGTCAGCGCCCACGTGGCGGTAGATCCAGTCATAGGCCTCGGCCGGCAGTGGCGAGCCGGTTGAGCCGAGCGCGCGCAGCCGGGAAAGGTCGGCCACGCGCGCGGGCTCGATCCCGGCCTTCATGCCGGCCGTGAAGAACGCCGCGCCCGCGCCAAAGGCGGTGACGCGCGCGGCATCCACGAAGCGCCACAGCACGCCGGCGTCGGGCCAGGCGGGATTGCCGTCGTAGAGCGCGATGGTGCTGCCAAGCAGCAGCCCCGCGATCTGCGCGTTCCACATGATCCAGCCACTGCTGCTGTACCAGTGGAAGACGTCGTCCGGCCCGAGGTTGTTGTGAAACGCCATCAGCTTGAGCTGCTCGATGACGATGCCACCGTGGCCGTGAACGATGGGCTTGGGCATGCCGGTGGTGCCGGAGGAGTAGACGATCCACAGCGGATGGTCGAATGGCACGGATTCGATCGCCAGCGGTACGCGATGCGCCAGCACCGCCCGCCATGCGTGGCGACGCACGTTGGCGGGAAGCGGGATGGCGTCGGGGGCGGCATGCGCGTCAGTGTGCTCGCCCGGCACCAGTATCAGGTCGGTGAGCGAGGGCAGGGCGGCGGCCAGGTCGGCCAGCACTGGCGCCCGATCGTAGGCCTTGCCGCCATAACGGTAGCCATCGACGGCAATCAGCACCTTGGGTTCGATCTGGCGGAAACGGTCGCTTACCGCCACCTGGCCCATGTCGGGCGCGCAGCCCGACCAGATTGCGCCAAGGCTGGCGGTGGCCAGGAAGGCGACGACCGTGGCGGGAATGTTCGGCAGGTAGCCCGCCACGCGATCGCCGCGCGCCACGCCCATGCCGCGCAAGGCATGCGCCAGCGAGGCAACCTGCTGTTCCAGCGCATCCCAGCTCAGGTCGGTGACCGCGATGGATTCACCGGCGTAGCGGATGGCCGTGCGCTGGCGCGCGGCGCCGCTGCCGGCATGGCGGAACACCTGTTGCACGTAGTTCAGGCTGGCGCCATCGAACCAACGCGCGCCGGGCATCTGCGCGCTGCCGAGCACGCGCTCGGCAGGGGTATCGAAGCGCAGGTCGAAATAGGCGCGGATGGCGTCCCAGAAGGCTTCCAGGTCGGTCACCGACCATTGCCACAGTGCGCCGTAGTCGGCAAAGGCGAGGCCGCGCTCGCTCTCCAGCCAGCGCATGAAGTGCGTAATGCGGCTGCCGTCGCGGAATGCCTGCGACGGCGTCCATCTCAGTTGCCCTTCTTCAAGGGTAGTCATGTCTCCTCCTCGGGTCCGTCTCGCGCGGACGTGCGGATGGGTTGCGGTGCGGTTTTGGTGTGATCTTACCTGCTGCCCGCCATCATGCGTTGGCGCGGGCTTCGAACAACGCGTCCCACATGCCGTCGACCCGGGCCTTGACCGCGGCATCCATCTGGATCGGACGGCCCCATTCGCGGGTGGTCTCGCCGGGCCATTTATCGGTGGCATCGATGCCCATCTTCGAGCCCAGCCCCGACACCGGCGAGGCAAAGTCGAGGTAGTCGATCGGCGTGTTCTCCACCAGCACGGTGTCGCGCGCGGGATCGACGCGGGTGGTGATGGCCCAGATCACTTCCTTCCAGTCGCGCACGTCAACATCATCGTCCACCACCACGATGAACTTCGTATACATGAACTGACGCAGGAAGCTCCAGACGCCGAACATCACGCGCTTGGCGTGCCCAGCGTACTGCTTCTTCATGCGCACCACGGCCATGCGGTAGCTGCAGCCCTCTGGCGGCAGGTAGAAGTCGGTGATCTCCGGGAACTGCTTTTGCAGCAGCGGCACGAACACTTCATTGAGCGCCACGCCAAGCACCGCAGGCTCATCGGGCGGCTTGCCGGTATAGGTGGAGTGGTAGATCGGATCGCGCCGCATGGTGATGCGGTCGATGGTGAAGACGGGGAACCAGTCCTGCTCGTTGTAATAGCCGGTGTGGTCGCCGTACGGGCCTTCCAGCGCATGCTGGTAGCCGGACGGGTGATCCGGGTCGGGCTGGATGTGGCCTTCCAGCACGATCTCGGCCGAGGCCGGCACGCTCAGCTCGGACAACGTCGGCGTGATGCAGCCGGCCAGCGCGGTGCGGCTGCCGCGCAGCAGGCCCGCAAACTGGTATTCCGACAAGGTGTCGGGCACCGGGGTCACGGCGCCGAGGATGGTGGCGGGGTCCGCGCCCAGCGCCACCGCGATCGGGAACGGCTTGCCGGGGTTGGCCAGCGCGTGTTCGCGGAAATCCAGCGCGCCGCCTCGATGCGCCAGCCAGCGCATGATGACCTGGTTGCGGCTGATCACCTGCTGGCGGTAGATGCCGAGGTTCTGGCGCTTCTTGTGCGGACCCTTGGTGATCACCAGGCCCCAGGTGATCAGCGGCGCCGCATCTTCGGGCCAGCAGGTCTGGATCGGCAGGCGCGCCAGGTCCACGTCGTTGCCTTCCCACACCACCTCTTGGCAGACCGGGCTGTTGACGCGCTTGGGCGCCATGTCCCACACCGATTTGACGAGGGTGAACAGCTTGCCGGCTTCGCGCAAGCCGCGGGGCGGCTCGGGCTCCTTGAGCGCTGACAGAACGCGGCCGATGTCGCGCAGGTCGGCCAGGCTTTCCGCGCCCATGCCGAGGGCGACTCTGCGTGTCGTGCCGAACAGATTGGCCAGTACGGGCACGCTATAAGTCTGACCAGGCCGATGGGGATCGCTCGGGTTTTCGAACACGACTGCCGGCCCGCCTGCTCTCAACAGCCTGTCGCAAATCTCGGTCATTTCGAGGTTGGGCGACACCGGCGCACCGATCCGTTTCAGTTCGCCAAGGCCTTCAAGTTGGCCCAGGAAATCGCGCAAGTCGTTGTATTTCATGATTTATTCGATTGAGGCGCAGGCACGTTAGCGCACCTGTCCATGCAAGTTGTGTGATGCATTATTCACATTAATATGATGGGACACAAAAAAATCGTCCCAATTTGCATGTCCAAATTGTAAATTTTTTGACTCCGCCTCGGTCGGCAAGGATGGCCTCCATGCTTTGCCAGTACTGAGTTTCACCCATTGGAGGGGGCAAGGAAGTGCGTCAAAGACCCTTGTTACATATAACCAGAAGCTTTGTTTTTTCGAAACGTTATTCTTGACGATGTATAAAAGGGTTCCTACAATCCGGTTCTGCTCGTTGGAGTGTTGCGGTGCAGCACATTTTCTTCTGCCCTGTCAAGGGGATTAGTGGGGAATTATCCATATCTGATCATATGAGCGGATGCGTCTGAGCAGGACGGATTCGATCGATCGCCCCGGCCGTGGCCGGGTGCTTTGAGTAGTTCGCGGCAGGGCAGGCTCCCCCAAGAGCCTACCCTGTTTCTCGTTGGGCGCATGGGGAGCGCCCACCAACAGGTGCTGGACGTCTTTGCTGGGCGGCGCGGCATCCTTACTTGAATACGCGGTCAACGGGCGTGCGGCGCAGCAGCGTGGCACGAAGCGGACAGCGGATGGAGGTAAGTATGAGTGGTTGGAAAACCCTTCATCTTCCCGGAGTCGGGCGGGCATTGCAGGTCCGTTTCAGACACCCGGTACCCGGAGTGAGTCGGGCATTGCAGGTCCGCCTTGCGCATCCGGTCGCTGGCCGCGCTTTACGCAGCGGTCGCGCAACGTTGAAATATGCCCTGAACAGTCTCGGGGTTGTGTCTGTAGTCGCCGCGGTATCGCTGTCTGTCAGCCAGGAATGGCGTACGGCCCTGGCCGGTGCGCTGGCTGGCGAGGAAGCGCCTGCGGTATTGATGGAAGCGGCAGTGCCAGCGTCCACGGCCGATGTGGCCGCGGCCAAGCTGAGCCTGACGATGGCGCAGTCCAAGCCGGCAGGGTTGCCGACCGTGTCCGGCACTGACGACTGGGGCCAGCAGCCCGCCGGCAAGGTGCCCTCCGTGGCGCACCTGGCCGCGCAGATCCCGGCGCAGCGCGTGGCGCTTGATGCGCGTAACCCGGCCACGCTGGGCAGCGCACGCGAGCAGGCTGTGGTGGCTGAGTACATCGCTCGCAAGTATCGCGTGGCGGCGCAGGCCACGGCGCAACTGGTGAAGGCCGCATATCTGACGGGGCGCGAGGTCGGCATCGATCCGCTGCTGATCCTGGGCGTGATCGCGATCGAGTCCAGTTTCAATCCGTACGCGGAGAGCGGCGTGGGCGCGCAGGGCCTGATGCAGGTGATGACCAAGGTCCATCAGGACAAATACGAGGCCGTGGGCGGCGTGGCAGCCGCGCTGAACCCGTACGCCAACATCAAGATCGGTGCGCTGGTGCTCAAGGACTGCATCGCCCGCGCCGGTTCGCTGGAAGGCGGCCTAAAGTATTACGTGGGTGCGGCGACCACCAACACCGATGGCGGATATGGCGCCAAGGTGCTGGCAGAGCGAGCCCGCCTGCGCCAGCTGCCTGGCGTGCGCAGCGTCGCGGCTGAGCCGGTGTCGGCCAAGCCGGAAGTGGCGGTGGACGCCAAGGCACAGGCCGAGCATCGTCACGGCACGGCCGGCGACAAGCTGGAAGCGGCAGGCAACGTCCCGAAAAGCGCCTGATCCCCGGATCCTCGTATCTCGGGCAGCGCGAAAAAAAGCACCCTTCGGGGTAATGCCGTTCAGTTAAGAGCTGAACGGCATTTTTGTATGTAGCGTCAGAGGAAGTTGTAAACGCTGCGCCGAAGTGTTAACTTTCGGGCGCGATGCTTTCCAGTCACCTGACCTTCCTGCTCGAAGCGCAACAGCCGGCCGACTTGA
>NZ_JBFRDD010000010.1:0-174067 GCF_052113425.1 Cupriavidus sp. YAF13
GCAACCACCGAGGCCCAAACAGCCTGATTGCTCTGCTGATTGCTCTGCTCCCGGCAGGGCGGCTTTCTTTTCGTTAGTTTTCTTTGCCGGTCAAAGAAAAGTGACCGGCAGCCCCCGCAGGGGGATGTCGTATGGCCCTTGGGTGCAAAAACCATCGCCGCCCAAAGAAACAGCAACCAACCCCGCACGGCAACGTCGTATGGCACCTCAGGCGCAAAAGCCACCGCAGCCGTAACGGCGTAAAATCCCATTTAACCGTGTGATCGCAGCCATACCTCGTCACCCTTTTACACAAGACTCCCCGCCAAGGGCACACATAATGGCTGCAAAAAAATTAGCACGACCGTTCACAAAATTCCGTTTCGCGGATACTATAGCTTTCGACGGGCTGGAAACATCATGAAGGTGCTCGACCTGCGCTGCGCGCAAGACCATCGTTTCGAGGGCTGGTTTGCTTCGGAGGACGACGCGCAATCGCAGATTTCGCAAAATCTCGTCCAATGTCCGGTCTGCGAAGACCATGCCATCACCCGGCTGCCCAGCGCGCCGCGCCTGAATCTCTCGGGAGCGGCCGCCGCGCCGGCGGGCAAGCCGGCCGGGGTGAAGGCCCCTGCGGCGCCGGCGACACTGCAGTCGCTTTACCTGAAGGCGGTAAGGCAGGTGCTGGCGCAGACCGAGGATGTGGGTGAACGCTTTGCCGAAGAGGCCAGGCGCATGCACTACGACGAAGCGCCGGAACGCGGGATCCGCGGCACGGCGTCGCCGGACGAAGTGCAGGCCCTTGCCGAAGAAGGCATCGATACTTTCCAGCTCGTGGTGCCGGATGCGCTCAAGCAGACGGCTCACTGAATAGCGTCCTGTGCCCAAGGCAGTGTTCTTGCCGGCGCATGACGCGCTAGCTAGAACAAACTGCCGGTCTCACACCGGCATCACTGGAGACGGGCATGGATCTCAACTATTCGGCGTCCGACGATGCCTTCCGCGCCGAAGTGCGCGGCTGGCTGGAGGCCAACCTGCCGGCGGAAATCAGCAGCAAGATTCTGAACCACCGCCGCCCCAACCGCGACGACCTGGTGCGCTGGCACAAGCTGCTGGCGGGCCGTGGCTGGTCCGCGCCGCACTGGCCGGTGCAGTATGGCGGCACGGGCTGGAATGCCACGCAGCGCCACATCTGGGACGAGGAAAATGCCCGCGTCGGCGCGCCTGGCGTGCTGCCTTTCGGCGTGGCCATGGTCGCGCCCGTGATCATGAAGTACGGCAGTGAAGCGCAGAAGAGCTACTACCTGCCGCGCATCCTGGATTGCACCGACTGGTGGTGCCAGGGTTACTCCGAGCCGGGCTCGGGTTCCGACCTGGCGTCGCTGAAGACCCGTGCCGAGCTGACCTCGGACGGCAAGCACTACATCGTCAACGGCCAGAAGACCTGGACCACGCTCGGCCAGCACGCGGACATGATCTTCTGCCTGGTCCGCACCGATTTCGAAGCCAAGAAGCAAGAGGGTATCTCCTTCCTGCTGATCGACATGAAGACCCCGGGCATCACCGTGCGCCCGATCATCATGCTCGACGAAGAGCATGAAGTGAACGAAGTGTTCTTCGACAACGTCCAGGTGCCGGTGGAGAACCGTGTCGGCGAAGAAAACCGCGGCTGGACCTACGCCAAGTACCTGCTCGGCCATGAGCGCACCGGCATCGCCCGCGTGGGCAACTCCAAGCGCGAGCTGGGCTTCCTCAAGCGCGTGGCCAAGCAACAGCAGAAGAACGGCCGCCCGCTGCTGGAAGACCCGCTGTTCGGCGCCAAGGTTGCCGCGCTGGAAATCGAGCTGATGGCGCTGGAGTTGACCGTGCTGCGCGTGGTGTCGAGCGAGAGCGCCGGCAAGGGCCCCGGCCCCGAGGCATCGATGCTCAAGATCAAGGGCACCGAGATCCAGCAGATGCTGACCGAGCTGATGGTGGAGGCCGTCGGCCCCTACGCCCAGCCGTTCGACACCGCCTACCTGGAATGCGAACACGAACACGCGGTGACCGGCTACGACGACGCCGCGCCGCTGGCCGCTTACTACTTCAACTATCGCAAGACCTCCATCTACGGCGGGTCCAACGAAATTCAGAAGAACATCATCAGCCAGATGATCCTGGGGCTGTGAGGAGACACGCGATATGAACTTCAATCTCAGCGACGAACAGAAGCAACTGGCTGACGCCGTCCACCGCTTCATCGACAAAGACTACGATTTCGAGACCCGCAAGAAGGGCATCAAGGCCGAAGCCGGCCATAGCGATGCCGCCTGGGGCGCGCTGGTGGAGCTCGGCCTGACCGCGCTGCCGGTGCCGGAAGCGCAGGGTGGCTTCTCGGGCACGCCCATCGACATGATGGTGGTGATGCAGGAGCTGGGCCGCGGCCTGGTGGTCGAGCCGTACTTCGCCACCGTGGTTGCCGCCTACGCGCTCAAGCTGGCCGGCGGCCAGGACGCGCTGCTGGAGCAGGTTGCCGGCGGCGAGCTGAAGCTGGCCACCGCCTTCAACGAGCCGCATGCCCGCTATGCGCTCAACGACGTGCGCGTGACGGCCAAGGGCGGCAAGCTCAATGGCCGCAAGGTCGTGACGATTCACGGCGCGCAAGCCGGCAAGCTGGTCGTCTCGGCGCGCACCAGCGGCGCCGACGCCGACACCAATGGCATTTCGCTGTTCCTGGTGGACCCGAAGGCGGCCGGCGTCAGCATCACCGACTACCGCACCATCGACAACCTGCGCGCGGCCGATATCACCTTCAAGGACGCACAGGGCGAGCTGCTGGGCACCGAAGGCGCGGCGTTCGCGCTGATCGAGCAGGTGGCTGACTACGCCGCCGTGCTGCTGTGCGCAGAAGCCGTTGGCGTGATGGACACGCTCAACGCCGCCACGCTGGAATACGCCAAGACCCGCCAGCAGTTCGGCGTGCCGATCGCGCGCTTCCAGGCGCTGCAGCACCGCATGGTGGAGATGTTTATCCACGCCGAGCAATCGCGTTCCATCACGCTGCTGGCTGCCGCCAAGTTCGACGAGGCCAGCCCGGAAGAACGCCGTCGCTTTGCCTCGGCGGCCAAGGCACGCGTGGGCCAGGCGGCTCGCTCGGTCGGCCAGGAGGCCGTGCAGATCCACGGCGGCATGGGCGTCACCGACGAACTGCCGGCGGCGCACATGTTCAAGCGCCTGACGCTGATCAACACCACCTTCGGGGATGTCGATCATCACCTGTCGCGCTTCGCGGCACAGCCGGGCTTCCTGGAAACGGTCTGATCCAGGTTGAATCAAAGAACCGCGCCGGTTGTCCGAGGCGCGGTTTTTTGTTATGAGTTGACCTCGTATCTTTTGCTGCGATTCTCCCACCTCGCAATTTGCATCTCGCATTCATTGTTGACGGAGCGATTCATGTCCACCCTGTATTTCGAAGATTTCGCCGTCGGCAGCAAGCGCGACCTCGGGTCCCACCTGGTGACGGAGGAGGAGATCCTGACCTTTGCCCGCCAGTATGATCCCCAGCCCATCCACATCGACAAGGAAGCCGCGCAAAAAAGCATCTACAAGAACCTGATCTCCAGCGGCTGGATGACCTGCTCGATCATGATGCGCCTGCTGGTGGACAACATGACCTCCAAGGCCGCCAGCATGGGCTCGCCCGGCGTGGATGAGATCCGCTGGCTCAAGCCGGTCTATGCGGGCGATACGCTGCGCGTGTCGCTGGTGGTGCTGGATGCGCGCGCTTCCTCGTCCAAGCCGGACCGCGGCGTGGTGCACACGCAATGGGAAGCCACCAACCAGCGCGGCGAACTGGTCTGCACCGTCAAGGGCATGGGCATGTACGGACGGCGGCCCGCCTGACGATTCTCAAGCATCATCCCGGCCATCCCGGCTTCTACAGATAACTCGTACAACAAGGAGACACCATGCGTACCATCGCTTCGCTCGAAGAACTGGAAAGCCTGCAGGGCCAGGAAGTGGCCATCAGCGACTGGATCGAGATCACCCAGCAGCAGGTCAACCAGTTCGCCGAAGCCACTGGCGATCACCAATGGATTCACGTCGACGTGGAGCGTGCCCGCCGCGAATCGCCGTTCGGCGGGCCGGTGGCCCATGGCTTCCTGACGTTGTCGCTGCTGCCGGCATTCATGCACAACGCGCTCGATATGCCGGGCGTGAAGATGGGCGTCAACTATGGCCTGAACCGCGTGCGCTTTACCGCGCCGGTGCCGGTTGGCAGCCGCCTGCGCGCCCGCGTGAAGCTGCTCTCGGTGGAGCGCCTGGAGCCTCTGCCGAACACGCCCGCGCTGGTTGGCGCCCAGTCCACCTGGGAAGTCACGGTGGAGCGCGAGGGCAGCGAGCGGCCGGTGTGCGTGGCGGAATCCATCAGCCGCCGCTACTCGTAAGCCAGACTGGCCGCGACGGCCGCCACGGCCGGCGCGGTCTGGTTGAGGTTGTTCCGCCAGGCGCGGTTCAGGCCGGCAAACGCGCGGACGCTATGTCTTGCGGCGAGGCCGCCAGCGCCTTTGCGGAACGCTCGGGATTGATCCAGCACAAGCCAATCACGCCACTTGCCAGCAGCAGCAGGGCGTTGATCGTGAAGCCCGCTTCAAAGCCGCCGTTCATGCCATGGCGCTGCACCAGTTGCCCCACCACCGCCGGCGCCAGGATGCCGGCCAGCGTGATCAGCGCCGTGTGGATCGACAACACGCTGCCGCGCTGGCCCTCCGGCACGATCTGCGCGAGCATGGCCGGGGTCAGGGCGAACGCCACGGGCGGCAGGCATGCCGCCACGGCAATCAGCAAGGTCTTGGGCACTGGCGCCAGCGTGATCGAGGCGATCGCCAGGTACACGCCGCCGCCTGCCAGCGCGGCCACCGAGATGAGCACGCCGCGCGCGAGCCGCGACGATGCGCCTGCGCGCAGCATGCGCTGCGACAACCAGCTGAGGATCAGCGTAACGGGCATGGCCGAGGCCACGATGGCCGCATACCAGCGCCCGGTGGTGACCGGATCGAAGCCCAGGCCTTTTTCCAGGTAGGCGGGCAGCCAGGTCAGCCCCAGCGCCAACGCCCAGTATGCGCAAAAGCCAATGGCCAGGCAGGCCAGCACGGTCGGGTCGCGGAAGATGCGCCGGTAGGGCAGGCGCACGGGCGTGGCCGCGGTGCCGGCGCGTGGTGCGCTTGCCTGCGTGAGCGGTCCCTCGCGTCCCACGCAGAGCCACATTGCGCTCCACGCCATGCCGATGCCGGCCAGGATCATGAAATTGGCGCGCCAGCCCCATCGGATCGTCACCAGCGGGATCAGCAGTCCAGCCAGCAGCAGGCCTACGGTGGCCCCCTGGTTGATCATCGCCACCGGCAGGTTGCGCTTGTGGTCCGGAAACCATTTGAATAGCGCGTGCACGGAGATCGGGAAGGCCGGCCCTTCGGCCGCGCCAAGCAGCATGCGGCACACTAGGATGGTCATGGCCGATCCCGCCAGCGCCAGCGGGACCTGCAGCACGGCCCACGACAAGCCCATCGCCAGCAGCAGCCAGCGCGCGGCCACGCGATTGGACAGAAAGCCGACCAGCACGGTGGATAGCGAGAACAGCCAGAAGAAGCTGCTGGCGATCAGGCCGAACTCGGCCGGCGGCAGCTTCAGGTCTGCCATCAGCGGCACGGCGACCATGCCCAGCACGATCTTGTCGAGGAAGTTGATCAGCGAAAGCCAGGTCAGCATCGAGGCCATGGCCCAGGCGCTGCGTGGCTGGTAGGAGGCAAGTGGTTTCATCGGTCGGCCTTAGGATCGGTTCAACGTGTTGGCTTGGCGCTCGTTTGTCGTGGTGGTCGCTGAATCCAGGTGCTGCTCGATCAGTGCGAGCAGGCGCTCGGGCTGTTCCAGCATCACCAGGTGCCCGCTGTCGATCTCCGCGTAGCTGGCGCCGCTGATCGCCGCGGCGAGCGCGCGGCAATGCGCCGGCGGCACCATCTGGTCGTGGCGCATGCCGATCACGAGCGTGGCGGCGCGGATGCGGGGCAACAGCGGCGTGACGTCGATGACGGCGTCGAGCCCGGCCTGGCGGTCGCTGCCGGGCGCCAGGCCCGCGCCGAAGCGCCGCAGCATGCCCTCGACGGTGGCGTCGTCCATGCACGCGATGAAGCCCTCCGATACGCCATTGAGCAGGAGCATGCGCGCCAGTTGATGGCGGTCCGAGCGCGCCAGCGATTGCCACAGCCTAAATAGCAGGCGCATGCGGCTATCGGTCCGCGCCCAGGCGCCGAACAAGACCAGGCGCCGCACGCGCTCAGGCATCAGCGCGGCCGCGGCGGCGGCCACCACGCCGCCTAGCGAATAACCGACCAGGTCCACGGGCAGGTCGCCCGCCAGCGCCATGCAGTCGCGCACCTGTCCGACCAGCGCATCGAGCGTCAGCGGCGCGCCGTCGTCACGGGTTTCGCCAGAGCCCGCAAGGTCCAGCGCCAGGCAGCGCCTGCGCAGCGCGAGCCCGGGCAGCAGGGCGGCCCAGTTGGTTTCCGCGCTGGAACTGGTGCCGTGTACGAGAAGAGTCGGCCGTCCGGTGCCGGCCTCGATCAGGCTGGTTCGGATAGGCTCCGACGCGATTTCCAGGCGTTGCATGTCGAACTCCCTTGGGTTCTTTTGACGGGCTGCGTACGGTGGATGTCAACGCAATCGATGTCGTTGATGTGGCAGGCGCCGGCGGCCGGGCGATGCTAGGGCCGCTCGCCGGCATGGCGCAGCATGAAGTGCCCCCAGTCCGGCTTGCGCGTCTTCCACCAATAGGCCGTGGCATGGCTCGACCAGTTGTTGATGACCCTGCCGCTGGCCGACTTGTACCAACTGCTGCACGAGCCTGCCCACGCGGTCTGGCCGATGGCCGCCTGCAACGCCTGGTTGAAGCGCGTCACCACCTCCGGGCGCACCTCTATCGAGGCGAAGCGCGCCGCGCGGCAGGCCTGGATGCACTGCAGGACATAGCGCGCCTGGCACTCGAGCATGAAAATGATGGAGTTATGGCCCAGGTTGGTATTGGGGCCGTACAGCACGAACAGGTTGGGAAATCCAGGCGCCGTCATGCCGAGATACGCCTCCGGACCCTCGCGCCACTGATCGGCCAGGGTGCGGCCGTGGCGGCCGGTGATGCGGATCGGCGCGAGGAAGGAGCGGGCGTCGAAGCCGGTGGCGAAGACGATGGCGTCGGCCCGATGCCTGGTGCCGTCGGCGGTGACCACGGCGTCGGCTTCGACGCGCTCGATGCGGGCGGTCTCGACATGGACGTTCGGCCGCTTGAGCGCCTGGTAGAAATCGTCGGAGATCAGGATGCGCTTGCAGCCGATCGGGTAGTCGGGCGTGAGCTTGGCGCGCAGCACCGGGTCGGGAATCATGTGCGCGAGGTAGCGGCGCGCCAGCGTTTCCAGTTCCCGGTTGCGGCCGCTGTCCCGCTGCATGCGCCCGAAGCGCAGTTCACGCTGCAGGTAGAGGTGCCAGCGATGCAGCCGGGCCGTCCACGGGTGGCGTTCGAAGCGCGCTTGTTGTCCGGACGTATAGGCCTCGCCATTGCGCGGCAGCACCCAGTTGGCACTGCGCTGGAATACCGTCAGCTTGCCCGCTTCCGGCGCGATGCGCGGGATGAACTGCAGCGCGCTGGCGCCATTGCCGATCACCGCGACCTGCTTGCCGCGCAGATCGGCGTCATGCCGCCAGCGCGCGGAATGGAAGGCCGTGCCGGCAAAGCGGTCCAGCCCTGCAATGTCTGGCGCCAGCGGGCGGTTGAGCTGTCCGGTGCCGCTGACGAGGATGCGCGCGGCGATGGTGTCGCCGTTGCTGGTGCTCACCCGCCACAGGCAGGCGGCGGCGTCGTAGCGCGCCTCGGTGACCTCCGTGCCGAAACGGATATGCCCGAGCAGCCCGAAGCGCTCGGCGCAGTGCTGCAGGTAGCGATGGATCTCCGGCTGGGGCGAGTATGCGCTGGACCAGTCCGGCTTGGGCGCGAACGAAAAACTATAAAGATGGGAGGGAATGTCGCAGCCGCAACCCGGGTAGGTGTTGTCCCGCCAGGTGCCGCCCACCGTGCCGGCCTTCTCCAGCACGACAAAGTCATGGATGCCGGCTTGCTTGAGCTTGATGCCCATGCACATGCCGGCCACGCCGGCGCCGAGGATGACGATCTGGTCCGCGTCGGGCGTCGTTGACGCTTTCAATGGGCTGTCTCCGTCGTGCTTTTTTATGGGTAGTCGCGGCGCGTGCGGCGACGCCGTGGCCCGCAATCGAGAGGCCACCTTAGAGCCGATTGCGGATTCGGGCAAGTCACGGCGCAACATGCGTGCCGCCATGTGCCCCAATCTGAATCAGCCGGCGGCGGCGCACAGGCTTGGTGCGTGACGCTTGCGCACTATCGTGGTGCGATGGGCGGCCGGGCGGCCTCTGGAGGCACGCCAGGCCGTGTACACAGTCTTGTATACAAGCTTGTATGCCATGGCATGCTAGTTGCAGAAGAGATACCCGGGGTGCGTTGTTCCTTTATCCAACACGACAATCTGGGAGCTGCAATGAAAAGACGTGACATGCTGAAGCTGTCGGCGGTAGCCGCCGCGGCCTTGTTTGCAACGGCAGGCGTGAGCCCGCTGGCATTGGCGCAGTCCAAGGAACCGATCAAGATCGGTATCCTGCATTCGCTGTCCGGCACCATGGCCATTTCCGAGACTTCGCTCAAGGACGTGGCGCTGATGACCATCGACGAGATCAACAAGAGCGGCGGCGTGCTTGGCCGCAAGCTTGAGCCGGTCGTGGTCGATCCCGCTTCCAACTGGCCGCTGTTCGCCGAGAAGGCGCGCCAGCTGATCACCAAGGACAAGGTTGCCGTCACGTTCGGCTGCTGGACCTCGGTCTCGCGCAAGTCGGTGCTGCCTGTTTATGAAGAGCTGAATTCGCTGCTGTTCYATCCGGTGCAGTACGAAGGCGAGGAGATGTCCAAGAACGTCTTCTACACCGGCGCGGCGCCCAACCAGCAGGCCATTCCCGCGGTGGAATACCTGATGAGCAAGGAAGGCGGCGGCGCCAAGCGCTTCTTCCTGCTTGGCACCGACTACGTCTACCCGCGCACCACCAACAAGATCCTGCGTGCCTTCCTGAAGAGCAAGGGCGTGGCGGACAAGGATATCGAAGAGGTCTACACGCCGTTTGGCCACAGCGATTACCAGACCATTGTCGCCAACATCAAGAAGTTCTCGCAAGGCGGCAAGACCGCCGTGATCTCCACCATCAACGGTGACTCCAACGTGCCCTTCTACAAGGAGCTGGGCAACGCCGGCCTGAAGGCCAAGGACGTGCCGGTCGTGGCGTTCTCGGTGGGCGAGGAAGAACTGCGCGGCATCGACACCAAGCCGCTGGTGGGCCACCTGGCCGCATGGAACTACTTCATGTCGGTCAAGAACCCTGAAAACGAAGCCTTCAAGAAGCAATGGGCGGCGTGGGTCAAGGCGAACAACCTGCCGGGCGGCGACAAGCGCGTGACCAACGACCCGATGGAAGCCACCTATGTGGGCATCCATATGTGGGCACAAGCTGTCAAGAAGGCCGGTACGACCGATCCCGACAAGGTGCGTGCCGCGATGTATGGCCAGACCTTCAAGGCGCCGGACGGCTTCACCCTGACCATGGGCGAGAACCATCACCTGTACAAGCCGGTGATGATCGGCGAGATCAAGGGCGATGGCCAGTTCACGGTCGTGTGGAAGACGCCCAAGGCCGTGCGTGCGCAGCCGTGGAGCCCGTTCATCGCGGGTAACGAAGGCAAGCCGGACAAGGTGATGTAAGCAGGGCGCCCGCTTGGCGCTCTCCTGCTCTCCCGCTTGCCTCGTGGCTGGTGAGGGAGGGGAGGGAGAGGAGGGCGCCAGGCAGTGTCTTTGCCTCCTCGCATGCTGTCCGCCGCTTCGGTGCGGTGGCGGCAAATCGTCACGCCGATCAAGGTGACGCGCGTGCTTCGCCGCGCGCGACTCGCAAACCTTATGCACCGACCCTTATCGTTCTCTCTCGCTTCACGTTTGCGCGCCATGCTGGCCGCGCTGCTCCTGCTGGCCGCGTGCCCGCTGTGGGCCGCGCCGCTCACGCAGGCCGACCTGAAGCCACTGGCCGAAGACGACTTCGACGCCAAGACCGCCGCGATCACCGCACTGACCAAGGCGCCGGTGGCGCAGGCCGGCCCCATCCTCAAGGCCTTGCAGGACGATACGCTGCAATATGCGCCGGGCGTCGGCATGGTGCGCCAGGACGGCGACAAGCTGGTGGACGCGATCAGCGGCACGCCGGTCACGGTCAAGCCCGACGCGCTCGAAGCGCTCACCCTGAACAACAGCCTGCGCGCGATGGTGGACAGCGCCGCCAGCAGCACGCTGCTGCAATCGCCCGATGCGGCGGTGCGCACGCAGGCCGTCAATACGCTGCTGGACCAGCCGGGCAGCGCATCGCGCCCGGTGGTGGAGGCCGCGCGCAAGGCCGAGGCCGATGCCGGCCTGCGCGCCAAGCTCGATGTGATCTGGGCCAATATCGTGCTGGCCGAGGGCAACCGCGACGATCGCCTCGAAGCCATCCGCATCCTCGGCCGCGACAGCAATCCGCAGAGCCGCCAAAAGCTGCAGCCGCTGCTGGAAAAGGACGCCGCCGGCAAATTTCGCGAGCCCGACGCCGAACTGCGCGGCGCCGCGCAGCAGGCGCTCGATGCCTTGCGCGGCGACCAGCGCCGCGCCGAGCTGATCGGCAACCTCTTCGCCGGCCTGAGCCTGGGCAGCGTGCTGCTGCTCGCCGCACTGGGGCTGGCCATCACTTACGGGCTGATCGGCGTCATCAACATGGCGCAGGGCGAATTCCTGATGATCGGCGCGTACGCCACGTACATGGTGCAGGGTGTGTTCCGCGCGCACTTTGCCAGCGCGTTCGACTGGTACCTGCTGTTTGCGCTGCCCGCATCGTTCCTCGCCTCCGCCGTGGTCGGCTTCGTGCTGGAGCGGCTGGTGCTGCGCCATCTCTACGGCCGCCCGCTGGAAACGCTGCTGGCCACCTTCGGCGTGAGCCTGCTGCTGATGCAGGCGGTGCGCACGCTGTTTGGCGCGCAGAACGTGGAAGTGGCCAATCCATCCTGGATGAGCGGCGGCATCGAATGGCTGCCCGGCATGGTGCTGCCATACAACCGCATGGTCATCATCGTGTTTGCGCTGGCGGTGGTGGCGGTGGCCTGGGCCGTGCTTAACCGTACCCGCCTTGGCTTGTTCGTGCGGGCCACCACCCAGAACCGCACCATGGCGGCTTGCGTTGGCGTGCGCACCTGGAAGGTGGATAGCTACGCCTTTGCCTTTGGCGCGGGCATCGCCGGCCTGGGCGGCTGCGCGCTGTCGCAGATCGGCAATGTCGGCCCCGACCTTGGCCAAGCCTACATCATCGATTCCTTCATGGTGGTGGTGCTGGGCGGCGTTGGGCAGCTCGCGGGCACCATCATCGGTGCTTTCGGGCTGGGCCTGATCAACAAGTTCATCGAGCCGTTCTATGGCGCGGTGCTGGCCAAGATCTTTGTCCTGGTGCTGATTGTGCTCTTCATCCAGAAGCGCCCGCAGGGACTGTTCGCGCTCAAAGGGCGCAGCGCGGAGGCATGATGAAGACTTCTCTCTCGAATCCATCCACGGCGGGTTTCCGGCTGGCCGTGCCGGAGCGCCAGCCGCTGTTCTCCGGGCGCAGCTGGACGGCGTTGCTGGTGATCGCGCTGGTGGTGGGCATCGGCGTGCCGGTGTGCGCGCTGCTGGTGCCCGAAGGCCATCCCATGCATCTGTCGGCCTATGCGCTGACGCTGATCGGCAAGATCATGTGCTTCGCGCTGGCCGCGATCGCGCTGGACCTGGTGTGGGGCTACTGCGGCATTCTCAGCCTCGGCCACGGCTTGTTCTTCGCGCTCGGCGGCTATGCCATGGGCATGTACCTGATGCGCAGCATTGGCCGCGAAGGCGTCTACAAGAGCGACCTGCCCGACTTCATGGTGTTCCTCGACTGGAAGGAAATGCCGTGGTTCTGGCATGGTACCGAGCATCTCGGTTACGCGATGCTGCTGGTGGTGCTGGTGCCGGGCGTGCTGGCGTGGCTGTTCGGCTTCTTCGCCTTCCGCTCGCGCATCAAGGGCGTGTACCTGTCCATCATCACGCAAGCCATGACGTACGCCGCCATGCTGCTGTTCTTCCGTAACGAGACGGGTTTTGGCGGCAATAATGGCTTCACGGATTTCAAGCGCATCGCCGGCTTTGCCGTGGCCGCGCCGCAGACCCGCACGGCGCTGTTCGTGCTGACGTTCCTTGCCCTGCTGGCCGGCTTCATCGCCTGTCGCTACATCGTGACGTCCAAGCTCGGCCGGGTCGTGACCGCGATCCGCGACGCCGAGATGCGCGTGATGTTCTCGGGTTACAACCCGCTTGGCTACAAGCTGTTCGTGTGGACCTTTTCGGCCGTGCTGTGCGGCATCGCCGGCGCGCTTTACGTGCCGCAGGTGGGCATCATCAACCCGGGCGAGATGTCCCCGGCCAACTCCATCGAGATGGCGGTTTGGGTGGCCGTGGGCGGACGCGGCACGCTGATCGGCCCGATCATCGGCGCCTTTATCGTCAACGGCGCCAAGACCATGTTCACGGCTTACTTCGCGGAGTACTGGCTGTTCTTGCTGGGCGCGATGTTCGTGCTGGTGACGCTGTACATGCCGGATGGCGTGATCGGCCTGCTCAAGCGCGCGCGTGCCATGCGAGCAAGCCCGCAGGCCGCGCCGGGCAATGCGGCGAATGCGCCGGCTGCCGCCACCCGCAGCGGAGGGGAAGCATGAACGCAGCACTGGGAGCACAACAGGCGGAAAGCGGCGGCACCACGGGGCTGGGCCGCGTCATGGAGCCGGGCGTCATCGACGTCTCGCACGGCCCCATCCTTTACCTGGAAGACGTGACCGTGCAGTTCGACGGTTTCCGCGCGCTGAACAAGCTCACGCTGTCGATCGACCACGGCGAGCTGCGCTGCGTGATCGGGCCCAATGGCGCTGGCAAGACCACCATGATGGATGTGATCACCGGCAAGACCGGGCCGCGCAACGCCAACGTGAGCGGGCGCGTGTTCCTCGGCCAGAGCATCGACCTGATGCGCATGACCGAGCCCAAGATCGCGCAGACCGGCATTGGCCGCAAGTTCCAGAAGCCCACCGTGTTCGAGCAGCACGAAGTGTGGGAGAACCTGGAACTGGCGACGAAGGGTGACAAGCGCTGGATCACTTCATTGCGCGCGCGCCTGGGCGCCGAAGGGCATCGCCGCATCGAGGAAACGCTGGCGCTGACGGGGCTGGAGGACGAGGCCTATCGCCCGGCCGGCTTGCTGTCGCACGGGCAGAAGCAGCGGCTGGAAATCGGCATGCTGCTGATGCAGAAGCCGCAGTTGCTGCTGCTGGACGAGCCGGTGGCCGGCATGACCGATGAAGAAACCATGCAGCTGGCCAAGCTGCTTAACAGCCTGCGCGGCACCTGCTCGATGATGGTGGTGGAGCACGACATGGAGTTCGTTGCCGCACTGGCCGGCGATGAGGGCAAGGTGACGGTGCTGGCCGAGGGCAGCGTGCTGGCCGAAGGCACGCTCGACGCCGTCAAGCGCGAGGAGCGCGTGATCGAATCCTATCTCGGCCGCTAGGCGCAGGGCCGGATCGAAAAAAAGGGAACGAGACTATGTTGCAGGTCAATGCACTCAACCAGTTCTACGGCGGCAGCCACATCCTGCGCAACGTCACCTTCGAGGTGCCGCAAGGCAAGCTGACGACCTTGCTTGGCCGCAACGGCGTGGGCAAGAGCACTTTGCTCAAATGCCTGATGGGCGTGGTGCCGACCAAGAGCGGCAGCATCAGCTGGGCCGGGCAGGCGCTGGAGAAGAAGCCGCCGTACGAGCGCGTRKCRKCGGGGCTGGCCTATGTGCCGCAGGGCCGCGAGATCTTCCCGCGCCTGACGGTGGAAGAAAACCTGCTGATCGGCGCGGCCAGCCTCAAGAGCCCGTCGGGCGTGCCGGACCGCATTTACCAATTGTTTCCGGTGCTGCGCAGCATGCGCCAGCGCCGCGGCGGCGATCTCTCCGGCGGCCAGCAGCAACAGCTGGCGATCGGCCGCGCGCTGATGAGCGAGCCGGAACTGCTGATCCTGGACGAGCCGACCGAAGGCATCCAGCCCTCGATCATCCAGGACATCGGGCGGGCGCTGCGCCTGCTGGTGGATGAGTTCGGCATGACGGTGCTGCTGGTGGAGCAATATTACGAATTCGCCCGGCACCTGGCGGATCATTACGTGGTGATGAGCCGCGGCGAAGTGGTGGCAAGGGGCGAGGGCGCGGAGATGGAAGAGGAGGGCGTGCGGGAGCTCATCGCGGTGTGATGCGACACGCGGTGCCGCATGATCGTAGTGCTGGTGTGTTCCCCCTCTCCCCGCCGCGCGGGAGAGGACGGACGCTTGCCGGCAGCCGATCGGGTGCGGTCCCGAATGTGGCTTCGAATGTGGCTTCGAATGTGGCCTCGAATGCAGCCTCGAATACCACTTCCAGTGCCCCCGGCCGCGCGCTATGATGCCCGCATCCAGCGCACGATGCATTGCCGGCTGCCTCCGCCATTCCAACATTCATGCGTCATCCAGACTTTCCTTCGACCCTCGCCGTGCCACCCGCATGGGAGGCCAGCCTGCGCCTGCGCTTTGCCGCGCGCGCCGAGCGCAGCGCGCTGGTCGAGCGCCGCCACCAGGGGCCGTTGCTGGTGCAAAAGCCACTCTATCCGGAGGGGCCTGTCTGCCATGTGGTGATCCTGCATCCGCCCGCGGGCGTGGCCGGCGGCGACAGCCTGGACATCGACGTGACGGTGGGCGCCGGCGCGCATGCGGTGCTGGCGACGCCCGGCGCCACCAAGTGGTACAAGTCGCTCGGCCGGGAGGCCGCGCAGCGCGTCACGCTGACGCTGGAAGCCGGCGCGCGGGTGGACTGGCTGCCGCAGGAGAACATCGTTTTCGATGACGCGCACGCGCGCCTTGCCACCACCGTGACGGTGGCGCCCGGTGCCAGCGCGATCGGCTGGGATGCGATCGTGCTGGGCCGGCAGGCCAGCGGCGAGACCTGGAGCCGCGGCACGCTGGGCATGGAGACCCAGGTGCAGGGCGGCGGCAGGCGCGCGCTGTGGATCGAGAGCGTGCAGCTGGACGCGGCTTGCGCGCTGCGCCAGGCGGTAGCCGGGCTGGACGGGCTCAATGTCATGGGCACGCTGTGGGCGGTAGGTGACGGTGCCACGCAGGAACTTGCCGAGACGCTGGCCGAGCAGTTGCCGTATCGGCCGGACCTGCGCGCTGGCGTGACGCGGCTCGAGCAAGACGGCCAGTCGATGCTGCTGCTGCGCGTGCTGGGCGCGCAGATGGAAGCGGTCAGGCACTTGATGGTGACGGCGTGGAGCGCGCTGCGCGAGCCGATCCACGGTGTACCGGCCAGGCCCCTGAGGCTGTGGGCGACGTAGGCGCCGGCGCAGTCATTGTTCATTGCGCACCGCGCGGACAACACAAGAAACAACGGGAATACCAAGATGGAACTCACTCCGCGAGAGAAGGACAAGCTGTTGATCTTCACCGCCGCGCTGCTGGCCGAGCGCCGCCGCGCGCGCGGGCTCAAGCTCAACTATCCCGAGGCGGTGGCCTTGATCACCGCCGCCATCATGGAAGGCGCGCGCGACGGCCGCTCCGTGGCGGAGCTGATGCATGAGGGCACGACCGTGCTCTCGCGCGAGGACGTGATGGACGGCGTGCCCGAGATGATCCCGGATATTCAGGTGGAAGCGACCTTCCCCGACGGCACCAAGCTGGTCACCGTGCACCATCCCATCGTTTGAACAAGAGTTTGAACAAGAGTTTGAACAAGACACGAGGTCAAGACATGAACCACTCCAACCGCTCGCGCGCCGTGAGGCTTGCCACCGTAGGCGCCGCGCTGGCATTTGCCAGCGCCGCCGCCGTCGCGCATCCGGGCCATGACGCCACCACCGTTGGCGCCAGCCTGTTTGCCGGCTTGCTGCATCCCTTCACTGGCATGGATCACTTGCTCGCCATGGTGGGCGTGGGCGTGTGGAGCGCGCTGGGTGCGCGCTCGCCGCGCGAAGCCTTGCGCATGCCCTTTGCCTTTTTGGCCTTGATGCTGGCCGGCGCGGTGCTCGGCCTTGCCGGCATGAGCCTGCCGCTGGTGGAGCCGATGATTGCCGCGTCGCTGCTGGTGATCGGCTTGCTGGTGGCACTGCGCGCCAGGCTGCCGGCATGGGCGGGGATGGCCATCGTGGGTGGCTTCGCCGTCTTCCACGGCTATGCGCACGGATCGGAGTTGTCGGCCACGGCCGGCGCCTTGCCCGCGGTAGCGGCCTATGTGGGCGGCTTCAGCGTGGCGACGATGGTGTTGCACGCGGCCGGCATCGGCCTGGGCGGCGCGCTGCGCCGCCACGCGGGCTGGCTGGCACGGCTGGCCGGTGCGGGCGTGGCGCTGTATGGCGTCGGCCTGATGGTTGCCTGAGCGCACTGACCTCGACAAGGAACCCATCATGATCCCTGGTGAACTGATGCCCGCTGAGGGCGAGATCGAACTGAACGCCGGCCGTGCCACGGTCAGCGTGGCGGTGGCCAACACGGGCGACCGCCCGGTCCAGGTCGGCTCGCATTTCCATTTCTACGAGACCAACCCCGCGCTGGATTTTGACCGCGAGGCCACGCGCGGCTTCCGCCTGAATATCGCCGCCGGCACCGCCGTGCGCTTCGAGCCGGGCCAGAGCCGCACGGTGGAGCTGGTGGCGCTTGCTGGCGCGCGCATCGTCTACGGCTTCAACGGCAAGATCATGGGAGCGCTGTGATGAGCGTGAAAATCTCCAGGCAGGCTTATGCCGAGATGTTCGGCCCCACCACCGGCGACCGCCTTCGGCTTGCCGACACCGGGCTCATCATCGAGGTGGAGAAGGATTTCACCGTCTACGGCGAGGAAGTGAAATTCGGCGGCGGCAAGGTGATCCGCGACGGCATGGGGCAGAGCCAGCGCATGGCCAAGGACTGCGTCGACACGGTCATCACCAATGCGCTGATCGTTGATCACTGGGGCATCGTCAAGGCCGACATCGGCCTCAAGGACGGGCGCATTGCCGCCATCGGCAAGGCAGGCAACCCGGACATCCAGCCGGGCGTGACCATCGTCGTTGGGCCGGGCACCGAGGTGATCGCGGGCGAGGGCATGATCGTCACCGCCGGCGGCATCGACAGCCACATCCACTTCATCTGCCCGCAGCAGATCGAAGAGGCGCTGATGAGCGGCGTCACCACCATGATCGGCGGCGGCACCGGGCCGGCCACTGGCACCTTTGCCACCACCGTCACGCCCGGTCCCTGGTTCATGGAGCGCATGCTGCAGGCGGTGGAAGCCTACCCGATGAATATCGGCCTGCTCGGCAAGGGCAACGCCAGCCTGCCGGGGCCGCTGATGGAGCAGGTCGAGGCCGGCGCCATCGGGCTCAAGCTGCACGAAGACTGGGGCACCACGCCCGCGGCCATCGACAATTGCCTGAGCGTGGCGGATGCCACCGACACGCAGGTGGCGATCCACACCGATACGCTCAACGAGGCCGGCTTCGTCGAAGCCACCGTGGCTGCGTTCAAGGGCCGCACCATCCATACGTATCACACCGAAGGCGCGGGCGGCGGCCATGCGCCCGACATCATCAAGGTGTGCGGCGAGCCCAACGTGCTGCCGTCGTCGACCAACCCCACGCGGCCGTACACTGTCAATACGCTCGACGAACACCTCGACATGCTGATGGTCTGCCACCACCTGGACCCGTCGATCGCCGAGGACATCGCCTTCGCCGAAAGCCGCATCCGGCGCGAGACCATTGCCGCCGAGGACATCCTGCACGACCTCGGCGCGTTCTCGATGATCTCCAGCGATTCGCAGGCCATGGGACGGGTTGGCGAGGTCATCATCCGCACCTGGCAGACCGCGCACAAGATGGCCGCGCAGCGCGGCAAGCTGCCCGGCGACCCCAACGACGCGCGCGGCGGGCATGACAATTTCCGCGTCAAGCGCTACATCGCCAAGTACACGATCAACCCCGCGCTCACGCACGGCATCGCGCACGAGGTGGGCTCGATCGAGGTCGGCAAGTGGGCCGACCTGGTGCTGTGGAAGCCGGCCTTCTTCGGCGTCAAGCCGAGCCTGATCTTGAAGGGCGGGATGATCGCCGCGGCAGCGATGGGCGACCCCAACGCATCGATCCCCACGCCGCAGCCGGTGCACTACCGCCCGATGTTCGGCGCCGCCGGACGCGCCCTGCACAAGTCATCGCTGACCTTCGTCTCGCAGGCGGCGCTGGCCGCCGATGTGGGCGGGCGCTACGGCCTGAACAAGGTGCTGTCGGCGGTACAAGGCACGCGCACCGTGGGCAAGCGCGACATGGTGCACAATGACTGGCAGCCGAACGTCACGGTGGATCCCGAGACTTACCAGGTGGTGGCCGACGGCCAGTTGCTGATCTGCGAGCCGGCTACCGTACTGCCGATGGCGCAGCGTTATTTCCTCTTCTGAAGGGCCGCTTTGCAAAAGATCGACAAACATCTCGCCGCCCCGCACGGCATCGCCGCCGTGCTGGTGCGCCGTGCGCCCAAGCTGGTGCTGCCTTTTTCCGAGCGCAGCAAAAGCCGCCTGCGCGCCACGCTCGATAACGGCGAAGAAGTGGCGCTGTTCCTTGCGCGCGGCACCGTGCTGCGCGGCGGCGACCTGCTGGTCACCGAAGGCGGGGTCTTTGTCGAAGTGCGGGCCGCGCCGGAGTCCGTGCTGCAAGTCGGCGCCAGCGATCCGCAGGCACTGATGCGCGCGGCCTACCACCTCGGCAATCGCCACACGCCGGTGGAAGTGGGCCGCGACTACCTGCGCCTGGAGTTCGACCCGGTGCTCGCGGACATGCTGGCCCGCCTCGGCGTGCAGGCCGAACGCGCGGAGCTGCCATTCGAGCCGGAAGCCGGCGCCTACGGCGGCGGGCACAAGCATGGGCACGATGCGACATTTGCAGAGGACTATGCCGCGGCGCAGGCAGTATTCCATGAGCATCATGGGCATGATCACGATCATGATCATGGCCATGGCCATGCGCACAGTCATGACCACGGCCACAAACATGGCCACGACCATGCGCCGCATGTGCATGACGAGAACTGCGGGCACAAGCACTGAGGCGTTGCGCTAAAGCCGTCCCATGACCCAGCTCTCCCAACTTATCTCGCTGCTGCACCTTGCCTCGCCGGCGCTGCCGATCGGTGGCTTCAGCTATTCGCAAGGGCTGGAGGCCGCCATCGAGTGCGGCATGGTGCGCGATGCCGGCAGCGCGGAGCAGTGGGTGCGCAGCAACCTGCTGGACGTGCAGGCGCAGTGCGAAGCGCCCGTGTGGCTGCTGCTGTATCGCCACTGGCGCGCGCTGGATGCAACGCGCCTGGCCGCATGGAACGACTGGTTCCATGCCACGCGCGAAAGCGCCGAGCTGCGGCTGGAGACGGAGCAGATGGGCTGGTCGCTGGCGCGGCTGGTGGCGCAGATGGAGTGGGGTGATGCCGCACTGCGCGCGCAGCTGGCGGCATTGTCGCCGGTGTGCCTGCCTACTGCCTTTGCCGCAGCTTGCGTGGCGCTGGATGTGAACGAGCGCGATGGCCTGGCGGCTTATTGCTTCAGCTGGGCGGAGAACCAGGTGTCGGCGGCGCTCAAGGCGGTGCCGCTGGGGCAGGTGGCCGGGCAGCACATCCTGCGCCGGCTGCATCCCGCGGTGCAGGAGACTGTCGACGAGGCCGTGCGGCGCGCCGATGCCGAGCCGCCGCTGCTGTCCACTTTTTCCCCGATGCTCGGTCTGCTGTCCGCGCGCCATGAGACGCAGTATTCGCGGCTGTTCCGTTCCTGAAGCGAACCACGGCAGCATGCAAACGATTCCCCAAGACAAGATGTCCACCATGACCCAGGCTCGTACCAAGAAGAATCCTCCGTTGCGCGTCGGCGTGGGCGGCCCCGTCGGTTCCGGCAAGACCACCTTGCTGGAGATGCTGTGCAAGGCCATGCGCGAGCGCTATGACCTGGTCGCCATCACCAACGATATCTACACCAAGGAAGACCAGCGCCTGCTGACCATCTCCGGCGCCTTGCCGGCGGAGCGCATCATGGGCGTGGAAACCGGCGGCTGCCCGCACACCGCGATCCGCGAGGATGCCTCGATCAACCTGGAAGCGGTCGACCGCATGCTGGGCAAGTTTCCCGATGCCGACATCGTCTTCATCGAGTCCGGCGGCGATAACCTGGCGGCCACCTTCAGCCCGGAGTTGTCGGACCTGACCATCTACGTGATCGACGTGGCCGGTGGCGAGAAGATCCCGCGCAAGGGCGGACCGGGCATCACCAAGTCGGACCTGCTGGTGATCAACAAGACCGACCTGGCCCCCTATGTTGGCGCTAACCTGGAAGTGATGGAAAGTGATGCGCGCAAGATGCGCGGCGCGCGCCCGTTCGTGATGGGCAGCGTGAAGTCGGGGCAAGGGCTTGACGAGGTGATCGCGTTCATCGAGCGCCAGGGCATGCTGGGCGTGTAACGCCGGGCTGCCGCAGCCGCGTACGCATGCCGCCACAACGCTGCGGCTTGTGGCATACTTGCCGCTCCATGACGTTCCAATCGCTCGCCCCTTCCTCGCTGTGCCGTACCACCGATACCGGTGGCGCTGCTGCACGCGTGGGTGCCGAGCTGCCGGTCGGGGTTGCCTCCACGTCCGGCCTGTCGTCGCTTTCCGCGTCGATTTCCTTCTCGTTCTCCATTATTCGAATTATCCGGGGTCGCTGAGCTGCGGCTTTGGCTGGTGCTCGGTGGCCCGTGGTCCCTCCCTTGCCGTGCACGGCCATAGGGGYCTGCACGCGACCAACCGATTCGATGGAGAACACCCGATGTCCGATCTTTCCGACCTGCGTGCGCACGCCCGCTATCCCTTGCTGCCCGAAATCCAGAGCACCGCGCGGCGCCTGCAAGGCAAGGTGCTGGAGACGCCCGTGTGGCGCTGGCAGACCGGTGCGGCACTGCAACTCGATGCCGGCACGGAGGTCTGGCTCAAGCTGGAGCTGTTCCAGATCACCGGCACCTTCAAGGTGCGTGGCGCGCTCAACAGCATCGAGCAGATGGATGCCGCTGCGCGGGCGCGCGGCGTGGTAGCGGCCAGCGCCGGCAACCATGCCATGGCGGTGGCCTATGCGGCCAAGGTGGCCGGCGTCGGCGCCAAGCTGGCCATGCCCGCCACCGCCAGCCCCGCGCGCGTGGCGGCCTGCCGAGAGGCGGGCGCCGAGGTGCTGTTGCTGCCGGACGTGCATGCCGCTTTTGACCGCGCGTTGCAGCTGGTGGCCGACGAAGGCCGCACCATGGTGCACCCGTACGACGGCCCGCTGATCGCGCAGGGCACCGCAACGGTCGGGCTTGAGCTGATGCGCCAGGTGGCTGGGCTGGATGCGGTGGTGGTGCCGGTGGGCGGCGGCGGCCTGTGCGGCGGCATTGCCGCGGCGGTCAAGCAGATCAATCCGGCTTGCCGGGTCTATGGGGTCGAGCCGGAGGGCGCCGATGCCATGAACCGCAGCTTCGAGGCCGGGCGGCCGCAAGCATTGGAGCGCGTCACGACGGTTGCCGACAGCCTGGGCGCGCCTTATGCGCTGGACTACAGCTACGGCGTGTGCCGCCAGTTTGTCGACGGCATGGTGCGCGTTTCCGACGAGGCGATACGCGCGGCCATGCGCATCCTCTATCGCGATATGAAGCTGGCCACGGAGCCAGCTACCGCGGTGTCCACCGCGGCGCTGCTGGGGCCCCTGCGCCAGACGCTGGCGGGCAAGAAGGTCGCGCTGATCGTGTGCGGGTCCAATCTCGATGCAGCGCGCTTTGCCGAACTGCTGGCAATGGACGCGCTCGCCAGCGCCAGCTGAATCCGGCGCCGTCAGGCCTGCATGGCCCTGACGGCGATCGTGCGCGCCACCGATGCGATCACGTCCTGCTCGGCATCGGTCATCAAGGCCATGTGGCGCACCGTGACACGCTGTGCCGGCGTGATGTTGAACTCGGCGCAGCGTTGTTCCAGGACGAGCGCGCCGCCGCGGCCGCCGCTGTCGGCCTCGCTGAAGTTGAGCATCTCGCTGGCGTCCACGCCCAGCGTGCCGGCCAGCGCGCAGATATTGATCAAGGAGACATTGCGCACGCCGCGCTCGATACCGCTGAGGTAGGAGCGCGCCATGCCGCTTTCGAGAGCGAGCTTTTCCTGTGACCAGCCACGTTGTTTGCGCAGCTCGGCAAGGTGCAGCCCGAAGCGCTTGAGGGGATCGGCGACCATGGCTCTATACGTGATTGAGATCGGATCGAGGCTAAGGGTTTGACCTCTTTGTAGCGACGCCTTATAGTAGTACGCACTATAGGTAACTGGGCTGGCACTCATCGCATGTCATCGCATGTCATCGCATGTCATCGCATGTCATCGCATGTCCTCGCATGTCGTCGTATGTGGTCGCACGTCGCCGGACGTCGTTGCGTGGCAGGCGAAGTGCGGCGCCAACGCGTTGCCGGTAACCTGCGGATGATGCCCGCCGGCGAAGGATAGGAACTTGTCCAAATGTTACGAATGGGTTCCGCAGGCACAAGGAAGGAGGCGCTCCGCCTCGGCATCTTGTTAAGGCAGCGAGGGACCAGGCCAAAAAAGATCACGACCTCGACATAGAGGCACTCAAATCCCCGGGGAAGCGCGGCGCTGTATTTTTCCATTACGTGGAGAGTGGGTGCCATGCGCATTTTTTCGTTGTTCGACGCGCAGATGCGCGGCGAAATCCTGACGGGCGGAACCGCGTCGCAGTTGCGCGTGGGCCTGCAGGTAAGGGGGGTGCCGGAAGCCGCCGGCCTGGGCTGCAGCGGGGACTACGTCTTTTTGCGGCAAGGCGCGATGCAGGCCAGCATTGTCACCACACGCGCCGAGTGGTGGGCTTGCCTGCACGGCACGATCAAGCTGACCCCGGTAGGCGGCGAGCCGGTGCTGGTGTCGGTGGGCGGCGTCTATGCGTTGCGCCAGGCCGAGCGCGTGCATCTGGCGGTGCTGCAGGACACGGTATTGATCCGTGCGATCCTGGACCCGAATGCCGTCGGGCTGGTGGGAGCTGGCGTGACCAGCAGCTACGATGCCTTTGCCGTGGGCCAGGCGGATCTCTGGCAGGCCGATGGCGCACGGCGCGGTGCGGATGGCGTGCCGCGCGCGAACGCGGCTTTTGTCTCGCTGGCCGAGGGCGAGCCTGAATGGGCGCTGCGCCTGCGCGCGGGCGGGTTGAACTGGGCGGCCTGCCATGCGGGCACGCTATGCCTGCAGTGGCATTCGCCATGGCCGCACGTCGAGCGGCAGGTGGCGTACCTGCAGCCCGGCATGGTCTTCGCGCCGGATCCCGACGAGGCGTACCGGATCGAGGCGCTGCATCCCGTGGCGAGCCTGCTGTGCTGCCTGCAGGCGCCGGCGCGCGTGGCCGGCGCTGGCGAGATGCAGGTGGTTTCCCTGCATTGACCGCCTTGCGCCATGGCCGCGCGGGCGGGCTGCTCAGCGGCGCTGGTACTGCGTGGCGCCGAACAGGATTTCCCGTTCCTTGTCGCCGCTCAGCGGCTTGCGTTCCTGCGCCAGCACCGCGACGCCGCGCTTCACCGCGGGCCGCTCGGCGATCTCAAGGAACCAGCGTTTCAGGTGCGGATAGTCGTCCAGCTCCACGCCCTGGTTTTGCCAGCTGCGCAGCCACGGGAAGGTCGCGATATCCGCCACGGAGTATTCGCTGCCGGCCAGCCAGGCATGTTCCGACAATTGCTTGTCGATGACGCCGTACAGGCGCTTGGCTTCGTTGGTGTAGCGGTTGATGGCGTACTCGATCTGCTGTGGCGCATACATGCGGAAATGGTGCGCCTGGCCAAGCATCGGGCCGACGCCGCCCATCTGGAACATCAGCCATTGCAGCGCGTCGTACTTGCCGCGCACGTCCTCGGGCAGGAACTTGCCGGTCTTGCCGGCGAGGTAAAGCAGGATGGCGCCGGACTCGAACAGCGAGATGGGCTTGCCGTCCGGGCCGTCGGGGTCGACGATGGCCGGGATCTTGTTGTTCGGGCTGATCTTGAGGAAGTCCTCGCCGAACTGGTCGCCGGCGCCAATATTGATGGGGTGGACCTTGTACGCGAGGCCGCACTCCTCGAGCATGATGTGGATTTTGTGGCCGTTGGGCGTGGGCCAGCTGTAGACGTCGATCATCGGGAAGGGCTCCTGGCTGCGATCGTGCAATCGGTGAATCGCCACATCAACCACTGGCATGGCGAACCGCGCGATTTAAGCACAGAAGAAAAAAACGCGCAGACGGGCTGCGCGTTTTCCACGTTGCCAGCAGGGCCGGCAGCGAGACCAGTTGTGACTGGTTGTGGCCGGTTGTGGCGGATTGCCGATTGCTGCGGCTCGTTGCGGCTTAGAAGCCGCGTGCCACCGGCATGCTGATGTCGTCCGAGCTTACGCCCATGTGCTTGGCCAGCTCCAGCTTGGCGATGGCGTTGCGGTGCACCTCGTCCGGGCCGTCGGCCAGGCGCAGGGTGCGCTGGTGCGCCCACCAGTTGGCCAGCGGGAATTCGTCCGAGACGCCGGCGGCGCCGTGCACCTGGATGGCCCAGTCGATCACCTTCAGCGCCATGTTGGGGGCGACGACCTTGATCATGGCGATCTCGGCCTTGGCCACCTTGTTGCCGGCGGTGTCCATCATGTAGGCGGCCTTGAGCGTCAGCAGGCGCGCCATTTCGATTTCGCAGCGGGCTTCGGCGATGCGCTCGCGCGTCACGCCCTGGGCGGCCACCGGCTTGCCGAATGCGACGCGCGACAGGGCGCGCTTGCACAGCAGTTCCAGCGCGCGCTCGGCCACGCCGATGCTGCGCATGCAGTGGTGGATGCGGCCCGGGCCGAGGCGGCCCTGGGCGATCTCGAAGCCGCGGCCTTCGCCCAGCAGGATGTTGGCTGCCGGCACGCGCACGTCCTTCAGCTCGATCTCCATGTGGCCGTGCGGCGCGTCGTCGTAGCCGAACACCGGCAGGAAGCGCTTGATGGTGATGCCCGCGGTATCGGCCGGCACCACGATCATCGATTGCTGCTCGTGACGGCCCGCTTCCGGGTCGGTCTTGCCCATCACGATATAGACCTCGCAACGGGGGTCGCCCGCGCCCGACGACCACCATTTGGTGCCGTTGATCACGTATTCGTCGCCATCGCGGCGGATGCTGCAGCAGATATTGGTGGCGTCCGACGAAGCCACGGCCGGCTCGGTCATCAGGAAGGCCGAGCGGATCTCGCCGCGCAGCAGCGGCTCGAGCCACTTGTCCTTGAGTTCTTCCGACGCGTAGCGCTCCAGCGTCTCCATGTTGCCGGTATCGGGCGCCGCGCAGTTGAAGACTTCGGCCGACCAGGGCACCCGGCCCATGATCTCGCACAGCGGTGCGTATTCCAGGTTGGACAGGCCTTCCGGGGCACGCTTGGAATGGGGCAGGAACAGGTTCCACAGGCCGGCTTCGCGCGCCAGCGGCTTGAGTTCCTCAATCACCTTGGTCGGGACCCAGGCGTTGCCGGCCTGGCGGTTGGCCTGGATTTCGGCGTAGAAGCGCTTCTCGTTCGGATAGATGTGCTTGTCGAAGAAGGCCAGCAGGCGAGCCTGCATTTCCTTGACCTTGGGGGTGTACTCGAATTGCATGTTGTCTCCTCCACCTCTGAATGAGGCCGGCATCGGTTGGGCCGCCGCGGGTTGCGGTAGGCCGTTCCCGGCACCGGCGGACGCGGTTTGCGCCGACTGGAGAGGACTGTACCGCAATCCTGGTAATTAGAAAAATGAATTTTCTGGATTTGACAGTATCAATACTGTGCATTCCATGCCAGAATGCCCGTCATGCAGCTATCCCGCATCGACCTGAATCTCTTCGTGGTGTTCGACGCTATCTATAGCGAAGGCAGCATCACGGCCGCCGCCCGCCAGCTTAACCTGACCCAGCCCGCGGTCAGCCACGCGCTGGGGCGCATGCGCATCTTGTTTGACGACCCGCTGTTCGAGCGGCGGGGGCAGGGCATGGCGCCCACGCCGCTGGCACGCTCGCTGGCGGCCGAAGTGCGCACGGCCCTGCAATCCTTTGCCCGCACCTTGCAGGACACGCCGCATTTCGATCCGGCGGCCACGGTGCGCCGCTTCACCATCGGCATGCGCGATGCGCTGGAGTCCACCCTGCTGCCGCCCCTGATGGCGCGCGTGACAGCAGTGGCGCCGCAGGTGGAGATCGCGGCGATCCGCTTTGACCGGCGCGAAATGGAGTCGGAACTGCTGGCCGGCACGCTCGACGCGGCAATCGATATCCTGCTGCCGGTGTCACCTGCCATCCATCACGCGCCCTTCATGGCCGACCCGATGGTGGTGCTGGCCCGCCGCGACCATCCGCTGATGAAGAAGGAGCTGACCCTGGAGCGCTACCTGGCCGCCGAGCATGTGCACGTGTCGTCGCGCCGGCGCGGGGCCGGCCTGGAGGACCAGGCGCTGCACCGCATGGGCCTGACGCGCCGGGTGCGGTTGCGCTGCCAGCATTACGCCGCGGCCTGCCGGGTGGTGAGCTGCACCGACTTGCTGGCCACGCTGCCGCTGCGCTACGCGCGCATCGCCAACGAGCCGTATGCCAACCGCCTGCTCTCGCTGCCCTTCAAGGTGCCTACGCTGGAACTTCATCTTTACTGGCATGCCGGCGGCGAGAACGATGGCGCCAATCGCTGGCTGCGCGAGCAACTGCTGGCGGTGATCAACTCGCTTGGCGGTGGTGTGGGCGAGGTGGCGCAGGACTGAGCGCGCCCAGCCTCGTCCCCCGCGCCTACCAGGATGCGCTGTCGGGCTGGCGCTCGATGCGCACGGTGGCTGGCGGCAACGTGCTGTCGGCCTGCACCGCGTAGGGCAGCGGCGGCCGGTATTGCGCCGGCACGGCCTGCCATAGCCGCTCGACCCACGCCCTGACCTCGGGACTGGCCGGCGCCGACGCCGTGACACGCAGCGCAAGCTGCGCCCCGGCGACGGGCTCCGCCCCCGACGGGCCGGACAGCAGGCGCTCCACCGCTAGCTGTGGTTCTTCCCGCAAGCTCATCGTCAACGTTCCCAGTCTTTGCACGCGTGCGGCAGGCGCGGGCGCGCGTGCCGCATCGGCCTGCTGCGACGGGCTGGCGCGCAGTGCCAGCCTGGGTGCATCGATGGTGGGCGCCGGCGCCGGTGGGGCGATCGGGGCGATGGGTGCGATCGGGGCTGGCGGCGCCATGGATGCCATGGGTGCCGGGGCACGTACCGCAGGCGCTGCCGCGGCGGCGGGAGGCGCGCCGGCAGAGAGTGAGCCGGTCGTGCCTGCCGCGCTTTCCCTGGGTTCCGATGCACGCTGTTCCGCTAGCCGGTCCGGCTCGCGCGGCGCGGCCTTGGCCTGTGCCTCGGCGGGTGGCGGGCGCAGGGGCTGTGCATTCGCCGTGGCGGGCGGGCTGGCCTGTGCAGGCGCAGGCTGTGCGGCTTGAGCGGCGGCCGGAGGCACTGGCGCGTCCGCGCGCGGCGATGCCGGCTGTCCCGCGGATTCTGCTTGCGGAGCTGGGGCCAGAGCCGGAGCCACCGGCTGCACCGCCGCTTGTGCAACCGGCTTGGCGGGCTCCGCCAGCTTTGCCGTCTTGTTTGCCGCCGTGTCCGCCGTGTTCGCCGCGGGGGCCGGGGCTTGGGCTGGCAACGTGATTTCGCCGCCGCGCAGGTCAAGCTGGCGCATGACGATCTGCAGCGACAAGACGCCCACGCCGAGGGTGGCGGCGAGCGCGCCCAGCGCGGGCCACCAGCGCCGTGCGGGGCGGGCACGGGGCGGCTTGCCGGTTGGTTGTCCGCCTGCGGCTGCTTGCGCGGGCAGCGCCTGTTCACGCAGCCACGCCTGCGCAGCCTCGCTGACAGGCGCCCCAAGCACACTTTGCGGTGCGTCGCCGCGCCGGACTTCCTCCAGCACGGCGTCGCGGCGCGTGGCCTGCGCCGCCTGCATCCGCGCGGCCTGCGCCATGACCGATGCCTGCAATCCCGCCGGCGGCGTGAAATCCAGTTCTTCGTCGTCCGCGGGCGCCTCGGCTTGTTCGGCGTAGGCGCGTACCTTGGCCGGCAGCGAGGCCGGCGGCAGCGGCGCTGGCGCGTTGCGCACGGCCTGCTCGGCACGCGCCGCAGCCATCACCGAGGCCTCCAGCGAGGCGGGCGGTACAAAAGCGGGCAACGCGCGCAGCAATGCCGCGAGCCGGTCCTCGCCGGCGATGAAGCGTTCGTCCGCGCTCATGGCAGCCGCTCCTGCGACGCCGTGGCCACCAGGTTCTCGCGCAGCCGCGCAAAGGCGTAGCGCAGCCGGCTCTTGATGGTCTCGAACTTCTCGCCCAGCGTCAGGGCGATGTCCTCCACGCTCATCTCGTTGAAGAAGCGCAGCACGATCACCTCGCGCTGCGCCGCCGGCAGCGCCAGCAGCGCTTGCCGCACGCTCTGCAGGTTCTGCCGCAACTGCGCCTCGGCCTCGGGGCTGAGGTCGTCGACAGGCATGGCGAGGTGCGTCTCGTCGAGCGTGTCGCGCTGGCGCTCGTAGGCGCCGCGCAACTGGTCCAGCCAGGTATTGCGCGCGATCTGGAACAGGAAGGTGCGCAGGGCCGCGCTGGGCTGGTAGTCCGCACAGCGGGTCATCAGCTTGACCCAGGTCTTCTGGGCCACGTCCTCGGCCTCGCCGGTGTTGCCCTGGCAAAGCCAGGCCACGTAGTTGTACAGCGCCGCGTTGTGGCGGCGGAACAGCTCGGCCACCGGTTGCTCGATCAGGCCGTTGGCGACCAGCAGCATCAGGTCGGTATCCGGCAGTGCGGACAGTCCGGCAGAGGGTGGGGATGGCGGGGCGCCAGGTGAGGAGGCATGCATGCGCGGGAGTATATGACAGCCCCGCGCGCCGCTGCGAGTGGCTGTCCGTGCCGGGTGCCTGCGCGCGGGCAACACGGCGGATGGTGGGCAAGGCGGCCTCAGCGTGGCGGCTCCCTGGCAGGCTCGCCGCCTTGTGCCAGCGGTGCGCGCGTCGACAGGGCCTGTGCCAGGTCGACCAGCTTGATGAATTCGCCGCGGTAGCCAAAGCGGTCGGTGCCGCGCGCGCCGAGCGCCAGGGTGCGCGCGTCGGCGTAGGTCCAGCCGTTGACATGATTGCCGCCACGCAGTACCTGGCCGAAGCCGGCTACCGCCGCGGCGAAGCGGAAAGCGTCGTCGGCCTGCGCCAGCGGCCGCACCGCGCTGTCCCGCACGGGCAGGTCGATCAGCTCGCTGGCTTGCGCCTGCGGCAGCTTGTAGCGCAGCTTGATGTGGGCCAGCTCGCCAGCGGTGCCCTTGCCCGGCTGGGCGGCGGGGCTGGCCGGCTGGTAGCGCAGCGGGTCGATCAGGCCGGGCTGGCCCGCCAGCGTCAGCTCATAGAGCGCTGTCACGGTGTGGCCGGCGCCGATGTCGCCGGCGTCGACCTGGTCGTTGTTGAAATCCTCGCGCTTGAGCGCGCGGTTTTCATAGCCGATCAGGCGGTATTCCTTGACCGTGGCGGGGTTGAACTCGACCTGGATCTTGACGTCGCGCGCCACTGTCGCCAGCGTGGAGCTGAACTCTTCCACCAGCACCTTCTGGCCTTCCATCAGGTTGTCGATGTACGAGTAGGCGCCGTCGCCCGCGTCGGCCAGCTGCTCCATCAGCTGGTCGTTGTAGTTGCCGGTGCCAAAGCCCAGCGTGGACAGCGAAACGCCGGACTTGCGCTTCTCCGCGACCAGGGCCTTGAGCTGGCGGAAGTCGGTGATGCCCACATTGAAGTCGCCATCGGTGGCTAGCAGCACGCGGTTGATGCCGCCCGCGATAAAGCTCTGCTGCGCGGCCTGGTAGGCCAGCGCGATGCCGCTCGCGCCGGCGGTCGAGCCGCCCGCGACCAGGGAGTCGATGGCCGACGAGATGGTCGCCTTGTCGCTGCCTGAGGTCGGCGGCAGCACCACGCGCGTGCCGCTGGCGTAGGTCACCAGCGTGATGCGGTCCTGCGCGCGCAGCACGTTGGTCAGAAGCTTGAGCGAGGACTTCAGCAGCGGCAGCTTGTCGGGCGAATACATCGACCCCGACACATCGACCAGGAAGACCAGGTTGGCTGGCGGCAGGCTGTCGCGCGCCGCGTCGGCTGCCTTGATGCCGATGCGCAGCAGCACGTTGCGCGCTTGCCATGGCGCGGGCGCGGCGTCAGCGTGCACGGCAAAGGGGCGGCCGTCGCGCGGCTGCGCGTAGTCGTACGGGAAGTAGTTGACCATCTCCTCCACGCGCACCGCGTCGGCCGGCGGCAGGCGGCCGGCATTGAGCAGGCGGCGCACATTGCTGTAGCTGCCGGTGTCGACGTCGATGCTGAAGGTGGAGACTGGCGCTTGTGCTACCTGCTGCACGCCGTTCTCGTCGATGGCGCCATAGCGCTCACGGTCTGGCCCGGGCTGCGGCTGCGGGTAGGGCATGGGGCGTGCCATCAGGGTCATGGGCGCCGCAGGCATGGTGCGCATGGCAGGCGCGCGTGCATTGGCCACGGCGCCGGCGACCGCCTCCTTGGCGGCAGACGAGGTGTCGCGCGCCTCTGCCATGGGTACGGTGGGCACGGGAGCGGCCGGGGCAACTGGGGGTGGCGCCACCGGCTGCGTGGCTGGTGCCGCGTTGTCGGCGCGCGCGGGCAAATCCGGCGGGGTAGGGGCGGTGGTGGAATGACCACCGCAGGCGGCCACCGCAAAGGCAATGGCCAAGGCTCCCAAGCGCTTAAGCATGTTCTTTTCTCCTGAAGGGCCGCGCCGGCGATGCCGGCGGCAGGGCGCTGTCAGTGAAACGAGGCAGCCTGGCGCATGGGGTTAAGCGCGATCAAAAAAAGTCAGAACTTGCCAGGACCCGCGTGTGGGTCAGTCGAGCCGGATGTCGGCCTGCTTCACCACGGTTGCCCAGCGCGCACGCTCGGCGCTGAAGAACTTGTTGGTTTCCGGCGGCGTCATGGTCACCACTTCCGCACCCTGGCCGGCGAGCTGCGCGCGCACTTCCGGCGAGCGGATGATGCGGATCAGTTCGCTGCTGATGCGCGCGACCAGCGCATCGGGCATGCCCGCCGGCGCCATCACGCCTTGCCAGGTGCCAGACTCGAAGCCCGGCACCCCTTGCTCGGCAATGGTCGGCACTTGCCCCACCAGCGGCATGCGCGTCTTCTTGGACACCGCGATCACCTTCAGCTTGCCGGCCTGCACCTGGGGCAGCGTTGCCAGCATGCCGTTCATCAGCACCTGGGCGGTGCCGCCCACGGTATCGGCCACCGCTTGCGCACCGCCTTTGTATGGCACGTACTGCCACTTGGCGCCGGTAGCCTGCGCCACCGCCACGCCCGCCAGGTGCGGCGCGCTGCCGATGGCAGTCACGGCGAAGTTGAGCTGGGTGCGCTTGGACAGGTCCACCAGTTCCTTGAGGTTGCTGACCTGCACCGAGGGATGGACCACCAGCAAATGCGGCGAATACGCCAGCATGGAAACGCCCTTCAGGTCCTTGCCCGGATCGAACGTGAGTTTGGTGTAGACGGACGGGCTGATGGCCAGCGCGCCGACATCGCACAGCAGCAACGTGTGATTGTCAGTGCCGGCCTGCGCGACCATGGCGGCGCCGATATTGCCGTTGGCGCCCGGGCGGTTGTCCACCACGATGGGTTGGCCGAGGGCTTCGCCGAGCTGGCGGCTGATCAGGCGGGCGATGATGTCGGAGGAGCCGCCGGCGGGATAGGGGACAACCAGCCGGATCGGGCGAGTAGGCCAGTCGGCGGCTTTCGCCGGGGACGACAGCAGCGTGCCGGCTGCGCCGAGGCTACCCAGCGTGGCGGTTGCGCCCAGGGTCGAAAGTTGGGTCAGGAAGGTGCGGCGGCTGCTTGGCATTGGCGTTGTCTCCGGTTTTGTATTAGTTGTATCTGTTGTATGTTGTCGTATGTGTTGGATCATAGCCGGAAGTCCTGAGCGGGTCCAGGGTATTTTCTGACAGGATTCCAGGCGTGACGGATGGCGAACCTGGCGCGAATCGCAGTGAGGTTGTTGCCGAAAACAGGGCTACAGATCAGCTGATACGATAACTTGCCCCGTAAAAAAACCTCTTCCCCGCGATGGGGAAAGAGGTTTCCTGATGAACCCGGCGAAGCGCCAGCTTGTTATTGCTTTGCCTTCTTTGCGTACTCCCAGCCCATTTCCGCCATCGGCCGGGCACGCTTTCCGGCATCCGCGGCCTGCGCGGAGGAAGCCGTTCCGTCCACCACGCGCTTCATGATCCCCTGCAGGATGCCGGCAATCCGGAACATGCTGAACGCCAGGTAGAAATTCCAGTCGCCGGTGATCGGCCGGCCGGTGCGTTGCTCGTAGGTGCGGCGGTACGTGGCCTCGTCAGGGATGCCAAGCCCGGCATGGTCCAGGCCAGCGATGCCGCGGAACTGTCCCGGGGCAATGTGCCAGCTCATGCAGTGGTAGCCGAAGTCGGCCATCGGGTGCCCCAGCGTGGACAGTTCCCAGTCGAGCACGGCCAGCACGCGCGGCTCGGTGGGGTGGAACATGAGGTTATCCAGCCGGTAGTCGCCATGCACGATGGACGTGAGATCGGCATCTTCCTGCGGAATATGCTCGGGCAGCCAGGCCATCAGCGAGTCCATGGCCGGGATGCTCTCGGTCTCGGACAGCTTGTACTGCTTGGTCCAGCGCTCGATCTGGCGCGAGAAGTAGTTGCCCGGCTTGCCGTAGTCGCCCAGGCCGATGGCCTTGTAGTCGACGGTGTGCAGCGCGGAGATGACGCGGTTCATCTCGTCGTAGATGGCGGCGCGTTCGGCCGGCGTCATGTCGGGCAGCGACTGGTCCCACAGCACGCGGCCGGCGACGAACTCCATGATGTAGAAGGCGCGGCCGATCACGGCTTCGTCTTCGCACAGCGCGTACATCCTGGCCACCGGCACATCGGTGCCGGCCAGCGCGGCCATCACGCGGTATTCGCGCTCGATGGCGTGGGCCGAAGGCAGCAGCTTGGACTTGGGGCCCGGCTTGGCGCGCATCACGTAGGTCTGGCCCGGCGTGATCAGCTTGAAGGTGGGGTTGGACTGGCCGCCCTTGAACTGCTCGATGGAGAGCGGGCCGGCAAAGCCGGCAACATGCTCGCGCATCCAGGCTTCCAGCGCGGCCAGGTCAAAGCGTTGCTGATCGGCCACCTCGCGGGTGCCTTCGAAATTCGAAACGTTGGTGCTCATGCTGTCTCCGTGTTTTCGGTATGTTCCGGGTTTTCCGAGATTCGATTACGTCTATCTTGTCTGTCTTGTCTGATTTATCTCTATCTCTGTGCGGCGCGGCTAGCTGGCCGGCCCGCGCAGGTCGCGAAAGCGCAGGTATTGATGCAGCAACACTTCCATGGTGGTGTGGCGCGACCCGCTGTGCACGGGCGTGGGCGGCGAGTAATTCATCATGCGCACCACCCAGTCCAGCGGATCGTCGCCAACGTCCAGCACGTTGATGCAGCCGGCGGTTTGCATCAGGCTGCCGTAGAACACGCGGCGCCCGCAGGTGATGGCGTGGGAGAGGATGGCCCGGTTGGTGCCGCCATGCAGGACCAGCAGGGCGGTGTCCCAGTTCGGGTCGTCGCGCAGGCGGCGCAGCGCGGGCAGCACGCGGTCGAGGAATTCGCCCACGCTTTCGCCGTCGAGGAAGCGCTTGTCTTCAGGCACTTCGCCTTCAAAGGCGCCGATAAAGGCGTCGCGCAGCTTGTCGTCGCTGATGCCTTGCAGCTTGCCGCCGCGGATTTCCTGTAGTTCGGGCCAGGTTTCCATCGCGGCATCGGCCATGCCGGGCAACTCTGCCAGCACGCGCTCGGCGGTTTCCACCGTGCGCGGCAGCCCGCTGACGATGATGCGGTCGAAGCGGATGTTCTCGGCGGCAAAGGCGCGGCCGGCCGCGCTGGCCTGTTCGCGCCCGGTCTCGTTGAGCGGCACCAGCTCGGGCAGCGCAGGGCGCCCGGTCTCGTCGAAGTAGGTCACCGCGCCATGGCGCATCAGGTAGACGCGGCGGCGGGGCGAGGGCGGCAATTCCATGCAAGTCTCCGGTGCTTGTGCTTCTGTGCCCGTCTGCGCGGGCATCGTTGGCGTGGCAATGCGAGGCCGGGTGCGCGCGTTGGCGAGCCCGGCGGCTCAGCGGTAGTTCGGCTTGCGCTTTTCCAGGAAGGCGCCGATGCCTTCGCCTCCATCCTTGTGATGCAGCGCGGCCACGAAATTGTCGCGTTCTTCCGCCAGGTGCTCGGTCAGGCTGGCGGTGGCGGCGTGGTTGATCAGGCCTTTGATGCGGCCCATGGCGTGCGGCGAGCGCGTGGCCAGCGATTCGCCCAGGCGCAGCGCTTCGGTCAGCGCCTGGCCGGGCGGCACCACGCGGTTGACCAGCCCGAAATGGGCCAGGCGCGCGGCATCCACGGGCTTGCCTTCCATGATCAGTTCGGAGGCGAGCTGGCGGGGCAGGGCGCGGGCCAGCTCGTACGAGCCGCCGCCGTCAGGCGTCAGGCCAACATTGACGTAGGCCATCACGAACTTGGCGTCGCTGGCGGCCACCACGAAATCGCAGGCGAGCACCAGCGAGAAGCCGGCGCCCGCCGCGGGGCCTTCCACGGCGGCGATGATCGGCTTGGGAAAGGCATGCAGCGTTTCAATCCAGTGGTTCAGGACTTCAATGCTCTCGGCTTGCACCTCGCGCGGCTTGGCGCGGTTGCCGAGCAGGCGGTTGAGGTTGCCGCCGGCGCAGAACACGCCGTCGGCCCCGGTGATCACCACCGCGCGGATTTCGTCGTCGCGCGAGGCCAGCTCAAGCGCTTCCTGCGAGGCCGCGTAGATGTCCGGATGCAGCGCGTTGCGTGCCTCGGGGTTCGAGATGGTCAGCACCAGGGTGGTGTCGACGCGTTCGGATAGCAGCTGTGCGGTCATGGCAGCCTGTGCGGATGAGCGAATGCAACGATGCAACGCGGTGTCGGATACGAAACGACCGCAGGCCAAAAAACAGCCTGCGGTCGCGGTTCTTACTGCTCTTCGGCCAGCAGCGACAGCCCGAGGCCGGCGCGGCGCCAGAGCCACGGGCTGGGGCGGTAGCGCATGTCGCCGGTCAGTCGTTCGAGGTTGCGCAGCACGGTCAGCACCAGGTGCGGGCCGATCACGTCGCCCAGCGCCAGCGGGCCCTTGGGGTAGCCCAGGCCGAGGTTGACGGCGAGGTCGATATCCACCGGCGTGGCAATGCGCTGCTGCGCGATGTCGCTGGCGATGTTCACGATGCAGCTGATGATGCGCTGGGCCACGAAGCCGGCCGAGTCGCGGATCACGGTCACGGGCACGCCGTCGCTGCCGAACACGCCGTGCGCGCCATCGCGCATGGCGGCTGACGTGGCTGGCGTGGACATCAGCGTGCGGCGCTTGGTGGCTTCGAACGGCAGCAGCGTGTCGATGGCGACCACGCGGGTGGGATCCAGGCCCTCATGCAGGGCGCAGGTGGTGGCGTCCAGCCCCAGCGGCGTGACCACGATCAGGGCGTCGTCCGAGGGCCGGTTGCCGGCTTCGGGCGTGATGCCCAGCGAGAGCAGCAGCTTGACGACCATGCCATGGCCGCGTTCGTCGTTAAGGCTGACCCAGACGCTGGCCGGGCGCGCGGTGGGCACGGCGGCGGTGGCGGGCAGCTGCTTCTGGCCGTCGACATAGCGGTAGAAACCGGCGCCGGCCTTGCGGCCGATCAGGCCGCCCACCGAGCGGATCGCCGTGATGGGCGACGGGCGGTAGCGCGGCTCCTGGTAGAACTGGTTGTAGATGGATTCCATCACCGGGTGCGACACGTCGAGCCCGGTCAGGTCCATCAGCTCGAAGGGGCCCATGCGAAAGCCGGCCTGCTCGCGCATGATGGCGTCGATGTCAGCGAACCCGGCCACGCCTTCCTGCGCCACCTTCAGGCCTTCGATGTTCATGCCGCGGCCGGCGTGATTGACGATGAAGCCGGGCATGTCCTTGCAGCGCACCGGCGTGTGACCCAGGCGGCGCGACAGCGCCATCAGCGCGTCTCCCACGGCGGGGTCGCCGGACAGGCCGTCGATCACCTCGACCACCTTCATCAGCGGCACCGGATTGAAGAAGTGGTAGCCGGCGATGCGGCCAGGTTGCTTGGCGCCCACCGCGATCGCGGTGATCGACAGCGACGACGTGTTGGAGGCAATCACGGCATCCGGACGCAGGATGGCTTCGAGCTTGGCCACCAGGTCGCGCTTGACTTCGAGCTTTTCGACGATGGCCTCGAGCACCATATCGCAGCGGGCCAGGTCTTCCAGCGCATTGCAGGGCAGCACGCGGGCCAGCGCGGCGGCGCCGTCCTCGGCGCTCATCTTGCCCTTTTCGGCCAGCTTGGCGAAGGTATCCTGCAGGTATTGCCGGGCGGCGGCCACGGCCTGCGGGTTGGTATCGTACAGGCTGACGGTCAGCCCGGCCTGCGCGGCGATCTGGGCAATGCCCCGGCCCATGGCACCGGTGCCGACGATGCCCAGCGAGTCAATGGTGAAAGTGCTCATAGTGCGTCCAGAAAAGTGTGGTTAAATTAGCACGATCGTACGTTTTTTGCATCATCCGCGACAGTGGGGCGATGCAGGCGGCGTGCGCTGATCGGCCAACGCGGACCGCCAGAGTCTGTCATGGCACACAATACCTGCTTGCCTGTGTGTGGGCAGGGTACCTTAGCCCCTGATTTCATCGCGATCCACCCGGTGGGTTGCCAATCACGCCATAACGAGGAGAGAGACGACATGCTGAAACTCTGTGGTTTTGCCGCCAGCAACTACTACAACAAGGTCAAGCTGGCCTTGCTGGAAAAGAACCTGCCGTTCGAGGAGGAGCTGGCCTGGATCGGCAAGACCGATCTCGAAGCCACGCCCCTGGGCAAGGTGCCCTACATGATCACCGATCACGGCCCGCTATGCGAGTCCGAAGTATTGGACGCCTACATCGAGGCGACCTACCCGCAAGCGCCGCTGCTGCCCGCCAGCCCTTACGAGGCGGCCAAGGTGCGCGAACTGGTGACCTTCCTGGAGCTGTACCTGGAGCTGACCGCGCGCGAGCTTTACCCTGAAGCGTTTTTCGGCGGCAAGGTCAGCGACGGCGTCAAGGAGCGCCAGAAAAAGCTGCTGGAGCGCTATATCCCCGCCTTCGCCAAGCTGGCGAAGTTCTCGCCCTACCTGGCGGGCGACACCTTTACGCTGGCGGACTGCGCCGCGGTGGTGCACTTCCCGCTGATCTCGTCTTGCACCAAGATCATCTACGGTGCGGACATGCTGGCCGACCTGCCGGTCAAGGAGTACCTCAAGCGCATGTCGGAGCGCCCGACAGTGCAGAAGGTGAATGAGGACCGCAAGGCGAATACCGAGCTGATGCTGAGCGGCCGGAAGTAAGCGAAGGGTTTGCACAAGGCAAAAAAAAGCGCCCGCGGCATGCCGCGGGCGCTTTTTTCGTTGGCCAAGGCGTTGCCTACAGCGTCTTCAACCGCGCCAGCGCCAGCGCCAGCGTCTCTTCCTTCTTGGCAAAGCAGAAGCGCACCACGCCGGACTCGCGCGGCTGCGAGTAGAAGGCCGAGACGGGAATCGCCGCCACGCCGATCTCGCGCGTAAGCCACATCGAGAAATCCGCCTCGCTCATGTCCGAGATGGCGGAGTAGTCCACGCACTGGAAGTAGGTGCCGTCCGACGGCAGCAGCTTGAAGCGCGTGGTGGCCAGCCCGGCGCGGAAGAAATCGCGCTTGGCCTGGTAGAAGGCCGCCAGGTCCAGGTAGGGCGCCGGGTCCGCCATGTAGTCGGCCAGGCCATGCTGCACCGGGGTGTTCACCGTGAACACATTGAACTGGTGCACCTTGCGGAACTCGGCCGAGAGCGCGGCCGGCGCTGCCACATAGCCCACTTTCCAGCCAGTCACGTGGTAGGTCTTGCCGAAGCTCGACACCACGAAGCTGCGGCGTGCCAGCTCGGGGTGACGCGATACCGACTGGTGCGGCTGGCCGTCGAACACCATGTGCTCGTACACCTCGTCCGACAGCAGCAGGATGTCGGTGCCCGCCAGCAGTTCGGCGAGGCGATCCATGTCGCCGGCGCGCCAGATGGTGCCGGTGGGGTTGTGCGGCGTGTTGATCAGCAGCATCCGCGTGCGCGGCGTGATAGCGGCGGCGAGGCGGTCGAAGGGGATGTGGAAGTGCGGCGCGTCTAGGGCCACCGACACGACCTTGCCACCGGCCATTTCGATCGCTGGGATGTAGCTGTCGTAGCAGGGTTCCAGCACGATCACTTCATCGCCCGGATGCACGGCGCACAGGATGGTGGTCAGGATGCCCTGGGTGGCGCCCGCGGTGACCGTGATCTCGCTGTCCCAGTCGTAGGCATGGCCGTACAGCTTGCCGATCTTGCTGGCGATGGCCTGGCGCAGCTTGGGCACGCCCGCCATCGGCGGGTACTGGTTCAGGCCAGCGCGCATGGCGTGCGCGACGGCATCGACGATCTTCGGGTCGCAGTCGAAATCCGGGAAGCCCTGGCCGAGGTTGACGGCATTGCGCTCGGCGGCCAGCGCCGACATCACGGTAAAGATGGTGGTGCCGACCTTGGGCAGGCGCGAAGCCGGCGGCGTGAGGGGAGCAAGGGTGCCGGGCTGGGCGGAAAGGTTCGTGGGCATGGGAAGCTGCGTCAGGCTGGGCGGTCGGGATGGGCGGAAAACGATGCTGGCATTCTAGCGGGGATCGGCCGGCGCCTGTGCCGCGGCCTCCTCGCGCGTGGCCAGCCAGCTGGCGAAGGCCTGGGGCAGCAGGATATCCACGCCGCTCTGGCGGCGTAGGCGGCCCTTGAGCTTGAGCACGGCCTTGTCCTTGGAGACCAGGCAGCCGGCCTGGGCAAAGTGCGCCAGCTCGATGAACTTCTGGTCATCGGTATCGCGGCAGCGCGGCAGGCGGGCTGCCGCGATATCGGCTTCTTCCGGGATGGCAAGGAGGGCGGTCAGCCGGTCGACCGTGGCCATGGCGGCGGGAATATCGACGCCAAAATGGGCAAATTGCGGATAAGCCAGCACTCGGCGCAACTCCTCGCGGCAATCGGCGCGGATCACCGCGGCAATGGCGCCGGTGTCCAGGGCGGTCCGGATCGGCTCGACGTGCGGATCCGCAAAGACCAGCAGGTCGACCCAGATGTTGGAGTCGAGCACGACCCGCGGTGCCAGCGGGGAATTGAGGGGTACTGCGGTAGAGTCGGGGTGCATTCGTTACAATCTGGCCTTTGTGTTTGCCGCGATTTTGCCATGCTCATCGTCTTGTCCCCTGCCAAGTCGCTCGACTACGAGACGCCCCCGCGTCTGAAGACCCATACGCTGCCCCGTTTTATCGACCGTTCGGCGGTGTTGATCGAGCGTCTGCGCAAGCTCGCGCCGCAGGATATCGGGGCGCTGATGGACATCTCCGACAAGCTCGCGGTGCTCAACGCCACCCGCTACGGCGACTGGTCGCCGGAATTTACCGCGGCCAACAGCAAGCAGGCCGTGCTCGCCTTCAACGGCGATGTGTACGAGGGGTTCGACGCGGCCAGCCTGTCGGACGATGACCTTGGCTTCGCGCAGAAGCATGTGCGCATCCTGTCCGGCCTGTACGGCGTGCTGCGCCCGCTCGACCGGATGCAGCCCTACCGGCTGGAGATGGGCACGCGCCTGGACAACGTGGCGGGCAAGGATCTCTATGCGTTCTGGGGCGATGACGTCACGCAGCTGCTCAACGAAGACTTCAAGGCGCAGAAGGCAGACGGCAGCCCGGCCCTGGTCAACCTGGCCTCCGAGGAATACTTCAAGGTGGTGCGTCCCAAGGTGCTTGGCGCCAGGATCGTCACCCCGGTGTTCGAGGACTGGAAGGGCGGCCGCTACAAGATCATTTCCTTCCACGCCAAGCGGGCGCGCGGCTTCATGGCCCGCTACGCGGTAACGCATCGCATCACCGAGCCGGCCAAGCTCAAGCGTTTTGCCGAGCATGGCTATGCCTTTGATGCCGCGGCATCCGACGACGCGCGCTGGGTCTTCCGCCGCCGCCTGGAAGACTGACGCACGCTGCTCCGGCTACGCCCTATCGCCCCCGAACCCAGCCAGGGATGGCCCACAGGCATCCCGGCCCGAACCCTCCGAGATGCCACATCATGAGTTCAGCCCTGCATATTTCCGCCAGCTTCGATTCGGGCGCCATTGAAGTCGAATCGCTTGCGCAAGCGAGCGACATCCGCCTGCGCATCCGGGCCGACTCGCACGCAGAGTTCCGCCAGTGGTTCCATTTCCGGCTGCAGGGCGCGGCTGGCCAGGCATGCCGCCTGCAGTTCCTCAATGCCGGCGACTGCACCTACCCCGACGGCTGGCGCGGCTACCAGGCCGTGGCCTCCTATGACCGCGCGCACTGGTTCCGCGTGCCGACCAGCTTCGATGGCAGCGCCATGACGGTGGCCTTCACGCCCGAGCATGACAGCGTGTGGCTGGCCTACTTCGAGCCGTACTCCGAGGACCGCCACCTGTCCCTGCTGGCCACCTGCCAGCGTTCGCCGCTGGCGCGGCTGTCGCACCTGGGCAGCACGGTGGACGGCCGCGACATGACCGCGGTCACGGTCGGCACGCCCGGCGACGGCAAGAAGGTCATCTGGATGATCGCGCGCCAGCATCCCGGCGAATCCATGGCGGAATGGTTCTGCGAGGGCGTGCTGCAGCGCCTGACGGGCACCGGCATGTGGGCCGGCGACCCGGTGGCGCGCCGCCTGCTGGAGCGCGCCGTGTTCCATATCGTGCCGAACATGAACCCCGACGGCTCGGCGCGCGGCAACCTGCGCACCAATGCGGCCGGCGCCAACCTCAACCGCGAATGGATGGCCCCCAGCGAGCAGACCAGCCCGGAGGTGTATCACGTGCGCCGTGCCATCGAGGCTACCGGTTGCGACATGTTCTTCGACATCCATGGCGACGAGGCCCTGCCCTATAACTTCGTCGCCGGCAGCGAGATGCTGCCCGGCTTTACCGAGGTGCAGAAGGTCGAGCAACTGCGTTTCATCGACGCGTTCAAGCGCGCCACGCCGGACTTCCAGGACGTGCACGGCTACGCTGCCAGCAAGTACAACCAGGACGCGCTCAAACTGGCCTCGAAGTACATCGGCCATACCTTTGGCTGCCTGTCGCTGACGCTGGAGATGCCGTTCAAGGACAATGCCGACCAGCCCGATCCGGCCGTGGGCTGGAACGGCGCGCGCAGCGCCCTGCTGGGCGCGGCGATGCTGCAGGCGGTGCTGGCGCAACTGGGCTGAGGACGTGACAAGGCACCTGGCCGCCGTCTGGACGGGCCAGGTGCAGGGCGGCCCCAACCGGGGCTAGAAGCGCCCGGGCAGGCCTCAGTGCGACTTCTTGGTGGCCGACTTGCCGGTGGCCTTGCTGGTCTTGGCGCCGCCGCTCTTGGCCGTCGGCTTGCTGCTGCCCGACTTGGACGAGGAGGTCGACTTAGTGGCCTTGCCGGAGCCGGACTTGCTCGCCTTGCTGCCCTTGTGGCCCTTGCCGCTGGTGGCATGGCGCGTGCTGTTGCCGCTGCTGCTGCGCACCGCGGGTGCTGCCGCTGGCTCGCTGATCACGGTGCCGCTGCCATCGAGCAATTCATAGGCCAGCATCATGCCGTCGGCATAGCCGCAGCGCACCTTGACCGGTTCCCACTGGGCTTCGGCGCGGCGCTTGTGGGCGGTCGCGGAAAATGTCACCACGGAGCTGACCGGCACCGCTTGCTTGCCTTGCGAGAAGCGGCCGTCCCACGGCTCGACGGTAGCCTGGCCGGCGCCGAGCGCGCCGGTGGGGATCTTCAAGGCGTCGTAGGTGGCCGAGCGGGGCACGACCCAGCTGGCGTGCGCGGCGCAATCCGCCACATCCGCGCTGGCGTTCTCGGTCTGCATCAGTTGCTCGCGCATCTGCGCTCGGTACTCGGCCAGGCTTACTCGGCCTTGCGCGGGCAGGGTCACGGTCTTGGTGGGCGGTGCGGGGGTGGCGGGCGGGGTCTGCGCGGCGCGGGTGGATGTGGAGTTGGCAGCGGCTGCCGGGGTGGCGATGCCGGGGTGCACCACGGCGTCGCGATCATTGAGCGGGGTATCGGCGCAGCCCACCAGGGCGATCGCACCTGCCACTGCAGCAGCGAACGCACACAGCCGGCTGCTGAGGAGGTCAGAGATTCGTCGGATCACGGGATCGTCTTGCTTTGGAGCGTAAGGGGTTGGCAAAGGTCTGCCATGATAGAGGAAACCCATGCGGCAAAGTTCCGAAATCTCCCGACTTAAGGGTTCTACCCGAAGTGAATGCATGCGGGATGTGCAGCAGAGTGCAGCACAGGGCAGCGTTTTGCCCGGCCGCACGGACCGCCCGGGGATGGCGGCGCGAGGGGTGATACACGCGTGAGACACGAGCGAGGCCGGCGCGGGTGCCAGTGAGGCCCGCCACGCAATGCGCGGCGGGCCTCCTGGTGTTCAGCGCCCTCAAAGGCGAAAACGCTGAATCCGCTCAGATCGTCTTGACGAAGGCCTTGAGGTCATCCAGCAGCGCGTTGAGGTCTGTCTTCAGCTTGCCGAAGCCCGCGTTGTGCACCAGGCCGACTTCGTCCATGTACAGCTTGCGGTTGATCTCAAGCTGCAGGCTGTGGCGCTTTTGTGCCGGCTGGCCCACCACGCGCACGATTTCCACGCCCTTGTAGGGGTGGTTGCGCCAGACGTCGTAGCCCATGTCCTTGAGCACGCCTTCCACGCGGTCCGTGAAGCGCGTATCGCAGGTGGTGCCGTCGCGGTCGCCCACCACGAAGTCCGGATGCTGCAGCCCGGGATGCTCGGTGGCGTACTGCGCCGCCTGGCTGGGCATCGAGTGGCAGTTGATGTGCCAGGCGCTGCCGTGCGTGGCGATGGCCTGGTCGGCCAGCTTTTGCAGTTGCGCGTAGTAGGGCAGGTAGTACTGCGTAATGCGCGCCTGCACCTCGGACACGCTCAGCTTGCGGTCGTAGATGGCCTCGCCGGTATCCAGCACACGCCACACCAGGCCCTTGCCAAGACGGGTCTTGGAGGTTTCCTGGCGCGGGCCGGGCCAGGGTGCGTCGAGCACGGCTTCGTCGATTTCCTCGATGCCGCGGTTGGCATCGAGGTAGCTGCGCGGGAAGCCCGCGCACAGCAGCGCAATGCCGCGTGCGGGAGCGTCGGCGTACAGCTCGTCGACGAAGGTGTCTTCGGCCTGGCGCAGCAGCGGCAGGGGCAAGCCGGCCGCCGGCCGGAAATCGGCCGGGTAGCTGGTAGCGCTATGCGGCGAATCGAGAAAGAGCGGGCTGCTCTCGCCTTGCGGCAGTTGCAGGAGGTAAGGGCTGAGCCCGGTCTTTCGGTCTGCTTCCGTCATGATGTGCGTCGTTTAATCCAGGGTGATCTTGGCTGCGGCGGCGATGCGCTTGTTCTTCGCCACTTCGGACTTGATCTGCGCGGCGAATTGCGCCGGCGTGTTGCCAACCGGCACCGCGCCCAGCTTTTCCAGCTTAGCCTTTACTTCCGGCAGCGCCAGTACCTTGACGGTGGCGTCGTGCAGCTTGGCTTGCACGTCGGCGGGCAGGTTGGCCGGTGCGATCAGGCCAAACCAGGCGGCGTCGTTGACTTCAGGCAGGCCGAGTTCGGCAAACGTCGGCACGTTGGGCAGGGCCGGCACGCGCTTGGGCGAGGCCACGGCCAGGGCGCGCAGCTTGCCGCCTTCGATGAACGGCAGCGAGGACGGCAGGTTGTCGAACAGCACCTGCACCTGGTTGGCCAGCGCGTCGTTGAGCGCCGGTCCCACGCCCTTGTACGGCACGTGCAGCAGCTCGGTCTTGCTGCTCATCTTGAACAGCTCGCCCATCATGTGCGAGACGCTGCCGTTGCCGGCCGAGCCGTAGGCCATCTTGTTCGGCTGGGCCTTGGCCAGCGCGATGAAGGCCTTCATGTCGTTGGCCTTCACCGCCGGGTTGATGCTCATCACGTTAGGCACCGAAGCCAGGTTGGTGATGGTGGTGAAGTCCTTGGTGGCGTCGTACGACAGGCGCGGGTACACGGCCGGGTTGATGCCGTGCGTGGAAGCGGTGGCGATGCCCAGGGTGTAGCCGTCCGGCGCGGCCTTGGCCAGGTAACCGGTACCGATGCTGCCGCCGGCGCCGCCGCGGTTGTCCACCACCACGGTCTGGCCCAGTTGCTGGCCGAGCTTGTCAGCCACGATGCGCGCCACGATGTCGGTGGTGCCACCTGCCGGGAACGGCACAACCAGCGAGATCGGCTTGGTCGGGTACGTGCCCTGGGCAGCGGCCGACAGCGACAGGCCGGCGGCGGCGGCGCCAGTGGCGGCGGCAAGGAGGCGGAGCATGTTACGGCGTTGCATGGTTCGGTTCCTGAATGGAGGGAGGAGAGGAGGAGAGAAGGAAAGCAACTAAAGCAGTGAAAGCGGGGAAAAGAACGGCTTCCCCGATTCTGCTTGTTCGTGCAGGCACACCGCAAACGAAATAAAATCGTGCGATCATTCCGTTTGGTAGTGAAGTAAGGGGTTATCTATGCGACGCTTATGTCCGTCGCTGACTGAATTGCAGGCCTTCGAAGCTGCCGCACGCTACAACAGCTTCACCACCGCAGCGCGGGAGCTCCACGTCACCCAGGGCGCCGTGAGCAAGCAGGTGCGCAGCCTGGAGGCCTTCCTCGGCGTGGAACTGTTCGAGCGCGTGCGCCAGCGCCTGATGCTGACCGATGCCGGCCAGCGCTACCTGGACCGCATCCGCCCGAGCCTGACCGAGATCGAGGCTGCCACGGTGGAACTGATCGCCAAGCAGGGCCGCGGCGGCACCCTGCATATCGCCAGCATGCCCACGCTGGGCGCCAAGTGGTTGATTCCGCGCTTGCCGCAGTTCTTCGAGAAGCATCCCGATGTCAGCCTTGAATTCGTGCCGCACGCGCAGGGCTACGATTTTTCCCAGCCCGATCTCGATGCCGCCATCCGCTTCGGCGACGGCATGTGGCCTGGCAGCCTTGCCGACTACATGACTGGCCGCGAAGTGCTGCCCGTGTGCCGCCCGGCCCTGCTGGCCGGCGAGCCGGAAGGCATGGCGCGCGTGCCCTCGGCGCTGCTGCGTTTTCCCCTGCTGCATCACACCACCGTGCCCGAAGCCTGGCCCGACTGGTTCGCCGAGCTTGGCGTGGCAACCCGCAAGGCGTGGAGCGGCGCGCGCTTCGACCAGTTCTCGCTGCTGACGCAGGCGGCGATGTCGGGGCTCGGCATCGCGCTGATCCCGCGCTGCCTGATCGAGGAGGAGCTCGCCACCGGCGTGCTGGTGGTGGCGCATCCGGCGCGGGTGCTGAGCAAGAAGGGCTACTACCTTTGCTATCCCGAGCAGAAACAGCATCTGCCGGCGCTGCAGACCTTTCGCCAGTGGGTGATGGAAGGCGTCGACGTGGTGGCGTGAGCCGCGCGCCGCCGCTGTAATCAAAACTTACGTTTTTCCGCGACGGTTTTTTCCGCCCGCCTGCGTTTAAGAGACATGACAGACATGACAAGCCTGCGTGCAAGCCGCGCCGGGCTGTGGATTGTGGACTGGAGGTTCTCATGCGCAGATCAGTGCCCCTCTCAGCTAGCCTTGCCCGCCTGGGCGTCGCCGTGACGGCGGCGTTCGCGCTGGCGCCGGCATTCGCACAAACCATCGTGATCGCACCCACGGCGCCCCCGCCGATGCGCCGGGAGGTCCTGCCGCCCGCGCGCGGCGGCTATGTCTGGGATCCGGGCCACTGGCAATGGCGCAATGGCGCCTACGTCTGGGTGGGCGGCCACTGGCGCCCGGCCAGGGCGGGCTACCGCTGGGTGCCGGGGCACTGGCTGGCGCGTGGCCCGCAATGGCGCTGGGTCGAAGGGCATTGGGCGCCGTGACCGGCACGACCGCCGTGAGCGGCATGACATGCTTCAAGTGCGATGGCAGTAACCACAGCAAGGGGTAACCGATGAAAAGCCTTCTGATCGCGGCGCTTGTCGCCGTCACGTTGTCTGGCTGTGTGATCGTGCCGGCCCGGCCTGCCTACTACCACTATCGCGCGCCGGTTTTTGTTTACTGACGAGGCAAGCCGCACCCGCCCGGGGGCGCGCGGCTTGCGAGAAGGACGAACCGGCAACGCGGAACCACACCCATTGAGCGACACAAGCGACACAGATCCGGACGATGCGCTGCTGGCGCGGGTCGGCAGGCAGGATGCAGCCGCGGTGCGCGAAATGGTCTCGCGCAAGCTGCCGCGCGTGCTAGCGCTGGCCACGCGCATGCTGGGCGACCGCGGCGAAGCGGAAGACGTGGCGCAGGAAGTCTTCGTGCGGTTGTGGAAGCAGGCCGCGCGCTGGCAACCCGGCCGGGCGCGCTTTGACACCTGGCTGCATCGTGTGGCGCTGAACCTTTGCTACGACCGCTTGCGCGGCGCGCGCGAGCAGGCCATGGAGCCGGTGCCCGAGCAGGCGGCGCCCGGGGCCGGGCCCGAGGAAGCGCTGGATGCGGCGGCGCAGGGCGTGCGCGTAGGCGCGGCGCTGGCGAAGCTGCCAGCGCGCCAGCGCGAGGCACTGGTGCTGCAGTATTACCAGGAGTTGCCTAATGGCGAGGCCGCCGCGCTGATGGGCATCAGCGTCGAGGCGCTGGAGAGCTTGCTTGCGCGCGCGCGCCGCAACCTGCGCGATTTGCTCATGCAAGACGGCCATCATGAGGATTTGCGATGACACCTGAGAGATTTCGCGCACTGACCGAGAGCTATGGTGCCGACCCCGCACGCTGGCCCGAAGGGGAGCGAGCCGCGGGCCAGGCCATGGCTGCCGCGCCCGGGCATCTTGGCGCGCTGGCCGAAGCCGCCGCGCTCGACCGCTTGCTGGCCGCGCATCAGGTGGCGGCCCCCGATGCGGCGTTACAGCGCCGCATTGCGGCGAGCGCGAGCGCGCCGCGTGCGCCGTGGTGGTGGTCCGGGCTGGGCCTGGCCGGCGTCGGCCTGGCCGGCACCTTGGCGGGCGCGCTGCTGGTCTCGGCCGTGCTGGCCACGGTACCGGCGCCGGCCGCTATCGATCTGCCCTACGCCCCGACCGGCTTCGGTGGCATGGCGCATAACGGGAGCGAGGAATGAACGAGCGTACGCTGAAGCGGCTCAAGGTAGCGCTGGCGGTCTCCGTGCTGGTCAACGTGTTCCTGCTGGGCGCGATTGGCGGTGGCGGCTATCGCTGGTACACCGTGGAGCGCCAGGCGGCCGCGCAGCCGCGCGGCCTGCGTTTTGCCGCCGACGGGCTGGAGGCCGAGCAGCGCAGGCAATTCCTGCAAGGCTTGCGCGCGGCGCGACGTGCCGCGGCGTCGGACGTGGACGCCGCGCGCGACGGACGCCACCAGGTCGAGCAATTGCTGCGGCAGCCGCAGTTCGAACGCGACGCGCTGGCGGCGGCATTGGCCCGCACGCGCGAGGCCGATGCCGCGGTGCGTGCCCGGCTGGAAGGCAGCGTGGTGGATTTCGCCGCCACGCTGTCGCCCGAGCAGAGGCAGATCCTGGCCGACGCACTGGTCCAGCGCGGCCCGCTGCGCACCGGCCAGGCGCGGCCTGCGAAGGCGGCGCCATGATGCAGCAATCGACAACCACAACCACAACCACAACGATAGCGATAGCGATAGCGATAGCGACAAAGCCAACAGGTACTTCCCAGGGGAGCGACGCATGACAAACACCGCCATGACGGCCGCGGCTGTCGCGGTCAACCGGTTCGGGCTGGGCGCGCGCCCGGACGAGCCGCTGCCGGCCGATCCGCGTGGCTGGCTGCTGGCCCAGTTCGAGCGCTACGAGGCCAGGCCCGCGGCCTGGAGCGCGCAGCCGGACACGGCCGCGCTGGCCGGCGAGTTCGGCGCCCAGCAGCGCGAGGTGCGCCAGGCGCAGGCCGATGCGAAGACCGCGGCGCGCCAGCAATTGCAGCGCGAGACGCGCGAGGCCTATCGCGATGCCGTCGACGCGCGCGTGACCAGTGCGCTGGTCACGCAAGCGCCGTTCGTCGAGCGGCTGGTGCATTTCTGGTCCAACCACTTCGCGGTGTCGGTGGAGAAGCCGGCCGTCGCCGCGCTGGCCGGCGCCTTCGAGGCCGAGGCGATCCGTCCCCATGTGCTCGGACGCTTCGAGGACATGCTGGTCGCGGTGGAGCGCCATCCCGCCATGCAGGTCTTTCTGGACCAGGTCCGCTCGATCGGCCCCGACAGCGTGGCCGCGCGGCGCGCTCCCGAGCGCCAGCTCGGATTGAACGAAAACCTCGCGCGCGAAATCATGGAGCTGCATACGCTCGGCGTGCGCAGCGGCTACCAGCAGGCCGACGTGACCGAGTTCGCCCGTGCGCTGACCGGCTGGAGCATCGCTGGCCTGGGCGCGCGCGAAGACGGCGAGCCCGGGCGCTTCCAGTTCCGCGCGCGCGTGCATGAGCCTGGCACCCGCACTATCCTCGGGCGCAGCTACCCGCAGCAGGGCGAGGCGCAGGCGCTGGCCGTGCTGCACGACCTTGCGCAGAGCGAGGCCACGGCCAATCACCTGGCCACCAAGCTGGTGCGCCACTTCGTTGCCGATGCGCCGCCGCCCGCGCTGGTGGCGCGCTTGTCGCAGGCGTACCTGCGTAGTGGCGGTGCGTTGCCCGACATGTACCGCGCGCTGGTGCAGTCACCCGAGGCGTGGGCCAGCGAGCCGGCAAAATTCAAGACGCCGTGGGAGTGGACCCTTTCCTCCCTGCGCGGGTTGGGTTTGCGCGAGGCGGGCGCGCAGCACTTCGCGCCCATGCTGACCCAGCTCGGGCAGCCGGTCTGGCGCCCGGGCTCGCCAGCGGGCTACGACGACATCGCCGCAAGCTGGGCCGCGCCCGATGCGCTGGTGCGCCGGGTCGAACTGGCGCAACGGCTGGCGGCGCGCGTCGGCGACCGGATCGACGCGCGCGAGCTCGGCCCCAAGCTGCTTGCGGGCACGTTGTCGGCACCAACCGCTGCCGCCATCGCGCGCGCCGAAAGCGCGCAGACCGCACTGGCCTTGCTGCTGGTGTCGCCCGATTTTCAACGGAGGTGATTGCCATGTTTTCCCGCCGAGATTTCCTCCGCGTGACGGGCGGTGCCGCCGCCATGCTTGCGTTGCCGCGCCTCACGCTCGCCAGCGTCGATTCCGATCGCCGCTTCGTCTTCGTCATCCAGCGCGGCGCCGCCGATGGCCTGAACACGGTCATTCCCTACGCCGATCCCGGTTACGCCCGCCTGCGTGGCGCGCTGGCCATCGACGTGGCGCAAGCCACCAGGCTCGATGGCACTTTCGCCCTGCATCCCGCGCTGACGGAGACGGCACGGATGTACGCTGCCGGGCAGGCGTTGTTCGTGCAGGCGGTGGCATCGCCATATCGCGAGCGTTCGCACTTCGACGGCCAGAACGTGCTTGAGACCGGCGGCGCCGCGCCTTACCAGGTGAAGGATGGCTGGATGAACCGGCTGGTGAGCCTGCTGCCCAAGCGGCCCGAGAATGCCATCGCCTTCGCGCCCACGGTGCCGGCGGCGCTGCGCGGGCCGGTGGAGGTCGGCTCCTATGCGCCATCGGCACTGCCGTCAGCGCCTGATGACCTGCTCGCGCGCGTCGGGCAGCTCTACGAGATGGATCCGCAATTGCATCCGCTCTGGAACGCGGCCATGCAGGCACGCGGGCTTGCAGGCGACGCCGGTGCGCGCCAGGACCCGGCCAGCCTAGGCCGTCTCGCCGCCGGCTTCCTGGCGCGCGCGGACGGGCCGCGCATTGCCATGATCGAGACCGGCGGTTGGGATACGCACAGCGCACAAGCGCCACGCCTGGCGGGCCGCCTCAAGGCCCTGGACACCATGCTGGCCGCACTGCGCGACGGGCTGGGCCCGTCATGGGCGCGCACCACCGTGCTGGTGGCCACGGAGTTCGGGCGCACTGCCGCGGCCAATGGCACCGGTGGTACCGATCACGGCACCGGCGCGGCGGCGATGCTGCTGGGCGGCGGGGTCAAAGGCGGGCGCGTGCTGGCAGACTGGCCGGGGCTGGCGCAGGGCTCGCTTTACCAGGGACGCGACCTGGCGCCGACCACGGAACTGGATGGGTTGATCGCCGCAGCAGCGGCACAGAGCTTCGGGCTGGATGGCGAGCGCGTGGCGCGCACGCTGTTCGGGCGCGGGGAAGGGCGGAGGGACGGGGGCGAGCAGGGGGGAATGCTGGGCGGACTGCTGCGCGCCTGAAACACAGCGGCAGCAGTCCAGACCCGGTGGCGTTACTTGGAGAGCAGGCGCATCGCCTGCTCCAGTCCGCCGAGCGTGACCGGATACATGCGCGACTTCATGATCTGGTTGATCACCGTCACCGACTGCCGGTATTGCCATAGCCCTTCAGGCTCGGGGTTGAGCCAGACGAAGCGCGGGAACTGCTCGATCAGGCGGTTGAGCCATACCGCCCCGGCTTCGGGGTTGTTGTACTCCACCGAGCCGCCGGGTTGCAGGATCTCGTACGGGCTCATGGTGGCATCGCCGACAAAGATCACTTTGTAGTCCGGCGTGTACTTGTGGATCAGGTCCCACGTGGCGATCTTCTCCGCATGGCGGCGGCGATTGTTCTTCCACACGTAGTCGTACACGCAGTTGTGGAAGTAGTAGTACTCCAGGTGCTTGAACTCGGTCTTGGTGGCCGAGAACAATTCCTCCACGCGCTTGATGTGGTCGTCCATGGAGCCGCCGACGTCCATCAACATCAGCACCTTGACCTTGTTGTGGCGCTCCGGGCGCAGCTTGATGTCGAGCAGGCCGGCATTGGCGGCGGTGGAGTGGATGGTGTCGTCCAGGTCCAGCTCGGTCTCCGCGCCTTCGCGCGCGAAACGGCGCAGGCGGCGCAGCGCCACCTTGATATTGCGCGTGCCGAGCTCGACCTGGTCGTCGTAGTCCTTGTAGGCGCGGGTTTCCCACACCTTGACGGCGGTGCGGTTGCCCTTGGACGGGCCGCCGATGCGGATGCCTTCCGGGTTATAGCCGCCGTGCCCGAACGGCGAGGTGCCGCCGGTGCCGATCCACTTGTTGCCGCCCTCGTGTTTTTCCTTTTGCTCGTCGAGCAGCTGCTTGAGCCGCTCCATCAGCTTGTCGAGTCCACCCATGGCTTCGATCTTGGCTTTTTCCTCGGCCGAGAGTTCGCGCTCCAGCGTCTTTTGCAGCCAGTCCAGGGGGATGTCGGATTTCCAGTCGACCAGGCTCTCGATGCCCTTGAAGTAGGCGGCGAAGGTCTGGTCGAACTTGTCGAAGTGCTTCTCGTCCTTGACCAGCGTCATGCGCGACAAGTAGTAGAACTCGTCGATCGATGGCGTGATGACCTCGGCCTTGAGCGCTTCCAGCATGGTCAGGTATTCCTTGACCGAGACCGGCAGCTTGGCGTGGCGCAGCGAGAAGAAAAAATCGATCAGCATGGTGGGCTCGCTTAGAGTTTCCCGGAGCGGGTGCGGCGGTTTGCGTGCGGGTTCACGAGGCGCGCCCCGGCAGGTCCAGGCGGTATTGCAGGTGGCGCTTCACCGTCGGCCATTCGCTGGCGATGATGGAGAACACCACGGTATCGCGCAGCGAACCGTCTGGCATGCGCTGGTGGTTGCGCAGCACGCCGTCCTGCTTGGCGCCGAGCCGGGCGATCGCGGTGCGGCTCTGGTGGTTCATCCAGTGCGTGCGGAATTCCACGGCGATGCATGCCAGCTGCTCGAACGCGTGCGTGAGCAGCATCAGCTTGCATTCCGTGTTCACGGCGCTGCGCTGCACGCGCTGCGCATGCCAGGTATGGCCAATCTCCAGGCGCCGGTTGGCGCCGTCGACATTGAAGTAGCGCGTCGCGCCCACCACCGTGCCCGGCACGCCATCGCGGACCTCGCGGATCACGAACGGCATCGCGCCCTGCTGCTCGCGCATCTGCAGCGCGGTGTCGGTCCACGCGCGCACCTGGTCCGGCGCCGGCACCGAGGTGTACCAGAGCTTCCACAGCTCACCGTCGGCGACGGCGGCCTGTACCTCGGCCTCGTGCTCGGGGCGCAGCGGCTCCAGCAGGGCGTGCTGGCCGCGCAGGGTGACGGGTTCGATAAAGCGTGCCATGGCGCGGCGCTCAGCGGTTGGCGCGGTTCATGAAGACCAGGCGCTCGAACAGGTGCACGTCCTGCTCGTTCTTCAGCAGCGCGCCGTGCAGCGGCGGGATCGCGGCCTTCTTGTCCGGGCTCTTGAGCGCCTCGGGCGGGATGTCCTCGGCCATCAGCAGCTTGAGCCAGTCGATCAGTTCCGACGTGGAGGGCTTCTTCTTCAGGCCCGGCAGGTTGCGCATCTCGTAGAACGATTCGAGTGCCGCGGCCACCAGCTCGCGCTTGATGCCGGGATAGTGCACGTCGACGATGCGCTGCATGGTCTCCGCGTCGGGGAACTTGATGTAGTGGAAGAAGCAGCGGCGCAGGAAGGCGTCGGGCAGCTCCTTCTCGTTGTTCGAGGTGATGATCACCAGGGGGCGGTGGCGCGCCTTGACCAGCTCGCGCGTCTCATACACATAGAACTCCATGCGGTCGATTTCGCGCAGCAGGTCGTTCGGGAATTCGATGTCGGCCTTGTCGATCTCGTCGATCAGCAACACCACTTGCTGGTCGGCCTCGAAGGCCTGCCAAAGCACGCCCTTGATGATGTAGTTGCGGATGTCGTGGACGCGGTCGTCGCCGAGCTGCGAATCGCGCAGGCGCGACACCGCGTCGTATTCATACAGGCCCTGCTGCGCCTTGGTGGTGGACTTGATGTGCCACTGCAGCAGGGGCATGCCGAGCGCCGCGGCCACCTCCTCGGCCAGCATGGTCTTGCCGGTGCCGGGCTCGCCCTTGATCAGGAGCGGGCGCTGCAGGGCGCGGGCGGCATTCACGGCCAGCTTGAGGTCATCGGTGGCGACGTATTGCTGCGTGCCTTCGAAACGGCTTTGCTGGTTCTGGCTGGCGTTGGTGGTGTTGGACATGGGGCAACCTGAAGGGGTTTATGCGTGTCGGAATTGGCCAGTATAAAAGAGCTTTCCGGTTCGCGTGTGGCTCGCCGTGCCATGCTGGACTGCCGCGTGCAGCGTGCTGTACAATGCGGCGGTTTGACGCGCCCCCCACGTCCAAGACTCCACCCCCCTCGCTTTGTCCGCCTTGTCACTCCCGCGGTCCTTGCCGGGAGGCGGCGATGACAAGAGATGGTTACAGAATGAGGCGGAGACAACGCCGAGATGCACCGGCAGCGCTAACGACGGCGCTGCGGGTATCCGGCCTACGCTGGCAGCACCGCATCTACCCGCGGGCAGATACGGTCCGGCCGGACGCATTCTGAAGCCATTTCCGACCGGTTGGGCAGGTCACGCAGGGTTTAACACTTCCAATCAGCTACGACAATGAAAAAGCTCCTCACGATGGTGGTGCTGGGCGCGGCCGCAACGGCTGCGCAAGCCCAGGAAGTCAAGGGCAATGTGGACGCCGCCAAAAACAAGGTCGCGATGTGTATTGGTTGCCATGGGATTCCCGGCTATCGCGCCTCCTTCCCCGAGGTGTACCAGGTGCCCCTGCTCGGCGGCCAGAACGCCAAGTACATCGAAAATGCGCTCAAGGAATACCAGAAGGGCGACCGCAAGCACCCGACCATGCGTGGCATTGCCGCGACCCTGACCGACCAGGACATCGCCGACGTGGCTGCCTACTACGCGCAGCAGTCTTCCAGCACGCAAAACAACACCCAGAAGTAAGAGGACCCATCCATGAATACGCTTAAGACGCTTTCGCTCGCGATCGGCGCACTCGTGCTGGGCGCCTCGGCCATCACTGCCTCGGCTGCCGACCTCGCGCGCGGCAAGGCGCTGGTGGAGAAGGGCAACTGCGCGGCCTGCCACGGCGCCGGCCTGAATGCCCCGATCACCCCGGATTACCCGAAGCTGGCCGGCCAGCATGCCGACTACCTGTACCACGCGCTGGCTGCCTACCAGATCACCACCAACCCGCAGGTGGGCCGCTCCAACGCCATCATGGCCGGCCAGGTCAACGCCAACCCTGGCGTGACGGGCAAGGATGGCAAGCCGCGTCCCTTCACCCGGGATGAGCTGAAGGATATCGCCGCCTACATCGAATCGCTGCCGGGCGGCCTGGTCCTGAAGAAGTAAGCCAGCTGGCGCCGGCCCACGCCGCGCGCGGGTCCGGAACAAGAAAAAGCCGCTGATCCCAGCGGCTTTTTCTTTGTCCGCGCGGCCCGGTGGGCAAGCCCCGGGCCGCGTCGGGTGGCTCAGTTGCCGGTGCCCTTGGCCAGGCGGCGTGCCTTGACGGCGCTGGCCAGGGTTTCGAGCACCTTTACCGAATCGTCCCAGCCGATGCAGGCGTCGGTGACCGACTGGCCATAGGTGAGGTCTTCCACCGGCGTGCCCTGGACGTGGTCCTGGCGGCCGCCCACCAGGTGGGATTCCACCATCACGCCGACGATGCGCTCGTCGCCCGCAGCCAGTTGGCGGCCGATGTCCTCGCAGACCGGGATCTGGTTCTCGTGCTTCTTGCTGCTGTTGGCGTGCGAAGCATCGATCATCAGGCGCGCGGCCAGGCCGGCCTTGGAAATCGCTTCGCAGGCTTCCTGCACGCTGGCGGCATCGTAGTTTGGCGTCTTGCCACCGCGCAGGATGATGTGGCAATCCTCATTGCCCGAGGTCGACACGATGGCGGAGTGCCCGCCCTTGGTCACCGACAGGAAATGGTGCGGCTGCGAGGCGGCCTTGATCGCATCGACGGCGATCTTGACGTTGCCATCGGTGCCGTTCTTGAATCCGACCGGGCACGATAGTCCGGAGGCGAGCTCCCGGTGCACCTGGCTTTCCGTGGTGCGCGCGCCGATGGCACCCCAGCTGACCAGGTCGGCGATGTATTGCGGGCTGATCATGTCGAGGTATTCGGTACCGGTCGGCACGCCCAGTTCGCTGATGTTCAGCAGCAGCTCGCGCGCGGTGCGCAAGCCGTCGTTGATCTTGAAGCTGCCGTCCATGTGCGGGTCGTTGATCAGCCCCTTCCAGCCCACGGTGGTGCGCGGCTTTTCGAAATACACCCGCATCACGACCTCCAGCTCCCCGGCGAAACGGTCGCGCTGGACCTTGAGCAGCTTGGCGTACTCGAGCGCGGCGCGGGTGTCGTGGATGGAGCAGGGGCCGATGATCACGATCAGGCGGTCATCCATGCCGTGCAGGATCCGGTGCATGGACTGGCGCGCGCCGTAGATCACGTCGGACGCCTTTTCGGAGCAGCCGAACTCGCGGATCAGGTGCGCCGGGGGCAACAATTCCTTGAGTTCGCGAATGCGCAGGTCGTCGGTGTTCTTCAGCATGATGGCTCCGGATTTTGTAGGGTCGTGTGTTTGGGGTGTCTGGGCTAGAGCTGGGTGCGGGCCGGTATAAAAAAAGCCGCCAGGTTCGCTGGCGGCTTTTTTTTGAATTCTGGAGGCACTTACGATCGTCCCTCTCCATCCGCCAGCGGTGCGAGATCGCTAAAAAAGTAAAAATAAAACTTAGCGGACATGGATGGGATGCGGCTCAAATGGCGTCGGTTATTTGCGGCAACGCGTCACGAGATGGCAGAAAATTGCGCTGGCCTTGCCAATTCTGCCGGCTGAGGCCGTTGACCATCGAGTAACGAAGCATCTTTATAGCGCGTTTTAAGGGGCTTGGCAAGCGTCCGGCATCGGCCCGGCCACAATTTCCGGCCGTTCCATGGCGGGGCCCGGATCCAGTTCCAGCCCGCGCATCACGGCGGCGGTGCGGTTTTCCACGCCTAGCTTCACGTACACATGCTGCAGGTGCTTTTGCACCGTGCGGGCGCTGATACCGAGCATGCCCGCGATTTCGCGGTCGGTCTTGCCGTGCGCCAGCCAGCGCAGCACCTGCTGCTCGCGCGCGGTCAGCCTGGCGAGCATGGAGAGCGCCTGGCCATCCTGGCAGCGGCTGGATGTGAGCATTGCGGCGGCCTTGGGTGGCGCGCAGCTACGCAATGCTGCGTATTGGCGCCATCCCGTGCGTGAACCAACATGAATGAGGCCAGTATAGGCGTCGCCAGCGCGCACCGCAGTGCGGCGGCGGCACCTGCACGGGTTTGCCCGGGGGAAAACAGGCGAACGCGGCGTGCCGGGCAGCTCAGGCACGCGGGGCTGAGGCGAGGGGGAGGGAAGCATCATGGCGATCGATGAGGGGAGGCTAAACGCCTTCATGGGGCAGTTCGTCCAGGATCTGGGCGCGGTGATGCATGCTGCCACCATCGTGGTCGGCGATACGCTGGGCCTTTACAAAGCCTTGGCCGAGAAACCGATGACAGCGCAGGTGCTGGCCGAGAAAACCCATACCGATGAGCGCTACCTGCTCGAGTGGCTGTCCGCGCAGGCGGCCAGCGGCTATGTCGCGTACGATCCGGCCACCGATCTGTTCAGCCTGACCGAGGAGCAGGCCTTCGCGCTGGCCCAGGAGGGCAGCCCTGCCTTTATTCCCGGCGCCTTCCAGATCGCCGTCGCGCAGTTCAAGGCGATTCCCAAGATCGTGGACGCCTTTCGCAATGGGCGCGGGCTGGGCTGGCATGAACACGATCCGTCACTGTTTCACGGCACCGAGCGGTTTTTCCGCCCGGGCTATGCGGCGCACCTGACAGCGGAATGGATTCCCGCGCTGGAGGATGTGCAGGCCAAGCTGCGGGCCGGCGCTCGCGTGGCCGACGTGGGCTGCGGGCATGGCGCCTCTACCATCATCATGGCGCAGGCGTATCCGGCATCGGAGTTCTACGGCTTTGACTACCACGAGCCGTCGATCCGCTTCGCCACCGAAGCGGCGGCGCGCGCCGGCGTGCAGGACCGCGTGCATTTCCAGGTGGCAAAAGCCAAGGAATATGGCGGCAAGGATTACGACCTGGTGGCCGTGTTCGACTGCCTGCACGATATGGGCGATCCGGTCGGCGCCGCCGCGCATGTGCGCGAGACCTTGCGCCCGGATGGCACCTGGATGATCGTCGAGCCTTTCGCCAACGACCGGCTCGAAGACAACCTGAACCCGATCGGGCGGGTCTTTTACTCGGCCTCGACCTTCATCTGCACGCCAGCGTCTCGCTCGCAGGAGGTGGGCCTGTGCCTGGGGGCCCAGTCGGGCGAGGCACGCATGCGGTCGGTGGTGCAGCAGGGCGGTTTTTCGCGTTTTCGCCGGGCGGCGCAAACGCCGTTCAACCTGATCTACGAGGCGCGGCCCTGAACGGCAAGGCGCCGCGCCCGACGTGCGGGACCTGCGGGACGGCAATCAGGCCGTGCCGCCCACCGTCATGTTCTCGATGCGCAGGGTCGGCTGGCCCACGCCCACCGGCACGCTCTGGCCTTCCTTGCCGCACACGCCCACGCCCGAGTCCAGGCGCATGTCGTTGCCGATCATGGTGACGTCCTTGAGCGATTCCGGGCCATTGCCGACCAGGGTGGCGCCCTTGACCGGGGCGGTGATCTTGCCGTCCTCGATCAGGTAGGCCTCGCTGGCGGAGAAGACGAACTTGCCGTTGGTGATATCGACCTGGCCGCCGCCGAAGTTGACCGCGTAGAGGCCGCGCTTGACGCTGGCGATGATCTCCTGCGGGTCRCGGTTGCCGTTGAGCATATAGGTGTTGGTCATGCGCGGCATCGGCAGCGCGGCGTAGCTCTCGCGGCGCGCGTTGCCGGTCACCGGCATCTTCATCAGGCGCGCGTTGAGCGTGTCCTGGATATAGCCCTTGAGGATACCGTCCTCGATCAGTGTGGTGCACTGAGTCGGGTTGCCCTCGTCGTCGAGGTTGAGCGAGCCGCGGCGGTTGGCCAGCGTGCCGTCGTCCACCACGGTCACGCCCTTGGCCGCCACGCGCTCGCCCATGCGGCCGGCGAAGGCCGACGAACCCTTGCGGTTGAAGTCGCCTTCCAGGCCGTGGCCGATGGCCTCGTGCAGCAGCACGCCGGGCCAGCCCGGGCCGAGCACGACGGTCATGGCACCGGCCGGAGCCGGACGCGCCTCGAGGTTGACGAGCGCCGAGGCCACGGCCTCGTCCACGTACTGGCGCAGCAGCTCATCGGTGAAATAGCCGTAGGCATAGCGCCCGCCGCCGCCGGAGGAGCCGATCTCGCGGCGCCCGTTCTGCTCGGCGATCACCGTGACCGAGACCCGCACCAGCGGGCGCACGTCGGCGGCGATCACGCCGTCGCTGCGCGCCACCAGTACCACGTCGTACTCACCGGCCAGGCCTGCCATCACCTGCACCACGCGCGGGTCCTTGGCGCGGGCCATGCGTTCCACGCGCTCGAGCAGCGCCACCTTTTCGGCGGCGTCCATCGAGTCCAGCGGGTCATTGGGCGAGTACAGGTTGCGCCCGCCCTGGGAGGCCATCTTGCTCGCCACCTTGACGCGGCCGCTGCCGGCGCGGCCGATGGTGCGGGTCGCGGCGCCGGCCTTGAGCAAGGCGTCCAGGCTGATGTCGTCGGAGTAGGCAAAGGCGGTCTTGTCGCCGGACACGGCACGCACGCCAACGCCCTGGTCGATGCTGAAGCTGCCCGACTTGACGATACCTTCTTCCAGGCTCCACGCCTCGTTGCGGGTGTACTGGAAGTAGAGGTCGGCGTAGTCGACCTTATGCGTGAAGATGTCCGCCAGCACGCGCTGCAGGTTGGTTTCGTCCAGGCCGTAGGGCGCCAGCAGCAGTTGCTGGGCGGTGGCGAGGTTGCGGATTCCGAGGTCGCCGGCGTTCATGGTTGTCCTTTATCGTCGTGCCGCGGTGGCGAAATGGCGCCGCCGCATAAAAATCTGGGATGCTGGCGATTCCGGGGAATCGGCCAGGTCATTGCTTGTACATGCTACAGCACCCGATGGCGCAGCGCAGGCAGGTTCTGCCGCACCTCGTCCAGGCGCGCGGGGTCGATCAGCCCGCTCACCACGCCTTCGCCTTCCGGCAGCACCCCCATCACCTCGCCCCAGGGATCGATCAGCATCGAGTGGCCCCAGGTGCGCCGTCCGTTCTCATGCTTCCCGCCCTGTGCGGCAGCCAGCACATAGCACTGGTTTTCGATAGCGCGGGCGCGCAGCAGGATCTCCCAGTGCGCCTGGCCGGTGGTGTAGGTGAAGGCGGCCGGCATCAAAATCAAGCTGGTGCCGCCGCTCTCGGCGAGCTGGCGGTAGAGCTCCGGGAAGCGCAGGTCATAGCAGACCGACATGGCGACCCGTCCACAGGGCGCCTCGAAGCTGACCGGGGTCTGGCCGGCCAGGATGGTACGCGATTCGTCGTAGCTTTCAGTGCCGCGCGTGAAGCCGAACAGGTGGATCTTGTCGTAGCGCGCCACGCGTTCGCCGCGCGGGTCGTAGACGAGCGACGTGTTGTAGACGCGGGCCTCGTCCTCGCACCACAAGGGCAGGGTGCCGCCGACCAGCCAGATCCGGTGGCGGCGCGCGGCATCGGCCAGGAATGACTGGATCGGCCCGTCGCCGTCGCGCTCGCGGATCGCCACCTTGTCGCCTTCGCGCAGGCCCATCATGCAGAAGTACTCCGGCAGCAGCACCAGCTCGGCGCCGCCCTTGGCGGCCTGCGCGATCAGCGCGTCGGCGCGGGCCAGGTTGGCCTCGGGCGAAACCCCGCTGATGGTCTGGATGGCCGCGACGCGAAAAGGGGTCGCGCCGGGGGCCGCGCTGGGTGCTGATGCGGAGGCGTTTGCGGTCATGAAGCGGTTTCCTTGGCTTGCGGCGGCTGCGCGGCGGGGCTCGGACGGCAGGGCCAGTCGCGGTTATGGCGCCGGGTAGACATGATTGAACAAACCCTGCACGGGCGGCGAGTCGGATTTATTCTCCCCCACTTTGGTGATCTGCGGGTTCGCCCAGCCACCGCTGATACGGAAGCGGCGGCTGAAGGCCTTGGAGAATTCGTCGGCGAACAGCAACTGGGCCGCCAGTGTGCCGATGCCGAGCGCGGGATTGATGAACGCCGCAGCCACCGAGGCGGAGGTGGCGTTGATGCGCGGCACTACCGTCACGTCCAGGTCCTGCGTTTCGCGCGGGATGTTCGCGCTGCCGGTCATCGAGGCGCGCAGCTGCCCGCCCTTGAGCGCGAAGTCCTTGGTGCTGGCCACGCCATTCTCGATCGTGCCGGTGCTGGTGATCTCGTCGAACACCATGCCCTGGCCCGCCACGCCGCGGAAGTCGAAGGTGGCCAGCCGCATCAGGCCTTGCAGGCTAAGCACGCCCAGCAGCTTGGCCGCGCCCGGGTCCACGCTGAGGATCTGGCCGTTCTCCAGCTGCAGCTTCATCCGGCCCGACAAGGTGGGGTAGTCGATCGACAGCGGCGAGCCGCGCCATGCGATCCGGCCTTCGAAGGTGCCGTGGCCATCAGCCAGCATATGGGGCAGGCCCATGCGTTCGAGCACCTGGCCGCCATTGCGCACGTCGAGCTTGAAGTCGAGCAGCGTGCGGCGCTCGGCGGCAGCGCCTTCGCGCATCCGGCGCGGCAAGCGCCAGCTGCCGCTGCCGGTGAATGTCGCGCCCGGCTGCTCGATGACCAGACGGTCCAGCGTCCACACGGGCTCGCCGCCGTCTTCGCTGGCGCGCGCCTTGACCTCCAGCTTGCCGAAGTCGCGGCCGTGCAGCTCGAACCGGTCGGCCACCAGGTCCAGCGCGGGCAGGTCGCCGGTGTTGCCGTCGAGCGGGTCGGCGGCGTTGGCGGCGTCGCCCGTGTCGGGGAGGTTCAGGTGCGACAGGCGCAGCGTGAGCGCGCCTGCCGGCGTGGCGGCATCGCTGCGCCAGCGCATGGTCCCCGCCACTTGGCGGGACTCGATCTGCATGTCCCAGCCAGCGCTTTCGCGGGTGGCCTCGAGCACGACATCGTCGAGCTCGCGGCCAAAAGCGTGCAGCGTGCGCGTGCGCGCGGAAATGCGCTCGGGCAGGTAGGCGGACACCGGCGCGGCATTGCCTGCACTGGCCTTGCCGGCTTCCGCCAGCAGCGTGCGCCACGCGTCCAGGTCGAAGCGGCTGGCCGTAAGCGCCGCGGTGACGCCGCTGGCGGGCTGCGGCGCGGGCTGCTCGATGCCGATCCCGCCAGCCTGCACTTCCACGGCGTCGCCATTGCGGCGCAGCAGGTAGCGCGCATTGAGCACGTTGCCATACTGCACCAGCATTTCCTCGCTGCCGGCGCGGGCGGCGGCCGGGCGCAGCTCAAAGTGCGATGGCACGGCCTGCGCCGCGCTCTTGGCCATCGGCGCGGGCAGGTTCAGCGCCAGCCCGGCCAGCTCCGACGCGACCGTGATCACGGGCTGGTGATCGCGCACGCTGATCACAGCGCTGTAGGCGGTGCTGCCTTCCAGTTTCTGTACCAGCCCGGCCGCGGGCGAGGCGCCAAACGCCTCGCGGATGCCCTGCGAGGTAAGGTTGCCACCGGCATTGACCCGGATCGTGCCGTCGGGCTGGCTGCCCCCGCCGGCGCGGATCTCGCCGCCCAGGAAGCGGGCGCGCAGGTCGTTGAGCTGGAAGCCGTGCTCGTTGAAGGCGACGACGCCCGTGGTGCCGGCCAGCACTGGCAATTGCGGTATCAGCACCACCTCGTTGCCGGGCAGCCGGAACTGGCCGTCGACCTTGGTTGCCTGCGCCTCGGTGAGGGGCAGGTCAAGCTTGAGCCGAAGCTCGCCGTTGCCCTGGGCGCGCATATCCGTCAGCACCTGGCCGGTCCAGTCGCGCACCGGGCTGGCGGCGACGAAGCGCAGGAAGCCTGCCATCGACCCGCTGGCGCTGCCGTCCAGCACCAGGCGGCCATGCTCGCCGAGGTCGGCGATGCGGCCATTGACGTCCTGCAGCGTGACGCCGGTGGCGCCTTGCACGCTGGCGCGCTGCGCGACGAACGACAGGCCGCCGCGCTCGAACAGCAAGTGGCCGCTGATGTCGGTGAAGTTAGGCCAGGCCTTGCCGCCATTGCTGGCGCTGGCGGCGCTGCCCGCCGGCGCGCTCACATGGGGCGCGATCTGGTAGCTGACATGCCGGATTGGCACCTCGACCCGGAAGTCGCCGGCGCCCTCGAACGGGCTGTGGAAGGGGAAGTGCTCCAGGTCGCCCTTGACCAGGAACTTGACGTCGCTGGCTTCGCCGCCGACCAGGGCGCCAGCCAGGTACTGGCGCGTGGAGGCGGGTATGCCCATGGGCAGGTAGCGCGGCACGCGGCTGACCTGGGCGCGGGTCAGTTCGCCGGTCAGGTCGGCAATGCCGCCGTGCCCGTCGCCACCGGCGTGCCATGTGCCCCGTACGCTGCCGGCGGTATCCGCGTTGGCGAATTGCACGCCGTCGGTGCGCACCGCCAGCTTGCCGTTGTCGTTGGTCCAGCGCACCTCGCCATTGATCTGGTCGAACGACAGGCGCGGATCCTCGAACATGCCCGGCAGCATCAGCGCGGCGTTGTTGCCTTCAAAACGGGCGCTGCCCTGGCGTTCGTCGAAACTGAAGCTGCCGGAGATCCGCGAAAAGCCCGGCACGCCCAGATGGGGCTTGCCATTCGCGCCGACGGGCGGGTTGGCGGGCTGGCCAAGCACCGAGACGCTGCGCAGCGTGCCCTGCACGTTGAAGTGGCGCTGGCCATCGCGGCGGCTCAGCATGCCCTGGCGATCCCGGGTCCAGTTCACGTCCAGGTTGTCGACATGGCCGGAGGGCTGGAGCGCGCGCAGCTGGCGCGACAAAGCGGTGTCGAGCGGCAGCGAGGTGGCCAGCGCGCGCACGGTGTTCAGGTCGAAGGTGGGTGCCTTGAGCGTGAACTTGCGCAAGGCGCCCTTGTTGTCGGTGGCCCAGCCGACCACTACCTTGCGCATGCCTTCGCGCCAGGCGCCTTCGCCGCTGGCCAGACCGGCAGCCCCGCTGGCGCCGCCGGGGGAGGCCGCGGCTGCGGAGGCCGCCTGCGCTTGCTGTGCCGGCGGCACGGCCGGCCCTTCCGCGGGCTCTGGCTGCCACAGCAGGGTGTCGATAGTGAGGATGTTGTCGCGGTCGCGCCCGGCGCGGTGCAGGACAAAGGCCTGGGCACTGGCGAGCTTGAGCGCCTCGGGCGCGCCGGAGAGCTTCAGGTCCACGCTGCTGGCGCGCAGCCGGGCCTGGCTGCGGGTGATCTGGCCACCGCGAAATTCGATGGTGCCGTCGGTGCTGAAGGTGCCGCGCGTGACCCGGTCGAAGACCGCGAGATAGCGTTGCAGCACCGGCAGTTCCAGCCGGCCAAGGTCCCAGCTGGCCTGCCCGTACCAGTTGTGCCAGTCGCCGGTGCGATGCAGGTATTCATGGCGGAAGTCCGCCTGCACCACGAGCGGGCGTGGCGCAAGCGTGGCCGACTGCGCTTCGAGCTTGAACGTGTGGCGCGAGCCGTGGCGCTGCACGCTGAGCTGAATGTCGCCCACATCCAGTTGCGGCAGCTTGTTCTTGTCGTCGAGCCAGCGCAGCTTGCCGTCGGTGAGCTCGACTTTGCCCTGGGCCAGCAGCCAGTCGAACAGCCGGTTGTCCTGCGGCTGGGCGCCGGTGGTGTCCACGGCCATGCCGGCTACCTTGAGCTTGCCGTCGGCGGAGCGGCGGATCAGCAGGTCGGTCCGGCTGGCGGAGATCCGCTGGAACAGCACGTCCATGCTGAACAGCGAGCGCCATGACAGCTTGCCGTCAAGCTCGCCCGCCGCCAGCAGCACGCGCTGCTCGGCATCGACGGCCTTGACGTCGCGGGCATGGAAAGCGGGGTGCCAGCCATCCCAGTAGGTATCCAGCTGGCCGATGCTCAAATGGGCCGCGAGCGCCACCGAGCCGCGCTGCTCGAGCCAGGTGCGGGCGGCCGAGGCCTGCGGCCAGAGCACGAAGCGGATCAGCAGCCCGGCGAGCAGCGCCAGCAGCACCAGCGCCAGGGCCAGGCGCACCAGCACGCGTCCCAGGCCGCGCCAGACGGGATGGCGCAAGCCTGCGAGCAGGGCGCGGCCGCAAGCACGCGCAAACGCAAGCGCGCGCAGGTTGCCTTGCTGCGATGGGGGGGAGCCTGCACCGGCGGCCCCTTCGAGTGCCGGCGTGCCGCCGGCGGTGGCGGCGGAGGGATCGGCAGGTGGGGTGGCGCGGCTGGACATGCGCAGATTATCCGACAATACTAGGCGCTCTCCAATTCGGTGCCTGACCGGCCGTGCATAACGCGCGCGCCGGCCCCGGGGCCGGCTCACGCGCTACCAAGTAACAGGAATGACTTCCACTGATCCGACGAGTTCCGCAGCCGCGCCCGATACCGCTGCAACCGATGGCGCTGCCAGCGAACATGCGCCCGGCAACACTTCCAGCGCTGCCAGGCAGGCTGTGGCCGACATGGCCACCGGCCCGTTCGCGGTGGTAGCCGCCGTGGAACTCGTGCCGGTCGACTGCGCCGGCATGGCATTGTACTCGCCCGCCTATTCCCATTACACCCGCCGCATGGTGCAGGCCCGTCCCGAGCTGGCCGAAATCGTCGCGCTCGCGCGCGACCAGCTGCTCACGCGCGCCTGGATGGAGGCGCGGCTCAAGGTCCTGCATGAGCCGTCGGCCGATGTGGACGACGCCGTCAAGCGCGCGCTGCGCCGCTTGCGTGCGGAAGTGATGTGCGTGGTGATCGAGCGCGATCTGCGCGGGCAGTCGACGCTGGGCGAAGTCACCGGTGCGATGACGGATCTGGCCGAGCTCGGCATCCAATACGGCCTGGCCATGCTCGAAGCGGACCTCGCCCCGACCTACGGCCGTCCAGTCGGGGAGAGCAGCGGGGAAGTCCAGGAGCTGGTGGTGGTCGGCATGGGCAAGCTGGGTGGCCGCGAGCTCAATGTGTCGTCCGATATCGACCTGATCTTCCTGTACGACGAAGACGGCGACACGCGTGGCGGGCAACGCAGCCTGTCCAATCACGAATATTTCATCCGCCTGGGACGGCGCCTGATCAACCTGCTGGCCGACGTGACCGGAGATGGCTACGTGTTCCGCGTCGACATGCGCCTGCGCCCCAACGGCGACGCCGGACCGCTGGCCTGCAGCTTCGGCATGCTGGAGCAATACCTGATGGTGCAGGGCCGCGAGTGGGAGCGCTACGCCTGGATCAAGGGCAGGGTGGTGTCGGCGCTGGATACCCCGCATGCGCAGCGTACCGCCGCGCAACTGGCCAGCCTGACCACGCCCTTCGTCTTCCGCCGCTACCTCGATTACGGCGTGATCGCGGCGATCCGCTCGCTGCACGCGCAGATCCGCGCCGAGGCGGCCAAGCGCAGCGGCGGGCTGGCGGCGCCAGGCGGCGGCCAGCGCGTCAACCAGCGTGCCTTCAATATCAAGCTCGGCCGCGGTGGCATTCGCGAGATCGAGTTCATGGCCCAGGTCTTCCAGCTGATCCGCGGCGGCCAGGACCCGGCACTGCGCATCCGGCCCACCCTGGAGGTGTTGACGGTGGCGGTGGAGCATGGGCTATTGCCTGCGGGCCAGGCCGAGCAACTGGCGCATGCCTACCGCTTCCTGCGCCAGCTCGAGCACCGCCTGCAGTATCGCGACGATGCCCAGACACACCACCTGCCAACCTCGGAAGAGGAGCAACTGGCGGTGGCGAAGATGATGGGCTGCGCCGACTGGCCGGCCTTGCTCGAGCGGCTGGCGTCGCTGCAGGATCCGGTGGCGCAACAGTTCGAGGCCACCTTCTCGGACCCCGATGAAGCGCACGCACCGTGCGAGGCGTTGTGGCCGGCGTTGATACAGGAAGAACAGGATGAACCGCCGTGCGAGCGCCTGGCCTCAGCCGGCTTCGGCGATTGCACCGGGCTGCTCGACCGCTTGCGCGCCATCGGCGCCTCGCTGCGCTACCGCGYGTTGTCCGAGCCCAGCCGCGTGCGCTTTGACCTGCTGGTCAACCGCGCGCTTGACCTGGCCTCGCGCCAGGAAGATGCCGACCGCACCATCGCCCGCTTTGTCGATTTCCTGGATGCCATCAGCCGCCGCGCGTCCTATCTGTCGCTGCTTTCCGAGTACCCGCAGGCGATGGCGCGCGTGGCCGACACGCTGCACGCATCGAGCTGGGCCGCCGCCTACCTGACCCGCCACCCGCAACTGCTTGACGAACTGCTCGACAGCGATGCCCTGGCGGGCGCGCCTGACTGGACCGGCTTTCGCAGCCGCCTGGCCGCGCGCCTCGACGCGGCCGACGGGCAGATCGAAGCGCAGATGGACATCCTGCGCCGCGAGCACCACGCCGAGACCTTCCGCATCCTGCTGCAAGACCTGCAAGGCATGCTGACGGTGGAGCAGATCGCCGACCGGCTGTCGGACCTGGCCGACGCCATGCTCGACGTGACCCTGCAGGCGGTCTGGCGCCAGCTTGCCACGCGGCACGCCGAGCAGCCGCGCTTTGCCGTGATTGCCTACGGCAAGTTGGGCGGCAAGGAGCTGGGCTATGCCTCCGACCTCGACATCATCTTCCTCTACGAAGACGAGCACGAGCGCGCGCCTGACGTCTATGCCGCCTACGCGCGCCGCCTGATCACCTGGCTGACCAGCCATACCGCCGCCGGCACGCTGTTCGATGTCGACACGCGCCTGCGCCCCAACGGCGAGGCCGGGCTGCTGGTGACCAGCTTCGAGGGCTTTCGCCGCTACCAGCAGCGCGAGGGCGACAACACCGCATGGGTGTGGGAGCACCAGGCCCTTACCCGCGCGCGTTTTTGCGCGGGCGACCCCGAGATCGGCGCGCATTTCGAAAGCCTGCGCGACGAGATCCTGCGCCAGCCACGCGACGCCGCCACGCTGCGCGGCGAGATCGTCGCCATGCGCCACAAGGTGGCCGATGGGCATCCCAACCCAAACGGATTGTTCGACCTCAAGCATGATCGCGGCGGCATGGTTGACATCGAATTCACGGTGCAATACCTCGTGCTGCTGCACAGCCACGATCATCCCGCGCTCACGCGCAATGCCGGCAATATCGCGCTGCTGCGCACGGCCGGCGAAATCGGCCTGATCGATGCCACGCTGGCGCGCGAAGTGGGCGACGCCTATCGCCTGTTCCGTGCCCGCCAGCACCAGTTGCGCCTGGACGGGCAGGTCCACGCACGGGTAGCGCCGGCCGCGGTGGCGCCGCAGGCGGAACACGTGCGCACCCTCTGGCAAGCGGTGTTCGGCGAGCCGGTTGCCGGCGGCGGCAAATGAACGCGCAGGCGGCTGGCGCGGCGCGCCAGCCGGGATGGCCGGGCGTGCTGGCCGTATTGGCGCTCACGGCCGCCCTGGGTGCCGCTTTTACCTTTATTCCGTGGCTGCACGCGCACGGGCTCTATCTGCGCGATGCGGTCATGGGCCGCGGCGTGGGGGGCCAGTGGTGGCGGCTGCTGACGGCAATGTGGGTCCACCTTGGCTGGCAGCATTGGCTGGCGGACCTGCTGGCAGCAGCGGGCCTGTTCCTGCTGATCGGCCGCGAGGCGCGCGCCGCCGCAATGCTGGCGGTCCTGCTCGCCTGCGGCGTCGCGGTGCAGCTGGCGTTATGCCGGGTGCCGTCGGTGGGCTGGTACGGCGGGTTGTCCGGCGCGCTGCACGGGCTGGCCCTGTGGGGCGGGCTGAGGCTGCTCTATGGCAGCGGCGTGTCGCGCGTGCTCGGCGTGGCGCTCTGCCTTGGCGTGTTGGTCAAGACCTGGCTTGAGCAGTCGTGGCTCGCGCCCGTGGTGTTCGACGCGCAGTGGGGGTTCGGGGTCGTGCGCATCTCGCACGCGGCCGGCGCGCTGGCCGGCCTGGGGCTATGGCTGGTGCAGGAGTGGTGGCAGCGCCGCCGGGGCGAGCCGCCGGCATAGGCGCGCGGGCAAGGGGCGCGGCCGGCGCAGGCCGGACGGTGCCCCGTGGTCGCCGCAAATTCAGCGCGGTCTTTGCGTGGTTTCGGCGTGTTTTCGGCGTGGTTTCAGCGCGACCGCGCCGGGCGCCGGGCGCCGGCGGCGTCCGACCCAGTTCAGCAGCAAGCCAAGCGCGCCCAGCCCGAGCGCGAGCGGCCACGAAATCGCGCCACCACCACCACCCGACGAGGCGGCGGGCGCGGCGGGCGCCGGCTGGACCACCTGCGTGCCGGCGGCCACGGCGGCATTGGCATCGAGCAGGCCCGCGCCGCAGATGCCGGCATTGGCTGCGGCCGTGCAATAGGTGCCAGCCGGATGGGGCCGCGCCGAACTCTTCAAGGTGGCAAGCACCTGGGCAGGTGTGAGGGCCGGGTTCGCGGCGAGCATCAGCGACACCACGCCCGATACCAGCGGCGCGGCAAAGCTGGTGCCTTGCGAGTTGATGACGTTGTAGTTGCCAAGCGAGGTGGTGCCGTCATTGGAGAGGGTCCGGATGAACGACTCCGCCACTGTGCATTTGCCCCCCGATACCTTGGAGTTGCCACAGCCGCCGCCGGGCGCGCTCAGCGCAACCTGCGGCCCCACGTTGGCATAGCTGGCGTTCTCGCCGTCATTGGCATGTGCCGTTACGGCGACCACGCCGGTGCAGTCGGCAGGCGCCTCGACCGCGCCGGCGCTGTTGCCCGTGGCGGCAACCACCACCACGCCATTCGCGGCGAGGTCGGCCACGGCTTGTTGCTCGATGCTGGAGCAGGTCCCGCCGCCCAGGCTCACGTTGATCACGCGCGCCGGGGTGGGGTTGGCCGGCGCATTGGGTACGGAGAGGCCGCCAGCCCAGCGCATGCCATCCACGGTGTCCGAGAGCAGCGCGCCGCAGCGGCCGGAGACGCGCACCGGCTGGATGCGGGCGTTCCAGTCCACACCGGCGATGTTCACCCCGTTATTGGTGAGTGCGCCAAGCGTGCCTGCCACGCGGGTGCCGTGCCAGCTATTGTTGGTTGCGGTCGTGGTCGCCGTGGTGGTGCCTGGGCAGATGAAGCCCGCCGGCACGCCGTCGCCGGCGTCGGTGGGATCCGCGTCCCGGCCATCAGGGTCGTTGGCGATCTTCGGGTCGGTAATGAAGTCATAGCCGGGCACAATGCGGCCGGCGAGATCGGGGTGCGGCAGGTAGCCGGTATCGAGCACGGCGATCACCAGGCTGCTGCTGCCGCGCGTGCGGTCCCATGCGGGGGGCAGGTTCACGCCGCCCACCACCTGGGCAGGGGTGCCGAGGTAGGGCTGGTTGAGCGCGAACTCGGGATCGTTGGGCACGGTGTCGTGCAGCCGCAGCCAGCGGTCCGGCACCACTTCCGCAATGCGCGGATCCTGGCGCAGCCGGGCGGCGGTGCCTTCCGGGTCGGCGGCATCGCTGCCGGAGACGCTCAGCAGTTGCAAGCTGCCGCCCATCTGGCGCTTGACCGAAAGCGCCACGCCGGTGCTCTGGCGCACGCTCAGCATGCGCTCGGACAAGCCGCTGGCAGCAGCGCGGTCGCTCGCGCTGGTGACGTTCGCGCCGGTGGTTGTGCTTGTGCTGCCGTCACGCCAGCGCACGATGAAGTTGCCGGTGTAATGCGGCGCGGGGCGCGCGGCGGGGTCGGGGGCCGCGCCGGCTGCGGCCGGCACACCCAGCCAGAGGGCGGCGCCCAGTGCCAGCAGCAGGGCGGCATGGGGCGCCACGCGCCGCGTTTCGCCAGATTGGAATTGACGCTGTTCCTGCATGTCTAGGTTCTCCCGTTGAGCCCGCTTCGGACTGACCGCGGTTACAGCATTCAACTTTCAGCCTTCAACCTTCAGCCTTCAACGTCCAAGCCATGCATTCCGACGACAGAAACCGGGCCACCGCCGGATTCAGCTCGGCGGCATGTCGCGGCCGATGGGCTGGGTGCGGTTCGGCTTGAGCACGCGGTCAGGTTCGGCCAGTTCGATGCGAGGGGTGCCGCGCAGCGTGGCAAGCGCCTGGTCGATCGTCGCATCGGCCGACGCGGAGATCGCGGTGACCAACCACACGCCGCCCGACATGGGCCGCTTGACGACGAAGCGGATCGGCCCGGCAATCGAGGCCAGCAAGCGATCGGCGTCTTCGGACACGGTGACCGGCGGCGCGGAGAACCGCACCATGATATCGCCGACGGCGCGATCGGCGCTGATGCTGTTGAGCGGTGGCGCCGACGGGCGCTGCTGCGCCTGGCAAGCGGTCAGGGCCAGCAGGGCCAGCAGGCCGCAGGCGGCGGTGATCCGCAGCGGGCGAGCCAGTGAGCGGGAGTGCGGCTGTTTGCCGAGTGACATGGGGAAACTCCTGAATGGTTACGGGCCAGGGCGCAGGCTATCAGCCTGCGCTGCGCCGCGAGCGGCGCGCCTCCCGGGCCGTGCCGGTGGTGCCGCGCAGGCCTTGCGCGAGCATCTCCTCGGCATGTTGCACTGTGGTGGCCGTCACCGTGGTCCCGCCCAGCATGCGTGCGGTTTCGACCACGCGGCCGGCGGCGTCGAGGGCACGGATGCGCGAGCGGGTGACCGAGCCTGTGCCGTCGCGCTGGCTGGTCTCCTTGCTGACCAGCAGGTGGGCGCCGGCCTGGGCGGCCACCTGCGGCAGGTGGGTCACGCACAACACCTGGCGGGCGCGGCCGAGTTCCTGCAGGCGGCGGCCCACTACCTCGGCCACCGCGCCGCCGATGCCGGTGTCGACTTCGTCGAAGATCAGGGTGGGGGTGGGCGCGGCTTCGCTGGTAATGACGGAAATTGCCAGGCTGATCCGGGCCAGCTCGCCGCCCGACGCCACTTTGGCCAGGGGGCGCGCGCTGACGCCGGCATGGCCTGCCACCAGGAACTCGACCTGTTCCAGGCCGTGGCTCTGCCCTTCGTCGAGCGGGTGCAGCGCCACCGCGAAACTGCCGCCCGCCATGGACAGGCCCTGCATGGCATCCGTCACGGCGGCCGACAGGCTTTCGGCCGCCACCTTGCGTGCGGCGCCGAGGTGCTGGGCGATGGTGAGGTAGGCGGCGCGGGCCGCGGCCTCGCGCGCCATCGCCTTGTTCAGGTCCTGGGCGGACTGGAGATCGTCCAGTTGCTGGCGGCGCGCCATCAGTTCGTCCGGCAACTGCTCGGGCGGCATCCGGTACTTGCGTGCGGTGGTGTGCAGCGCCTGCATGCGCGCCTCCACCACCTGCAAGCGTTCGGGGTCCAGGTCGATCCGGTCGACATAGCGGTTGAGCGAGTGCGCGGCCTCCTCGACCTGGACCAGCGCCGGGTCCAGCGCCGCCAGTACGTCGCCCAGCGCGGGGTCGACGTCGGCCATCTGCCGCAGGCGCTGCACCACGCTGTTAAGCCCGGACAGCACCGAGCCATCGGCCTCGGACAGCGCCTCGAGCGCGGCGCGGCTGCCCTCGATCAGCCCGGCGGCGTGCGACAGCCGGTTGTACTCGGCCTGGATGTCTTCCCATTCGCCGGGTTGCGGCGCCAGCTTCTCGAGCTCGCCGACCTGCCATTCGAGCCGCTCGCGTTCCAGCTGCATCTCGCGCGAGCGGTGCTCGACGTTTTCGCGCTGGCGCACGCACGCGCGCCACGAGCGCCAGGCTTCGGCCACCGCACCGGCTTGCGCGGTGAGCCCGGCATGGGCATCGAGCAGCAGGCGCTGGGCGTCCGGGCGCAGCAGCAACTGATGGGCATGCTGGCCGTGGATATCGACCAGGCGGTCGCCGATGTCGCGCAGCTGGCCCAGCGTGGCGGCGGCGCCATTGATAAAGGCCTTGCCGCGCCCGCTGGCGTCGACCGTGCGGCGCAGCAGCACCGTGCCTTCGTCGCCGGTGAGATCGTGTTCGGCCAGCCAGGCGTCGAGCCCGGCCGGGGTGGAAAAGGTGGCGCTGATGCTGGCCCGGGCGGCGCCTTCGCGGACCACGCCGGCGTCGGCGCGCTCACCCAGCACCAGGGCCAGCGCATCGATCAGGATCGACTTGCCGGCGCCGGTCTCGCCGGTGAAGACGGTGAAGCCCGGGGAGAAGTCGAGGTCGAGGGTATCGACAATGACGAAATCGCGGATGGACAGGCTGCGCAGCATCGTGGTCGACGGGTCGGGGCTGGGTGATGTCAGGGGACGGATCTGGGCCGGATCGGTGCGGGCCGGGGCGGATCAGAGCCGGTTGTCTTCGCTCGGGTACTCGTGCCAGTGCAGCTTCTTGCGCAGCGTGGCGTAATAGTTGTAGCCGATCGGGTGCAGCAGGTTGACGGTCTTGGCCGAGCGCCGCACCACGATGCGGTCGCCGGGCAAGAGCGAGGTCAGCGACTGCATGTCGAAGTTCACGCTGGCGTCACGCGCCGTGGCGACCTCGATCGACACCTCGGCATCGTGCGGCAGCACGATCGGGCGGTTGGACAGCGCATGCGGGGCAATCGGCACCAGCACCAGGCCCGACAGGGTCGGGTGCAGGATCGGGCCGCCCGCCGACAACGCATAGGCGGTCGAGCCGGTCGGCGTGGAGACGATCAGGCCATCGGAGCGCTGGTTGTACATGAAGTGGCCGTCCACCGACACCGCCAGCTCGACCATGCCGGAAATGCCGGAACGGTTGACCACGACGTCGTTGAAGGCCAGCGCGGAGAAGATCACGCCATCGTCGCGCACCACCTGGGACTCCAGCAGCATGCGGGTCTCGGACTCGTAGCGGCCCGCCAGCATGTCGGGCAGCACCGAGTGCACGTCCTGCAAGGGGATGTCGGTCATGAAGCCAAGGCGCCCGTGGTTCACGCCGATCAGCGGCACCGGGTAGCCGGCCAGCTGGCGCGCCAGGCCCAGCAGGGTGCCGTCGCCGCCGAGCACCACCGCCACATCGGCATGCTTGCCGATCTCGTCGGGCGCCAGCGCCGGATAGTCGGTCAGTCCGGTGGCCAGGGCCGTGTCTCGCTCGAACACCACATCCTGGCCGTTCCTGAGGATACAGGCGGCCAGCTCTTCCAGCGGGCCCTCGATGCCGGCTGTGGCGTACCTGCCGATCAGGGCGACGGTGCGAAATGGGGCGCGCGCGGCGCCGGGCTTGGGGAGCGAAGACATGCCGGGATTAGACCATACCGCCGTGACCATTGTCAGCAGGAGGGCGCTTGGCGCCGGGCCGGATCGCCGATGAGCCGCCCGAATGGTGAAAACTTGCGTAAAATCAGGAGCATCATGGATGAACGTGCGAAAACGCTTCTCAAAACCCTCATCGAGCGCTACATCGCCGAGGGGCAGCCCGTGGGCTCACGGACCTTGTCGAAGTACTCGGGGCTCGACCTGTCTCCGGCCACCATCCGCAATGTGATGTCCGACCTGGAGGAAATGGGGTTCATTGCCAGCCCGCATACCTCGGCCGGGCGCATTCCCACGCCGCGCGGCTACCGGCTGTTCGTGGACACCATGCTGACCGCCCAGCCGCTGGATGGCGCGCTCAACCTGGCCGAGCTGACCGGCAAGATCCGGGGCCAGCTGGAGGGCCAGCAGCTCGGGCCGCAGCGGATGATCACGTCGGCGGCGCACACCTTGTCCAACCTGTCGCAGTTCGCCGGCGTGGTGATGACCCCCAGGCGCGCCCAGGCGTTCCGCCAGGTCGAATTCATGCGGCTTTCGGACAAGCGCATCCTGCTGATCATCGTCACCCCCGAGGGCGACGTGCAGAACCGCATCATCCAGACCGAGCTGCCGTATTCCCCGTCGCAACTGGTCGAAGCCGCCAATTTCATCAACTCGCACTTTGCCGGCATGAGCTTCGACAATGTGCGCGACCACCTGCGCGGCGAGCTGCGGGCGCTGCGCATGGATATGTCGCAGCTGATGCAGGCCGCGGTGGAGGCGGGGAGCAATGCCATGGCCGAGGGGGAAGACGACCATGTCTTCATCTCGGGCGAGCGCAAGCTGCTGGAGGTGGAAGACCTGTCGTCCAGCATGGAAAAGCTGCGCCGCCTGTTCGACGTGTTCGAGCACAAGACCGGCCTGCTCAAGCTGCTCGATGTCTCCAGCCACGCCCAGGGCGTGCAGATCTTCATCGGCGGCGAGAGCAAACTGGTGCCGCTCGAAGACATGGCGGTCATCACCGCGCCCTATGAAGTCGACGGCCAGATCGTCGGCACGCTCGGGGTGATCGGGCCGACCCGCATGGCCTACGAACGGGTGATCCCGATCGTCGACATCACCGCGCGCCTGTTGTCCAGCGCGCTCAGCCAGAACTAGTGTTGGCTCGGCCCTGTCTTACAAACTGCCTGTTCCCCGCATCCTGTAAGCTCGGCGAAACCTGGCGGCCGCGCGTCCTGTGCCCGCGCCGCCCCGCCACACCGGAAATTACATGACGTTTACCCCTGAACCGGCCTACCAGCATGGCCAGGCGCCGCGCACGGCCATCCTGCTGATCAACCTCGGCACCCCGGATGCGCCAACGCCGAAGGCGGTCGGCAGCTACCTCAAGCAGTTCCTGTCCGACCCGCGCGTCGTGGAGATCCCACGCGCGGCGTGGCTACCGCTGCTGTACGGCATCATCGTGCCGCTGCGCTCGCGCGCTTCGGCGATGAAGTACGAGTCGATCTGGCTGCGGGAGGCGCATATGACGGGTTCCCCGCTGCTGGTGCACACCGAGCGCCAGGCTCACGCCTTGCAACTGCTGCTGAACCAGCAAGGCCATGAGGTGACAGTGGCGTGCGCCATGCGGTACGGCAATCCGTCGATCGGCTCGGTGCTGGAAGCGCTGCGCCGCCAGGGGACCGAGCGCATCCTGCTGCTGCCGCTATATCCACAGTACTCCGGCACCACCACGGCGACGGGCTTCGACGAGGTGTTCCGGGTACTCAAGCAGTGGCGAAACCAGCCGGAGCTGCGGCTGGTCAAGCATTTCCACGACCATCCGGCCTATCTTGCCGCCTTGCACCAGCAGGTGGGGGCATACTGGGCGCAGCATGGCACGCCGGATTTCGCGCGGGGCGACAAGCTGATCCTGTCGTTTCACGGCGTGCCGCGCCGCACGCTGGAGCTCGGCGACCCCTACCATTGCGAGTGCCTCAAGACCGGGCGCCTGCTGGGCGAGGCGCTGGGCCTGCAGCCCGGGCAGTACCAGGTCACCTTTCAGTCACGCTTTGGCAAGGCGGAGTGGCTGCAGCCCTATACCGCGCCCACCCTGCAGGAACTCGGCAAGGTCGGCACTGGCCGGGTAGACGTGTTTTGCCCGGGCTTTCCGGCCGATTGCCTGGAGACGCTGGAAGAGATCGCCATGGAAGGGCGCTCCGAGTTCCATGTGGCAGGCGGCAAGGTGTTCCACTACATTCCCTGCCTCAACGATTCGGAGAGCTGGATTGCCGGGCTGGCGGAGATTGGCTTGCAGCACTTGCAGGGCTGGCCGCTGCGGCTGCCGCATCCGCATGAGCTGGAGGCCCGCCGCACGCACGCGCAGACGCGTGGCGCCGCGGCATGAGCGTGGCGCTGCCCAACGGATGGAGGTGACGACATGAGTGTATCTTTCGAGGCCGATGCCCGCCTGCGCATCGACAAATGGCTGTGGTGCGCGCGCTTCTTCAAGACTCGCTCGCTGGCTGCCGAGGCGGTGGACCGTGGCAAGGTGCAGGTCAACGGCCAGGCATGCAAGAATTCGCGCGAGGTCAAGCCGGGCGACACCGTCGTCCTCGAGGCGCATCAGCAGCGCTGGGAAGTGGTCGTAAAAGGCATTGCAGCGGTACGCGGCCCGGCCGCGGTAGCCCAGACGCTTTATGCGGAAACCGAGGCCAGCGAGGCGCGCCGGCGGCAGGATGCCGAGAATCGGCGGCTTAACGTGGAGCCTGCATCGAAGCTGCAGGGGCGCCCGACCAAGCGCGATCGCCGCCAGATCGACGGCGTCAGGGGATGAGGCGGACAGCGATTCAGGCTGTACGGACTCCCCGGCCGGGTCAGCGAACGTAGGGAATGATGTAGTGTTTGAATACCGCCTTGCCACTGCCGTATTCGGTGTCTCGCGGCGTGAAGGCGCCGGAGAGGCAGATGAAGACTGTCATCACCGATAATGCGGCGAGAAGGAAGACCGTCAGAACAGGCAGCTTATGCATGGCTAACCTTTCGAGAGTGGCCCCACTTGAATTGCATCTTCGACCCCGTTATTTTTGTCATTTTTATACGGTTTCATCTTAGGGGGTGCGCTGCAGCAAAGCAATATGACCCCTATTTCCGTAGACCCCCTCTTTGTAACCTTGTATTTCACTGCACCGTCGCGGTGCGCACTTGAAAATCCGGGGGCCTGCCACCAATTGCAGGCTACATTTGCCGATTGACCACCCGGCGGCCTGCGCTAGACAGGCCGCGCCTTTGTTTGATACGGATCGACATGGAAGAACAGAAGCAGACGCCATCCACCACGCCGCCGCTCACGCCAGCCAGCGAGGAGCTGAACACCGCCCCGGCCGGCCAGGCCGATAACGCCGCCACCGTGGACGTGGCGGCCCAGTTGGCCGCGCTTGAAGCCAAGGCCAAGGAAAACTACGACATGTTTCTGCGGGCTACCGCGGAAGGCGAGAACATCCGCCGCCGTGCCCAGGAAGACGTCGCCAAGGCCCATAAATTTGCTATCGAGACCTTTGCCGACTACCTGCTGCCTGTGATGGACAGCCTGCAGGCGGCGCTGGCCGACGGGTCGGGCGATATCGCCAAGCTGCGCGAAGGGGTCGAACTGACAGCCCGCCAGCTCGTCAGCGCCTTCGAGAAGGGCAAGATCGTCGAGCTGAACCCGGTTGGCGAGAAGTTCGACCCGCACCGCCACCAGGCCATTTCGATGGTGCCGGCGCCGCAGGAGCCGAACACCGTGGTCACGGTGCTGCAGCGCGGCTACACGATCGCCGATCGCGTGCTGCGCCCGGCGCTGGTCACGGTGTCCGCGCCCAAGTAAGCGCCACCTCTTTGCGGTCCGCCCGGCGGGCTGGCACAAGCAACGCCCGGTGCCGCTGGCCCGGGCGTTTTTCATTGCTGGAGATGTCCATGTCCACAGAGCCAGGCAACCCCGCCACGCCCGACACCGCCGTGGATCCGGCGGCGCACCTCGACCATCGCGCCTTCGACGCGTTCGGCATGCGCGAGGTGGACAGCGCCGGCATCGATGGCGCCATCGCTGCTGCTGGCGACGCGCTGGTCTGCGTTTTTTTCTGGGGCGTGGACTGCTTCAATTGCGAAATGGCGAAAAAAGCCATGCTGTCCAATCCAGACCCGGTGCGGGCGCTGGAGCTGCACTGGCTGCACGCCAATGTCTATGCGCACCCGGATATGGGCAAGCGATTCGGCCTGCACGGCATTCCGGTCTTCATGTTCTTCCACAAGGGCAAGAGGCTGGGGCGGGCCACCGGCTGGCATGGGCAGGGCCAGTTTGCCGCGGCGGTAGCCAATGCACGGCTGAAGGCTGGCGGCAAGCCGCTGGCCGGCTAGGCGCGTCCGCGCGTCAGCGTGACAGCGCGTATCCCAGCCGGAATTGCCAAGGCAGCTTGCGGTTGTAGTCCAGCAAGCTCTCGCCATAGCCGACGAAATAGCCTGCCATCAGGTAACCCGCCGTGCCGGGGATCAGCCTGGCCAACGGATACGTCACCGATGCGTCGACGCTGCCGTAATACTTCTGCGTGCCTTTGCGCAGGGTGGTAGCGAACTCCCATGAGTCCGGCTTGCCATAGGCCAGCTTCAGGTCCATGTAGCCGCGATAGCTGGCAATGTCAGTGTTGTCGTTCTTCTCGACGTAGTAGTACAGCTTGGGCGACACACTCCAGTGCCAGTTGCTCATGTCCCCCAGGTAAAACGTGGGTTTGACGAACACCATATTGATGCTGCGCGACTGGGCGCCATCGCGGCCATTCGACTCATGTTCCAGGCCAGCCGCAAGCGAGAGCCGGCTGATCACGCGGTTCTGCACGCCGGTATCCGGCAGGTAATAGAACAGGCTCGGGCGGTAGTTGGTGTCGCGGAACGGCCGTGAGTCGCTCGACAGATCCCACAGGGAAAACTGCGTGTAGCCGAAGTACAGGTTCTCGAGCAAACCGTGCGAAGCCGGATTCTCGCCTTGGTAGATGCGGAACTTGAAGCTGAACTGGAACTTGGCGTTGGCCCCGCCGTGCGCCCCGACCATGAAGTACATCGGATCGTTGAAGGTCAGCCGGCCCTCGTCTCGCAGGTCTGCCGGGACGGGCGACGCCTGGCTGGCGGCGGCGACCGGAATGACAGGGACAACCGGCACAGGCGAGGTGCTTCTTTCGGCGCTTGTGGTGGGTGCCGGGGTCGCCGCGACCTGGGCCGACGGCGGATCCTCGGCGCGCGGGGCGCGATTGAGCGTGACCAGCACGGGCGCGGCGTCGATGTCCACGGGATCCAGCCGGACCACGCCGCGCAGGTTGGGCGGCAATGGCGCACTGTACTCGACCGTGCGGTGCTCGCCCTTGCGCAACTTGATCGTCGAGGGGCCGGCGCTGACACGCTGCATGCTGAGCCTGACAGGGGCCTGCAGATCGGCCGAAACCGTGACGTCGATCGCCTGGGGGACCAGGAAGCTGCGGTTCGCACCGTCGGCGCTGAGCAACAAGGTCAGGGTCAGGGGCTTGGTGCCGTCGACCACCTTCGGCGGTTGCAGCAGCGCCACGGCAGCATGGCTCGATAGCGGCCCGGCGGCCAAGAGGGCGAGGGCGAGCAGGAGCGCGGGGGGCCTGGCCGTGGCGCGGCAGATCTCGGGCTTGAGCGTGCTGAGCAGCATGGGAGGCGGCAGCGCACCCTCGTGAAGAGGTGATGCGCACGCGGCAGGGTATTGCGACGCGGTACAGCCTATCACGTGCCTATCACGCCATGCGGCAGAATCTTGTGATGATTTGTACGCAGCCCGGGCAGGGCTGGGACGTCACCTAGCGGGTAGCGCGGCGCTGGATCGAGGCAATGTATTGCTCGCCATCCGGCGGCATGCCTGTGCGTTGCGCCTGCCAGAGCATTTCGCCGAGGCATTCCATGACCTGATGCTGCGCTTCGTGCGGTGAATCCAGGCGCTGCGCCAGGGATTCGTACGCGCGGCGGATGCCGGGGGGCTGGTCGATGGATACCTGCTCGGAGATCGACAGGTGCATGGCCAGGTGCAGGAAGGGATTGGTCTGGCCGCCTTCAGGCGTGTAGTCCTGAGCCAGCGCGCCTTCCGTGTCGGTGAGCAGGCTGTGATACTCAGGATGCTCGCCGATCCAGTCGACCGCAATGACTTCGAGCGGGGTGAGGACGCTGCCTGCGCGTTGCTTCTGCCAGGCTTCACAGAAAAAACGGCGGACTTCTTCGCGGGAGGGATTGAACATGATGGCGCTATTGTAAACGAGCGCTTCCACTGCTGCAGCGCAGCGCGAAGCGGCCCCCTCGCAAGCTGACCGAATCGGCCTGCCAGCCACTAGAATGCGGCGTTGCCCGGCGTCGCCGGGTCCATTTCCTGCCAGCGCGCCACCATGTCCGCTCCCCGTTCCTCCGCCGCCCGTGTCCGGCAGCCTCAGCAACACGCCCGCGAGCAACTCGCGGGCGTGTTGCTGATCGCCCTGTCGGCCAGCGCCTTTGGCGCCATGGCCATCTTCGCGCGCTTTGCTTACGACGCGGGCACCGATGTCTACGGCCTGCTGGCGGTGCGTTTCGTGCTGGCCGCGGGCGCCCTGGCGCTGGCGATGCGCCTGCGCGGCGTCAGCCTGCCGGGCTGGCGCAAGGTGTTGGCTCTGGCTGCCATGGGCGGCATCGGCTATGTTGGCCAGTCGTTCTGCTTTTTCACCGCGCTCAATCATGCCCAGGCCAGCCTGGTGGCCCTGCTGCTTTACCTGTATCCGCTCTTTGTCACCATCCTCGCCGCCGTTTTCCTCAAGGAACGGCTCGGCACCGCATCCGTGATCGCGCTCGTGCTGTGCTCGGTGGGTGCGGGGCTAACGGTGGGGGGCGGCCAGGGCTCGGCGCTGGGCATCGGGCTTGGCCTGGCCTCGGCCGCGATCTACTCGGTGTACATCATCGTGGGTGCGCGCGTGACGGCGGGCGTCAATCCGCTGGCCACTACCACCGTGGTGTGCAGTGCGGCCGCGGTGGTCTATGTCGTGGCTGGGGTGTTGCGCGCGGGCGCTGGCGTGCCGCCGCAGTTCCCGCTGAGCGCCGCAGGCTGGCTGGCGCTGCTGGCGATCGCGTTGCTGTCCACGGTCCTGGCGATCCTGACCTTCTTCGCCGGCTTGCAACGGCTCGGCGCGGCGCGGGCTTCGATGTTGTCCACCCTGGAGCCGGTGGTGACAGTGGTGTTGGCGGCGCTTTTGCTCGGGGAGCATGTCGGGATGACGCAGGCGTTGGGCGGCGGCTTGATCTTGGCGGGCGTGCTTTGGCTGACCAGCAAGGGTTCCGGCGCGCAGGATGTGCAACAGAATTGAACCCCTTGCTCAAATCGCTTGCGTGGCGAGGGCGGCGTCTTCGATACAATCCGCTTCTCACTTCTTGTTCAGGAACCGACCGCATGAAACCGATCGACCAGGTTGCAATCGCCCAGCTGTTTACCGAAGCGCGTACCCACAACGTGTGGCAAGACCGCCAGGTGGACGATGCCGTGCTTCACCAGATCTATGACGCGATGAAGTTTGGCCCGACGGCTGCCAACGGTTCGCCGGCCCGCATCGTGTTCGTCAAGAGCGCGGCGGAAAAGGCTCGCCTGGTCGAGTGCGTGTCCGCAGGCAACGTCGAGAAGACCCGCTCGGCACCGGTCACCGCCATCGTCGCATTCGATAACGCTTTCCACGATCAGCTGCCCAAGCTGTTCCCGCACGCTGATGCGCGTTCGTGGTACGCCGGCCAGCCGGAAAAGATCGCCCGCGATGCGCTGATGAACAGCTCGCTGCAAGGTGGCTATTTCATCCTGGCCGCGCGTGCCCTCGGCCTGGATTGCGGCCCGATGGCTGGTTTCGATGCTGGCAAGGTGAATGCCGCCTTCTTCGCCGATGGCAAGTGGTCGGTCAATTTCCTCGTGAACCTGGGCTATGGCGAGGCCGACAAGCTGTTCCCGCGCAGCCCGCGCCTGTCGTTCGACGAAGCCTGCCGCATCGTTTGAGCGCAAGCACTTCCAGATAGACAGAGACCCGCCTCGCGCGGGTCTTTTTTTGCCTGTCCGTTGTGCCTTTGCTCAGATGCGCGGCGCCTCGGTCTTCTCGCGGTATTCGCACAGCGGCTCGATCGCGCAGTGCCAGCACTCGGGCTTGCGCGCCTTGCAGACATAGCGCCCATGGAGGATCAGCCAGTGGTGCGCATCGTGCATGAACTCCTGTGGCACGGTCTTGAGCAGCTTCTGCTCCACCACTTGCACGTTCTTGCCGGGCGCCAGGCCGGTGCGGTTGGCTACCCGGAAAATATGCGTGTCGACGGCAATGGTGGCCTCGCCGAACGCGGTATTGAGTACCACGTTGGCCGTCTTGCGGCCCACGCCCGGCAGAGCCTCCAGCGCGGCCCGGTCGCGCGGCACCTGGCCGCCGTGCTGCTCGACCAGGATGCGGCAGGTCGCGATGACATGCTTGGCCTTGGTCTTGTACAGGCCGATGGTCTTGATGTACTCGATCAGCCCGTTCTCGCCCAGCGCCAGCATCTGCTCAGGGCTGTGCGCCACGGGGTAGAGCTTGCGCGTGGCCTTGTTCACGCCCACGTCAGTGGCCTGCGCGGACAGCAGCACGGCAATCAGCAGCTCGAACGGCGAGCTGTATTCCAGCTCGGTGACCGGGGTCGGGTTGACTTCGCGCAGTGTCTCGAACAGGGCGCGGCACTTGGCAGCGTTCATGAGTCCTTGGGGGCTGGGTTGGAGCCGGGCACGGCATCCGGATCGGGCTGGCACGGTGTGGCGGTGAGGCCGGCCTTGGCGCGGCGGGCCTCGGCGGCGTCGATCTGTGCCTGCACGGCAGGGGAGACGTTCTCGGTATTGCGTGGCTGCACCGCTTGTTGCTTCAGGCGCGCCCGCTCGATGGCGGCCTGGATGATGGCCTGCTTGCGTGCCTGCGCCGAGCGTTCCTCTTCACTTTGCGGGGCTTCGGCTTGCAGCGCCTGCAGTTTGGCGGCGGCCTTGGCCGCTAAGCGCGCATCGTTCTCCTCGCGCTCGCTCACGAGCCGCGAGCGGCGGGCGAGGTAGCGCGCGTGGGCCTCGTCCGCTTGCGCCTGCGACCAGGCGGCCCAGCCGGTGCGCTGCGCGCTGACGGGAACCATGGCAATGCAGTCGACGGGGCAGGGGGCCACGCAGAGGTCGCAACCGGTGCACCAGTCCGCCAGCACGGTATGCATCTGTTTGGGCGCGCCAACGATGGCGTCGACCGGGCAAGCCTGGATGCATAGCGTGCAGCCGATGCACAGCGCTTCGTCGATCACTGCCACCGCGCGCGCCTGCTCCACGCCCCGCTCCGGGTCCAGCGGCTGCAGCGGCGTGCCGAGCAGCGCCGACAGGCGGCGGATGCCCTCTTCCCCGCCCGGCGGGCAGCGATTGCAGGCTGCTTCGCCCGCTGCCATGGCTTCGGCATAGGGACGGCAGCCGTCGAAGCCGCACTTGGTGCATTGGGTCTGCGGCAGCAGGGCTTCGAGGCGATCGGCGAGGGTCTGGGAAATGGCGGTCACGACAGCTTTTGGGGTTTGCGGGTACGGCGCGGATGCCGTTCTCTTTTTTCCTGGCCGGAACGGGCACGCGGCAGGGATTATCCCCGATTTCGCCGCAGTGCAGAAACGCGCGATGATGCGCCCTTTGCCGGGGCCGCTGCGCGCAAGTTGCCCTGTGCCATAATCCGCGCAACGATTCACCAGCCGTCGCATGCGAAACGAAACCAGAACCAAGCGGGACCCCGAGGGAACACGCCGCCGCATCCTTGATGCAGCCACCGAGGAATTTGCCAAGGGTGGCCTGGCAGGGGCGCGCGTCGACCAGATCGCGCGCCGCGCCGAGACCAACGAGCGCATGCTGTATTACTACTATGGCAGCAAGGAAGGCTTGTTCCTGGCCGTCCTTGAAAAACAATATGCGGAGTTTCGCGCCGCTGAGGAGCAGTTGCACATCGTCGAGGAGGATCCCGTCGCGGCGGTCCGCACGCTGGCTCGCTTTGTCTGGGACTGGTACTACCGCAATCCCGAGTTCATCCGCCTGGTCAACAGCGAGAACCTGCACGAGGCGCGCCATCTGAAGAAGTCCACCCAGCTGCACCAGTTGATCAACCCCGTGGTTAACGTGCTTGCGGAAATCGTCAAGCGGGGCCAGCGGCAGGGCGTGTTCCGCGACAACGTCGATGTCTCGCAGCTCTACCTGACGATCTCCGCGCTTGGCTACTATGTGCTGTCCAACCGTTACACCATCAGCGCGGTGATCGGGCGCGACGTGGCGGCGCAGGATGAGCATGAGCGCTTTGCCGAATTGCACACCGATATGCTGCTGGCTTACCTGGAACGCCGCTGAGGCAACTTGCGGCCCCAAAAGAAAACGCCCGCGGCTTGCGGGCGTTTTTCATGGGTGCGGCATGCGGTTTAACCGCCGTGGCTCAACGATGCTTGAGCACGAAATCGCGCAGCTCCGGGTAAATCTCCTGGCGCCAGCGGCGGCCGGAGAAGATCCCGTAGTGGCCGCACTTGGCAGCCGTGATGTGTTGCTTGCGCGTTTTCGGAATGCCCGCGCAGAGCTCATGCGCGGCGGCGGTCTGGCCGGCGCCCGAAATGTCGTCCAGCTCGCCCTCGATCGTCAGTAGCGCGGTGCCCTTGATGTCCTGCGGGCGCACCGGCTGGCCATCGATCTCCCAGGTGCCGTTGGCAAGCCGGAATTCCTGGAACACTTCGCGGATGGTGTCGAGGTAGTACTCGGCGTCCATGTCGAGCACGGCGTTGTACTCGTCGTAGAAGCGCACGTGGGCTTCCGCGTCGTCGGCATCGCCCTCGACCAGGTTCAGGTAGTAATCGTAGTGCGAGGACAGGTGGCGGTCGGGGTTCATCGCCACGAAGCCAGCGTGCTGGAGGAAGCCCGGATACACCTTGCGGCCATGGCCCGGGTAATTCGCCGGCACCGTATAGATCACATTGTTCTCGAACCACTCGAACGACTTGTTGGTCGCGAGCGAGTTCACGGCCGTCGGGCTGCGCCGTGCGTCGATCGGGCCGCCCATCATGGTCATGGTCTTTGGCGTCTTCTCGCCAGCGGATGCCAGCAGGGAGATGGCCGCGAGCACCGGCACGGTAGGCTGGCACACGGAGATCACATGCAGGTTCTCAGCGCCGATATGGCGGATGAAGTCCTGGATGTAGTGGATATAGTCCGCCAGGCGGAAACGGCCGTCCTCGATCGGGACCATGCGGGCATCGATCCAGTCGGTCACATAGACCTTGTGGTCCTGCAGCAAGGTCTTCACGGTATCGCGCAGCAGCGTGGCATGGTGGCCCGACAGGGGGGCGCACACCAGCACCACCGGCTCATCCTTGAGCAGCTTGATGGTCTCCGGATCGTCCGCATAGCGCTTGAAGCGCACCAGCTTGCAGAAGGGCTTTTCGATGATGGTCTGTTCGACGATCGGGATGTCCCGGCCGTTGGAGCGTACCGACTTGATATCGAATTCGGGTTTTTCGTATTCCTTGCCGAGTCGGTACAGCAACTCGTAGCCGGCGGCGAGTCGCGTGGCGCCGGGCACCAGGGACATCGGGCTCAGGGGGTTGGTAAAGGTCTTGGCCGTAGCCTGCGCCCATGCGGTAAGCGGGTGCAGCATCGAGCGCTGGAATTCATGCAGCTGGTAAAGCATGACGTGGTCCCTATCAGGCTGGGGGCGAAGCTGGAATTCAACGCCTGGACAATACAAATACAACAAATACAGTTGCTAATGTGTTACCGATTATGCGCGTAATCGAACGATCGTGCGATGCAGCATATACCCTAAGGTACGCTCGCGTCGGAAAAAGACAATAGGACAAACACCGTACTTCTCGATGACAAATGCAAAAGAACGTGAAAAATTGCCATGAGATACGAAAAAGGCGACCGAAGTCGCCTTTTTGTGCACTTTTACGCGTTTTGCGTTACAGCACGGCGGCGATGGCGTTGACCACCGCATCGATGTTGCGGCTGTTCAGCGCGGCCACGCAGATGCGGCCGGTGCCCACGGCGTAGATGCCGTGCTCGTTGCGCAGCACGTCGACCTGGGCCGAGTTCAGGCCCGAGTACGAGAACATGCCGCGCTGGGACTTGACGAAGGAGAAGTCGCCCGGCACGCCCTTGGCGGCCAGCTTGTCCACCAGCGCATGGCGCATCAGCTTGATCCGGTCGCGCATCTCGCCCAGTTCCTGCTCCCACATGGCGCGCAGTTCCGGGCTGTTCAGCACGGTGGCGACCACGGTGCCGCCGTGGGTCGGCGGGTTGGAGTAGTTGGTGCGGATGACGCGCTTGACCTGCGACATCACGCGCTGGGCTTCTTCCTTGCCCGTGGTGACGATCGACAGTGCGCCCACGCGCTCGCCGTACAGCGAGAAGCTCTTCGAGAACGAGCTCGACACGAAGAAAGGCAGGCCGGATTCGGCGAACAGGCGCACGGCGGCGCCGTCCGGCTCGATGCCTTCCGCGAAGCCCTGGTAGGCCATGTCGAGGAACGGGATCAGGTTGCGTTCCTTGATCAGTTCCACGACTTGCTTCCACTGCTCGGCCGACAGGTCGACGCCGGTCGGGTTGTGGCAGCAGGCGTGCAGCACCACGATGGTGTTGGCGGCGTACGACTTGAGCGACTCCACCATGCCGGCGAAATTCAGGCCGTGGCTGGCAGCATCGTAGTAGGCGTAGTTGATCACGGGGAAACCGGCTGCCTCGAACAGGGCGCGGTGGTTTTCCCAGCTCGGGTCGCTGATGGCGACCTTGGCGTCCGGGTACAGGCGCTTGAGGAAGTCGGCGCCGATCTTCAGCGCGCCGGTGCCGCCGAGTGCCTGAGCAGTCACAACGCGGCCTTCGGTGATCAGCGGCGATTCCTTGCCGAACAGCAGGGTCTGCACGGCCTGGTCATAGGCGGCGATGCCTTCGATCGGCAGGTAGCCACGCGGGGTGGCGGTGGTCAGGCGGGCCTTTTCGGCTTCCTGCACGGCGCGCAGCAGAGGGATTTTCCCTTCGTCGGTGAAGTACACGCCAACACCCAGATTGACCTTGGTGGCACGGGTATCGGCATTGAAGGCTTCATTCAGGCCCAGGATCGGGTCGCGCGGGGCCATCTCGACGGCAGAAAACAAACTCATTTGGGATCTCGTGGTCAGCTATGTAACAAAACGGGAAGGCGTAGAATGCTCCGGACTGCGCTCGGGAGTGCGGGCGGCCCCCATCTTGATACCGGGCCGCCAACCCCAAGATTCTAGCGTATCTGCCCGTTTTCCTGAGGTTTTCCCCTACCAGCTTATGTCGAATCTCGTTGAAGTCGCGCCCGCGCTGGATGAAGAGAAGTTCGCGACCTTTCCCGGCTCGCCGTTCCAGCTTTACCAGCCCTATCTGCCGGCGGGCGATCAGCCCGAGGCGATCCGCCAGCTGGTCGAGGGGGTGGAGGACGGCCTGTCTTACCAGACCCTGCTGGGGGTGACCGGTTCGGGCAAGACCTTCACCATGGCCAACGTGATTGCCCGCATGGGCCGTCCGGCCATCGTGTTCGCGCCCAACAAGACGCTGGCCGCACAGCTGTATTCCGAGTTCCGCGAGTTCTTCCCGCGCAATGCGGTGGAGTATTTCGTCAGCTACTACGACTACTACCAGCCAGAAGCCTACGTGCCGCAGCGCGACCTGTTCATCGAGAAGGATTCCTCGATCAACGAGCATATCGAGCAGATGCGGCTGTCGGCCACCAAGAGCCTGCTGGAGCGGCGCGACACCATCATCGTGGCCAGCGTGTCGGCCATCTACGGTATCGGCAACCCGTCCGAGTACCACAAGATGATCCTGACGCTGCGCACCGGTGACAAGATCAGCCAGCGCGATGTGATCGCACGCCTGATCGCCATGCAGTACACGCGCAACGAGACCGATTTCCAGCGCGGCACCTTCCGCGTGCGCGGCGATACGCTGGATATCTTCCCGGCCGAGCATGCCGAGCTGGCGGTGCGCGTCGACATGTTCGACGACGAGATCGATTCCCTGCAGTTCTTCGACCCGCTCACCGGGCGGGTGCGGCAGAAGATCCCGAGGTTCACGGTCTATCCGTCGAGCCACTACGTGACCCCGCGCGAGACCGTGCTGCGGGCGATCGAGGACATCAAGGTAGAGCTGCGCGAGCGCCTGGACTTCTTCTATAAGGAGAACAAGCTGGTGGAGGCGCAGCGGCTGGAGCAGCGCTCCCGCTTCGACCTGGAAATGCTCTCCGAACTCGGGTTCTGCAAGGGCATCGAAAACTACTCGCGGCACCTGTCGGGCGCCAAGCCGGGCGATCCGCCGCCAACGCTGGTCGACTACCTGCCGCAGGACGCGTTGATGTTCCTGGACGAGTCGCACGTGCTGATGGGGCAGTTCAACGGCATGTACAACGGCGACAAGGCGCGCAAGACGACCTTGGTCGACTATGGCTTCCGGCTGCCGTCCGCCCTGGACAACCGCCCCCTCAAGTTCTCGGAGTTCGAGGGCAAGATGCGGCAGGTGATGTTTGTCTCCGCCACGCCGTCCAATTACGAGAACGAGCATGCGGGCCAGGTGGTGGAGCAGGTGGTCCGGCCCACCGGCCTGGTTGATCCGATCATCCACGTGCGTCCCGCGACCACGCAGGTCGACGACCTGCTGTCCGAGATCCACCAGAAGGTCTCCGTCGGCGAGCGCGTGCTGGTGACCACGCTGACCAAGCGCATGTCCGAGCAGCTCACGGAGTTCCTGACCGAGAACGGCGTCAAGGTGCGTTACCTGCACTCGGACATCGATACGGTGGAGCGCGTGGAGATCATTCGCGACCTCCGCCTGGGTACCTTCGACGTGCTGGTCGGCATCAACCTGCTGCGCGAGGGCCTGGATATTCCGGAAGTCTCGCTGGTGGCGATTCTCGACGCCGACAAGGAAGGCTTCCTGCGCGCCGAGCGTTCGTTGATCCAGACCATCGGCCGCGCAGCCCGTAACGTCAACGGCACCGCCATCCTGTACGCGGACCGGATGACCGATTCGATGAAGCGGGCGATCGGTGAGACGGAACGCCGCCGCGCCAAGCAGATCGCGTTCAACGAAGCCAATGGCATCGTGCCGCGCGGCGTGGTCAAGCGCATCAAGGACATCATCGACGGGGTCTACGACCCTGGCGAGGTCAAGGCCGAGCTGCTGGCCGCGGAGGAGCGCGCCAAGTACGAGGACATGAGCGAGAAGCAGGTTGCGAAGGAGATCAAGCGGCTGGAGAAGCAGATGTTCGAGCACGCCAAGAATCTCGAGTTCGAGAAGGCCGGGCAGGTGCGCGACCAGCTGGCCAAGCTCAAGCGCCAGGTCTTTGGCGCCAGCGGCGATGGGGAGCACCTGCCGCCGCCTGCCGCGGCCGCGTCCTGAGGGCGTGGGCCCTGCCTCGGCCACACGCCTGCGGGATGCAGGCGCGCGGCTTGGCTACCGCCTATAGTTGGAATCCCGGACAGTGGTGAGGAGATGTTCCATGGTCAAGCTCGCTCTGTGGGTTCCGCTGCATGCGAAGCCCGGCAAGGAAAAGGAAGTCGAGGAATTCCTGCTCGCCGGCTTGCCGCTGGTGCAGGCCGAAGCCGGCACCACGGCATGGTTTGCGCTGCGGCTCGGGCCATCCACGTTCGGCATCTTCGATGCGTTTGCCGATGAGGCCGGGCGCAACGCCCATCTGTCGGGCAAGGTGGCCGAGGCCCTGATGGCCAAGGCGCCCGACCTGTTCGCCAAGCCGCCTTCTATCGAAAAGCTGGATGTGCTGGCGGCCAAGCTGCCCTGAGCCGATTTGCCTGCTTGCCTGCTAGTCTTATCAGACCTTCGGGGGCAGCGAGCGCAAACGCTTGTTGACTTCCAGCAGGGTGTCGCACTTGTCCGCGCTGGCGGCCTCGCGCGTGCTGATGAAGTCCACGATGGCGCGCAGCGGTTCGCGTTGCGCGGCGCATGTGGTGGCTGGCGCCGGTGCCGAGGCAGGGACAGGGGCAGGGGCCGAGGCAGGGCAGGCGGCACCGATTTCTTTCTCCAGGCTATGCCGGACCACGGTGAGCAGGCTTTCGCAGCCTGCGCCGGAGGCGGCGTCCGCGGATGGCTCGGCGGCGTTGGCCAGGCTTGCGCAAAGCAGAAGGGGTGCCAGGAGGAGTGGGCTGAGGCGGAGGTTCACCGCGCGATTATGCGGTGGGCGGCACCTTCGCGTCATCTTTTTTGCCTGGTGGCTTCAACCGGCATGCTGGCGCTCCCGTGAGCGTGGTCCCGCGGGCAGGGCTGTAGAATCCGGCTTCGTTGTGGCAGCCGTGCCCGGTGCGGTGGCTGCAAGCCCGTCGCACGTGCCGCCTTTTGTCGTCTTGCTTTCGGCGCTGGATAGCGCCACACCCCTATGAAGAAATACGCCATCTTGATGTGTTGCATGGGAAACATCTGCCGTTCTCCGACCGCCGAGGGCGTGCTGCGCGCCAAGCTGGAGGCGGTCGGACTGGCCGATCTGGTCGAGCTGGATTCCGCCGGCACGCATGGCTATCACATCGGGCGCGCGCCCGATGCGCGCTCCCAGCGTCATGCGCTAGCCCGTGGCTACGACCTCTCCGCGCAACGCGCGCGCCAGGCCGTGGTGCAGGATTTCGCCCGTTTTGACCTGCTGCTGGCCATGGACCAGGACAACCTGGCGGCGCTGCGTGCCATCTGCCCGCCTGGCAGCCAGGACAAGCTGCGCCTGCTGATGAGCTTCGCCAGCCGGCACGCCACGGACGAAGTGCCGGATCCCTACTACGGCGAGGGTGATGGCTTCGAGCGCGTGCTCGACTATGTCGAGGACGCCTGCGATGGCGTGATCGCCATGCTCCGTGCCAAGGGGCTTGGCGGCGCTACCTGATTGCGCTCGGCCGCCCTTGCAGCCTTTCCATCACTTTCACGAGGATTCATGTTTCGTTCCCTGTTCCGCAAATGGCGCGAGTCGCGCAATGCCAGCCTGCAACTCGACGCAATCCTGGCGGCAGCGGACCCGGAGGCGCCGCTGGCCGACCGCAACGGCTGGCTGATCGAGCTGGGCTACTGGATCCGGCGCGACGGGCTGCCGGGCGCCGAAGGCGTGGCGGCTGACAAGAGCCGCCGGGAGCACGTGCGGCTGCGCTACCTGCTGCAGGTGCTTGGCCGCAATCCGGAAGTGGCGGGACGCTTTGCCCGCATGGTGCGTTCCATCGTGCGCGATAACGATCCGGTCACCCTGCTGTGCGACACCGGTGTGGCTTCCCACCCGGGCTTCTGGAGCGAGGTGCTGAACCGCTTGCAGGCGCGGTTCCTGCCGCCGCCGCCCAACCGTAGCGATATGGCGGGCCTGTTCGCACTGCTGTTTATCGATGGCAACGATGCCGACTGGGTCGAGGCGCTCGATGGCGACCTGCTCGATCGGCTGGGTGCCGTGCTACGCGCCGACGATCCGCAAGCGCGGGGCGAAGCCGCCGCGCCGCCCGAATGGGATCGTTTCGACCGCACGCTGGCCACCAGCATCCAGGTGCTGGTCAGCCAGGTGCGTGCTACCGGACTGAGCCAGGCAATCCGTTCGCGCCTCAAGGGCAAGGTGCAGGACACGCCGTTTTTTCGGCTGGACAGCGCCGTGCAAGCCTTGTGCGAAGAGGAGGAGGCGGCGCACGGCGGCGAGGCTTTCGCGCACCGGCTCAACTATTTCCGCGCGCTGCTCGATGGCTGCCACCAGGCGGCTCAGCGCGTGTACGACGACTTGGAGGAGAACGGCGTTTCGGTGGAGGTGGTGTTCCAGATCGAGCGCATGAAGGTCCGGCTCGCGCGCATCGAGCTGTTGCTGGCGACCTGGGTCGAGCCGCAGCGGCGCGGCCGGCATGCCCACCTGATCGCGGCGCTGATCCGCTCCACCCAGGCGCGGCGCAGTATCGGGCACCTGGCGGGCACCTCGTTTTCGCAACTGGCGCGCAAGGTGGTTGAGCGCTCGGCCGAGACCGGCGAGCACTACATCACGCGCGATCGCCGCGAGTATCGCGAGCTGATGCGGGCCGCCGCCGGTGGCGGCTTGATCACCGTTGGCACGGTCTATCTCAAGTTCCTGATCTATGGGCTGCACCTGGACAAGTTCATCGAGGGCCTGCTGGCCTCGCTCAACTATGCGGGCAGCTTCCTGGTGATCCACTTCGCGCATTTCACACTGGCCACCAAGCAGCCGGCGATGACCGGCCCGGCACTGGCGCACCGGCTCGATGCGGTCGGCAGGCCGGAGGGCCGGGAGATCTTCGTTGACGACACCATCGCCATGATCCGCTCAAACGCCGCGGCGATTTTCGGCAACCTGGCGGTGGTGTTCCCGGTGGCGATGGGCATCCAGTGGCTTGCCAACCGCATCCTGGGCGCCAACCTGATCACACCCGCCAAGGCGATCGCCACCATCGAGTCGTTTTCCATCCTTGGCCCCACGCCGGTCTACGCCATCTTTACCGGGGTACTCTTGTGGCTGTCCAGCCTGGTGGCGGGCTGGGCCGACAACTGGTTCGCGCTGCACAAGGTGCATGACGTGATGGTGTACAACCGCCGCCTGCGCTATGTGCTGGGTGCGCAGGGAGCCACGCGGATGGCGGACTTCTGGAAGCGCAATATGTCGGGGATCGCCGCCAATGTGTCGCTGGGGCTGCTGYTCGGGCTGGGGCCGGAGATACTCAGCTTCTTCGGCCCCCACATGGAAGTGCGGCACGTCACCTTGTCGACCGGCTCGGTGGGCACCGCGATCGGCGTGCTGGGCTTCGCTGTGCTGAAGCTGCCGTCGTTCTGGCTGGCGGTGGCGGGCATTGCGCTGATGGGGCTGCTGAACGTTGCTGTGAGTTTCGCGCTGGCCTTCAATATGGCGCTGGGCTCACGCAGCCTGCGCCGGGTGGATCGCCGGGCGCTAAGTTCGGCCGTGCGGCGGCGCATCCTGAAACACCCCTGGTCGCTGATCGTGCCGCCGCGCGCGCCCGTTGGCACGGCCTCGGCGGAGCAGGGGCGGGTTTGATGCGATGCGGCAGGGGTACTTGACTGAATTAGTCGACTTCTTTTATACTTGACCAAAATGATCAAGTACTCCCCAGCATCATGAGACTGACGACCAAAGGCCGCTTCGCGGTAACCGCCATGATTGACCTGGCCATGCGCCAGGATCAGGGCCCCGTTACGCTAGCGGGCATCAGCCAGCGCCAGAAAATATCCCTCTCTTACCTAGAGCAGCTGTTCGGTAAGCTGCGCCGCCACGAGATCGTGGAAAGCGTGCGCGGCCCGGGCGGCGGCTACAGTCTTGCCCGCAAGGCGGAAGACGTGACGGTGGCCGATATCATCATCGCAGTCGATGAGCCGCTCGACGCCACGCAATGCGGCGGAAAGGGTAATTGTAACGGAGATGAGGGAACCGGTCGCTGCATGACCCACGAGCTGTGGGCCACGCTGAACCAGAAAATGGTCGAGTATCTCGATTCCGTCTCCCTGAAGAACCTGGTCGACCAGCAGCGCGCCAAGTGTCCCGCGGTGTTGCACGACATGCGCGAGGAGTCGGCGGCGCAAACCGTGGCCGCGCCGATCGGCAAGGCGGACAAGCAGGAAAAGCCCGCGCGTCCGCGGGTGGTGAATTCGGTTTTCAGCCTGGCTCAGTCGTAAGACGGGCAGCCGGCGAGAGAATAGAGAGCAACGTCAAGCATAGCGGTCCCTAAAAGGCAGTCATAACGATGAGCACCCCACATTTCCCCATCTACATGGATTACTCAGCCACCACGCCGGTAGACCCGCGCGTGGCGGACAAGATGATTCCGTACTTGCGTGAACAGTTCGGCAATCCGGCTTCGCGCAGCCACGCCTACGGCTGGGATGCCGAGCGCGCGGTGGAAGAAGCGCGTGAGCAGGTGGCGGCACTGGTGGGCGCCGATCCGCGCGAGATCGTGTGGACATCGGGCGCAACCGAGTCCAACAACCTCGCCATCAAGGGCGCGGCCAATTTCTATTCGGGCAAGGGCAAGCACCTGATCACGGTGAAGACCGAGCACAAGGCTGTGCTCGACACCACCCGTGAGCTGGAGCGCCAGGGCTTCGAGGTGACCTACCTCGACGTGCAGGAAAACGGCCTGGTCGACATCGAAGTGCTCAAGGCGGCGATCCGCCCTGACACGATCCTGGTGTCGGTGATGCTGGTCAACAACGAGATCGGGGTGATCCAGGACGTGGCGCAGATCGGCGAGATCTGCCGCGCCAAGGGCATCATCTTCCATTGCGACGCGGCCCAGGCCACCGGCAAGGTGGCGATCGACCTGAACACGCTGAAGTGCGACCTGATGTCGTTCTCGGCACACAAGACCTACGGCCCGAAGGGCGTGGGCGCGCTGTACGTACGCCGCAAGCCGCGCGTGCGCCTGGAAGCGCAGATGCACGGCGGCGGTCACGAGCGCGGCATGCGTTCGGGCACGCTGGCCACGCATCAGATCGTGGGCATGGGCGAAGCCTTCCGCATCGCCCGCGAGGAAATGGCTACGGAAAACGAGCGTATCCGCATGCTGCGCGATCGCCTGTGGCGTGGCCTGTCGGGCATGGAAGAGGTCTACCTGAACGGCGACCTGGAACAACGCGTGCCGCATAACCTCAATGTCAGCTTCAACTTCGTCGAAGGCGAATCGCTGATCATGGCGATCAAGGACGTGGCGGTGTCGTCGGGTTCGGCCTGCACCTCGGCGTCGCTGGAGCCTTCGTACGTGCTGCGCGCCCTGGGCCGCAACGACGAACTCGCGCACAGTTCGATCCGCTTCACGGTGGGCCGTTTCACCACCGAGGAAGAAGTCGATTACACCGTGGAACTGCTCAAGAGCAAGATCTCCAAGCTGCGCGATTTGTCGCCGCTGTGGGAAATGTTCAAGGACGGTGTGGACCTGAATTCCATCCAGTGGGCAGCGCACTAAGCACCAAGCGCCAAGACCCACGCAAGACCCCATAAATACCGATACGCCAAGAGGTAGCCAAAATGTCATACAGCACCAAGGTTCTCGACCACTATGAAAACCCCCGCAATGTTGGCTCGTTCGATAAGAACGACGACGCGGTGGGCACCGGCATGGTTGGCGCGCCCGCTTGCGGCGACGTCATGAAGCTGCAGATCAAGGTCAACGAAGCTGGCGTGATCGAAGACGCCAAGTTCAAGACCTATGGCTGCGGCTCGGCCATCGCGTCCTCCTCGCTCGTGACCGAATGGGTCAAGGGCAAGACCGTGGATCAGGCACTGGAAATCAAGAATACGCACATCGCCGAAGAACTGGCGTTGCCGCCGGTGAAGATCCACTGCTCCATCCTGGCCGAAGATGCCATCAAGGCAGCGGTCGAGGACTACAAGAAGAAGCACGAAGGCGCCGAGCAGAAGGCCGCCTGAGTTCCGCGTTCAATCAAGGGATGAAGCAGCGATGATCACGCTTACCGAGAAGGCCGCCAAGCATGTGGCGCGCTACCTGGACCGCCGCGGCAAGGGCGTTGGCCTGCGCCTCGGCGTCAAGACCACCGGCTGCTCGGGCCTGGCCTACAAGCTGGAGTACGTCGACGACCTGTTGCCGGAAGACAGCGTGTTCGAGTCGCACGGCATCAAGGTGATCGTCGATCCCAAGAGCTTGCCGTATATCGATGGCACCGAGCTCGATTTTGCGCGTGAAGGCTTGAACGAGGGGTTTCGTTTCAACAACCCCAACGTCAAGGATGAGTGCGGTTGCGGAGAGTCGTTCCGGGTTTGAGCGTGCTGGCATCAGCACGCCGGATACGATGAAACGCAGCATTGTCGGCTTTCACCAGGACGAGGAAAGCCACTGGGTGGCGGAACTCGATTGCGGGCATGGCCAGCATATGCGCCATGACCCGCCCTGGCAGATGCGTCCATGGACGCTGACGCCGCAGGGGCGGGCGGCCAGGATGGGCGCGCTGGTGAACTGCCTGAAATGTGATCGGGCGGAGCCGCCGGCGGATTGGGCGGGCAGCAGCGCGAAGCGCGCCGCCTGACCGGATCAGCCGCCACATTGCTGCGGCCTGTGCCGCGCGGTCAGCGTGCCGCTTTCACGCTGAAGGCAGTTCAAAGGGGCGGCGCAGCCGCTCCTTTTTGTTGGGGAAGGTGTTGAAAGACGATTATTTCGCGCTATTCGGCCTGCCGGTCGGATATGCAGTCGACGAGGGGGCGCTGGACGCAGCCTACCTGACCGTGCAATCGCAGGCGCATCCGGACCGCTTCGCCAATGCCGGCGATGCGGAGCGGCGCGTGGCCATGCAATGGGCCGCGCATGCCAACGAGGCGTACCGCACGCTGCGCCAGCCGCTCAAGCGCGCGATCTACCTGCTGACGCTGCGTGGCGTGGACATCCAGGCCGAGAGCAATACCGCCATGGCGCCCGCCTTCCTGATGCAGCAGATGGAATGGCGCGAGGCCCTCCAGGAAGCGGTTGAAGAGAAAGATGTCGCGCGCCTCGATGCGCTGCTGCGTGAGCTGCGTGGCGAGAAGCGCGAGCGCCACGCGGCGCTGGGTGCGCTGCTCGATGCCGGCGATAACGCGGGTGCCGGCAGCGCGGCCAGGCAATTGATGTTCATCGAGAAAATCGAGCACGACACCAGCGAGGCGATCGAGCGCCTGGAAGGCTAGGGTCCCCGAGGGACCCCAGCGCCGCCAGGCAAGTTCACCTCAGCCATGCCACAATGGCGCCCCGGCGCAAAGCCGGCCTGTGTGACGGGCCGTTTTTGCCACCGCACGATTAAAGAAGATTCATCATGGCATTGCTCCAGATCTCCGAACCCGGCATGTCGCCGGCACCTCACCAGAAGCGGCTCGCGGTCGGCATCGACCTTGGCACCACCAATTCGCTGGTGGCAGCGGTTCGCAACAGCATTCCCGAAGTCCTGACCGACGAAAGCGGCCGCGCGTTGCTGCCTTCGGTCGTGCGCTACCTGCCCAAGGGTGCGCAGATCGGCTACCGCGCGCAGGAAGAAGCGGTGCACGACCCCAAGAACACCATCGTCTCGGTCAAGCGCTTCATGGGGCGCGGCTTGCGCGACGTCGCGCATATCGAGCACAGCCCCTACGATTTCGTCGATGCGCSCGGCATGGTGCAGATCAAGACCGTGGCCGGCGTGAAGAGTCCGGTGGAAGTCTCGGCGGAAATCCTGGCCACGCTGCGCCAGCGTGCCGAGGATTCGCTCGGCGACGAACTCGTCGGCGCGGTGATTACGGTGCCCGCCTATTTCGACGACGCCCAGCGCCAGGCCACCAAGGATGCCGCGCAGCTCGCGGGCCTTGAAGTGTTGCGCTTGCTCAACGAGCCCACCGCGGCTGCCATCGCCTATGGCCTGGACAATGCTTCCGAGGGCATCTACGCGGTGTACGACCTCGGCGGCGGCACCTTCGATATCTCCATCCTCAAGCTCAGCCGGGGCGTGTTCGAAGTGCTGGCCACCGGCGGCGATTCCGCCCTGGGTGGCGACGATTTCGACCAGCGCCTGATGTGCTGGATCGTCGAGCAGGCTAACCTGCAACCGCTGTCTGCCGAGGATATGCGCCTGCTGATGGTGCGCTCCCGCGCGGCCAAGGAAGCGTTGTCGGCGGCCGATTCGACCGTGATCGATGCCGTGCTGAACAGCGGCGAGATCGTGCACCTGACGCTCTCGGCCTCGACCTTTGTCGAGCTGACCGCGCCGCTGGTGCAAAAGACCCTGTCGCCTGTGCGCAAGGCGCTGCGCGATGCCGGCGTCGCGGCGGACGAGGTCAAGGGCGTCGTGCTGGTTGGCGGCGCAACCCGCATCCCCTCGATCCGCAAGGCGGTGGGAGACTTCTTCGGCCAGCCGCCGCTGACCAACCTCGATCCGGACAAGGTCGTGGCCCTGGGCGCGGCCATGCAGGCCAACCTGCTGGCCGGCAACGGCGCCCCCGGCGAGGACTGGCTGCTGCTGGACGTGATCCCGCTGTCACTGGGCGTGGAAACCATGGGTGGCCTGGTCGAGAAGATCATCCCGCGCAACAGCACCATCCCGGTTGCCCGCGCGCAGGAATTCACCACGTTCAAGGACGGCCAGACGGCCATCGCCATCCACGTGCTGCAAGGCGAGCGCGAACTGGCGAGCGATTGCCGCTCGCTGGCGCGTTTCGAGTTGCGCGGCATTCCGCCGATGGTAGCCGGCGCGGCACGCATTCGCGTGACGTACCAGGTTGACGCCGACGGGCTGCTGTCGGTCTTCGCGCGCGAGACGCAATCGGGCGTGGAGGCGACTATCGCTGTCAAGCCGTCCTACGGCCTTGCCGACGACGAGATCGCGCGCATGCTGCAGGACAGCTTCCGCGAAGCCGAGCACGACATGAAGAGCCGTGCGCTGGCGGAGGAACGCGTGGATGCCGCGCGCCTTATCGAAGCCACGCGCCGCGCGCTGGAACTCGATGGCGACCTGCTCTCGGCCGAGGAGCGCGCCGACGTGGAGCGCCTGATCGCGGCCGCGAGCGACGTTGCCGCAGGCGAAGATCACCACGCCATCAAGACGGCGGTGGAAGCGCTGTCCCGCGGCACCGACGAATTCGCTGCCCGCCGGATGGACCGCTCGATCAAGAGCGCGCTGGCCGGCCGCAAGGTGCAGGACCTGGGCTGATCCCCGAGGCCAATCGCACCCTATTTATATCCCAGGACATTCCATGCCACAGATCATCGTATTGCCCCACGTCGAACTCTGCCCCGAAGGGGCCGTGTTCGAAGCCAAAGCCGGCACCAGCATTTGCGACGCGTTGCTCAGCAACGGCATCGAGATCGAGCACGCCTGCGAGAAGTCTTGCGCGTGCACCACCTGCCACGTGGTGGTGCGCGAGGGCTTCAACTCGCTGGAAGAGGCCGAAGAAAAAGAGGAAGACCTGCTCGACAAGGCCTGGGGCCTGGAGCCCAACTCGCGCCTGTCCTGCCAGGCCCTGGTGGCCGACGGCGACCTCACCGTGCAGATCCCCAAGTACACGATCAACCATGCCAAGGAAGAGCATTGAGCGCGGCGCGCTCGCTGACTTGCTGGCCTGACCAGAGCTGACCGGAGAGAATTCCCATGAAGTGGACCGACACCTACGACATCGCCGCCGCCCTGTACGACAAGTACCCGGACGTGGATCCCACCACCATCCGCTTCACCGACCTGCACCGCTGGGTCATGGAGCTGGACGGCTTTGCCGATGTGGCCGATCGCTCGGGCGAGAAGATCCTGGAAGCGATTCAATCCGCCTGGATTGAAGAAGCGGAATAAAGGCTGGAACGAAAAAAAACCGCGTCTCACGCGGTTTTTTTTTGCTGTTGCGGATGCCGGCTCAGCCAGCGACCAGCTGGCCATCCTGCATGTGCACACGTTCCCCGACTTGCACGCCCGGGTCGGCTTGATACGTGAAGGTGCGGTGGCTGCCGTTGTCCATCTGCACGCGGACCTGGTAGCTGGTGTCCTTGCGCACGGTCTTCTCGATCTGGTTGCCGGCAAAGCCGCCGCCCACAGCACCGGCCACGGTGCCCAGGATACGGCCATTGCCCTTGCCGATCTGGTTGCCGAGCAGGCCGCCGATGACCGCGCCGCCGACGGCGCCCAGGCCACTGGCCGGCTTGGGCGCTTCGATCGGGGTGATGGCTACGACGCGGCCGGCATACGCGCTGCCTTGCGCCGGCTGGCGTTCGGCATAGGCGCCGTTGTCATTGCGGCTGGGCGCGGGACCATAGCCTGCATCGCGGCTGGCGCTGCTGCGCTCCTGGGCGCGGCGTGCAGCGGGTGCCGGTGCCGGTGCCGGTGCGGCCGGGGCGATGGGCGCTTGTGCCAGGTTCGCGGTCTCGGGCGGCCGCGTGGTGCTGCCCGGTGCCGGCAGTTGCGCGGTGTCGGCGCCATTGACGGTGGCATTGGCGGCGACAGGCGCAGTCAGGGATTGCTGCGTTCCCTGCGTGGCCTTGCTGGTAGGCAGCACGCCAGTCATGGCGGCGACCGCGGTCAGGCTGGCGATCACGATGGCTACCGCGGCGGCGCCGACCAGCGGATGCAGGCGGCGTTGGGTGGGCAGGGAAGCGGGCATGGCAGGCTCGTTGGATTGGTGCAAGGTTGGATTCGACATATTATTTTCCTCGCAAACGCAGCCGGTCAGCGGTACTGATGGCTAGCGGTTCGATGGACCTAGTTTGGCCCAATTCACTGCCATTTTCCGTTTGATTTTGTAAGTTTCTGTAGTCTGAAATTTTCTTTTAAATCATAGGCTTGGCAGCGAAACTGCATGGCCTTCGCGGGCTGTGTTTGTAACAAGCTCGCAGCCACAAGCAAAAAGCCCCACCAAACATTGGTGGGGCTTTTTGCTGTGCGAGGCAGCCCGGCGAGGCTGCCGCGCCGCGTCAGTCCTCGCGGCGCAGATGCGGGAACAAGATGACGTCGCGGATGTTCGGGCTGTCGGTCAGCAACATCACCAGGCGGTCGATGCCGATGCCGCAGCCGCCCGTCGGGGGCATGCCGTATTCCAGCGCACGGATGTAGTCGGCGTCGAAGTACATCGCTTCTTCGTCGCCAGCATCCTTCTGGTCAACCTGCTTGCGGAAGCGCTCGGCCTGGTCTTCGGCGTCGTTCAGCTCGGAGAACCCGTTGGCGATCTCGCGGCCGGTGATGAACAGCTCGAAGCGCTCGGTGATGCCCGGCTGGGTATCCGAGGCGCGCGCCAGCGGCGAGACTTCCACCGGGTAGTCGATGATGAACGTCGGCTCCCACAGCTGGCTTTCGGCGGTTTCCTCGAACAGCACCAGTTGCAGCGTGCCCAGGCCCGCATTAAGGAATTGCGGGGCGCCGGTGTTGATGCCGAACTTCTTCAGCTCGGCGCGCAGGAATTCCGTGTCGGCCAGTTGCGCGTCGGTATATTGCGGCGCGAACTTCTGGATGGCCTGCGTGATGGTGAGGCGATGGAACGGCTTGGACAGGTCCAGCTCGCGGTCCTGGTAGGTCAGCACGGCGCTGCCGCGCGCGTCGATCGCGGCCTGGCGGATCAGGTCCTCGGTGAAGTCCATCAGCCAGCGGTAGTCCGTGTAGGCCGCGTAGAACTCCATCATGGTGAACTCAGGGTTGTGGCGCGGGCTCACCCCCTCGTTGCGGAAGTTGCGGTTGATCTCGAACACGCGCTCGAAACCGCCCACCACCAGGCGCTTCAGGTACAGCTCGGGCGCGATGCGCAGGAACATCTGCATGTCCAGCGCGTTGTGGTGGGTGATGAACGGCTTGGCCGTGGCGCCGCCCGGGATCGGGTGCAGCATCGGCGTTTCGACTTCCATGAAGTCGTTGCTGGCCATGTGCCGGCGCAGCGAGCTGATGGCGTTGGTGCGGGCGCGGAAGGTGGCGCGCGTTTCCGGCGACACGATCAGGTCCACATAGCGCTGGCGGTATTTCTGTTCCTGGTCGGCCAGGCCGTAGTAGTCGCCGGGCAGGGGGCGCAGGCTCTTGGACAGCAGGCGCAGTTCGGTCACCGCCACCGACAGCTCACCAGTCTTGGTCTTCATCAGCGTGCCGCGGGCCGCCACGATATCGCCCAGGTCCCACTTCTTGAAGGCGGCGTACACGTCTTCACCGATCGCATCGCGGCTGATGTAGAACTGGATGCGGCCCGAGCCGTCCTGCACGGTGGCAAAGCTGGCCTTGCCCATCACGCGCTTGAGCATCATGCGCCCGGCGATGGCGACTTCCACCGGGGTGGCTTCGAGCACGGCCTGCTCGGTCTCGCTGTACTGCGTGTGCAGCGCGGCGGCCTGGTGGGTCGGGCGGAAGTCGTTGGGGAAGGCCGGGCCTTGCTGACGCAGGGCCTGGAGCTTCTCGCGCCGTTCCGCGATGATCTTGTTTTCGTCGGCTGCGGCCGGGACGTTGGTCTCGGCGGGAGCGCGGTTGGATTCGGTCATGATGTCTTGGTGGGTCGCTCGGGCCAGGCCCGCGCGAGGTTCATGTATTGCGGATGTCGTCGAGCTCGGTGCTGCCGAAGTCAGGCCGCTGCAGGTACGCAGCGATACGCTGCGCGGTGTCGTCGGCCGAGGCCAGCTGATCGTTGTCCTTGAGGTCGCGGAAGCGCTGCACCTGCGCAAAGTCGGCGTTGCGGATGGTGGCCTGCATGCCGGTATCGACCACGCCCGGCGCCAGCGCTACCGCGCGCACGGCGCGTTCGGCCGGCGCCTGCGCGTATTCGGCGTTGATGGAGCGCACGAACATGTCCAGGCCCGCCTTGCCAGCGCAATACGCGCTCCAGCCTTCGACCGGGCGGCGCGCCGCGCCGGAGGAGATCGCCAGGATCTTGCGCGGGCAGCCAAAGCGCTCGGTGTGCGAGAGGAAGGCCGCGGTCATGGTCATCGGCGTGGCCAGGTTGGTCAGCAGATGCTGCACCACCGCCGGTTCGCGCAGATTGGCGATGGGGCCGATCGGATCGATCACGCCCGCGTTCAGGATCAGCGTGACGCTGGCAAGCGTCTCCTCGACGACATCGAGGACGCTGCCGAGCCAGGTTGCCGACGGGCCAGCTTGGGAGAGGTCTTGCAAGTGCCAGGCTACCTTGACGCCGCTGGCGGACGCCGCCCGTTCCAGCTCGGGATTGCGGCTGCGGGACACGCACACCAGGCGGTTGCCCGGTTTGAGCAATGCCTGCGTCAGCGAGGCACCGAGCCCGCGCGAGGTGCCCGTGATGATGATCAGATGCGTTGCTGCGGTCGATGCTGCGGTCATGGTCAAGATTGTCCCGGCAGGTGAGTGGCCGCACCTGCCGCCGCCACACGCCGATCCCTGCCGGGAGCGCGTGGCGGCGGCGCGGCGCCGCTGCGTGTTACAGCCCTTGCTTCAGGCTGGCTACGATGAAGGGATCCAGGTCGCCGTCCAGCACCTTCTGCGTGTTGGACATTTCCACGTTGGTGCGCAGATCCTTGATGCGGCTCTGGTCCAGCACGTACGAGCGGATCTGGTGGCCCCAGCCCACATCGGTCTTGGACGACTCCAGCTTGTCGGCTTCGGCCTGGCGCTTGCGCATTTCGTGCTCATACAGGCGCGACTTCAGCATCGACATGGCTTCGGCGCGGTTGCGGTGCTGCGAGCGGTCGTTCTGGCACTGCACCACAATGCCGGTCGGGATGTGCGTGATCCGCACGGCCGAATCGGTCTTGTTGATGTGCTGGCCGCCCGCGCCGGAGGCACGGTAGGTATCCACGCGCAGGTCCGCCGGATTGACGTCGACCTCGAACGATTCGTCGACCTCGGGGTAGACGAAGACCGACGAGAACGACGTGTGGCGGCCGCCCGACGAATCGAACGGCGACTTGCGCACCAGGCGGTGCACGCCGGTTTCCGTGCGCAGGTAGCCGAACGCGTACTCGCCCTCGACCTTGATCGTGGCGCTCTTGATGCCCGCCACGTCGCCCTCCGACTCTTCCAGCACTTCGGCCTTGAAGCCCTTGCGCTCGCAGTACTTCAGGTACTGGCGCAGCAGCATCGAGGCCCAGTCGCAGGCTTCGGTGCCGCCGGCGCCGGCCTGGATGTCGATAAAGGCGTTGGCCTGGTCCATTTCGCCGGAGAACATGCGGCGGAATTCCATGTCGGCGACGATGGCCTCGAAGCCGGCAACGTCGGTTTCGATGGCTTCCAGCGTGTCGTCGTCGCCTTCTTCGCGGGCGAGCTCGAACAGCTCGTCGGCGCCGCTAAGGTCGTCCGTGAGCTTGCCGAGCACGCTGACCACGCCCTCCAGCATCTTCTTTTCCTTGCCGAGATCCTGGGCCCGCTTGGGGTTGTTCCAGACCTCGGGGTCCTCGAGTTCGCCGTTGACTTCGTCGAGTCGTCCTACTTTGACATCGTAGTCAAAGATACCCCCGTAGATCTTCCGTTCGCGAACGGAGATCAGAGATGGCACCGGAGATGGCGTTGAGGCGTTCTGCTTCCATGATGTTCCTGCGCTTTCAAAACCTTGAATTATAGCGGATCGGGGGCTTTTGCCCCGGTTGTGATCGTGTCTGTTGCGCGATTTCGAACGGTTTGCCCCCTGGAGGGTCTACAGTTGCGGGTGCATCATGGCAGACTCGAACGTGCCGTCGGCCCAAGACCGGCCACCAGGCAGGCTTCAAGTTAAGGACAGGGAGGGACGATAAGTACGTGATGAAGCAAAGCAACCACGACAAGACGAGCGCGCGGCGCCGCGCGCTTGGCCTGCTGGCCGCCGCCGCTGCGGCGTGCCTGGCCGCCGGCTGCGGCACCCTGGCCAGCGAACCCGCGCCGGATGGCTACTACCGGGTGCAGAGCGGCGACACCTTGTACACCGTGGCCCGGCGGCACAAGCGCGCCGTGCGCGACCTGGTGCGCTGGAACCAGCTGCCCAGCGCGGACCGGATCGAAGTCGGGCAACTGCTGCGGGTCCGCCCGCCGGCTGGCGCCAGCGCCGGCACGGGGGCCGGCAACGGCCCGGTGGCGGTCGGGGACACGCCGCGGGTGGACAACAGCGCGCCGTCGCGCGCGCCCGCCACCAGCATCCGCCTGCAATGGCCGGCCGACGGCCGCGTGACCGCCGGCTACGGGCCGCCTGCCAGCAAGGGCCTGCGCATCAACACGGCGCCCGGCAGCGTGGTGCGCGCGGCCGCCGCCGGCAAGGCCATCCACGTCGGCGACCTGCGCGGCTACGGCATGCTGGTGATCATCAAGCACGACGACAACTGGCTGACGGTGTATGGCAACCTGGACAAGCCCTCGGTCAGCGAGGGCGCGCAGGTATCCGGCGGGCAGGAGGTCGGGCGCATGGGCACGGCCGACAGCGAGCTGCATTTCGAGGTACGCAACAACGGCAAACCGGTGGATCCGGTGGGGCTGCTGCCGTCGCGCGGCTAAGCCACCCGCTGGGCGGGCGCGCTACTGCGCGTGCTCGATCACCATCTGCACCCGTGTGATGCCGTTGAAGGTATTGTTGTCGAGCCGGTAGGCCACCAGCGCGCTGGCGCCCAGCGAATCCGCATGGTTGAACCAGATCGCGTCGAAGCGCTGGCTGCCGCGCCCCAGCTGCAGCTTCAGGTGCTTGCCCTTGAGCACGCTCTGGCGCAGCACGTCGAACTCGCCGCAGAAGGTGGGCGCAGGGAAGCCCTGGCCCCAGACCTGCTGCTCCAGCAGCGAGACGAATTCCGGGCTGAAGCAGGCATCCTCGATGTCGCCATCGGTCTCGATTACCCGCGCCAGCTGCTCGTCGCTCAGCCATTCGCGCCCCACCGCCTCGAACGCTTCCATGAACTGCCCGAAGCTGTCGGCGCCGAGGGTCAGTCCGGCCGCCATGGCGTGGCCGCCAAACTTCTTCAGCAGGCCGGGATGGCGCTTGGACACCAGGTCCAGCGCATCGCGCAGGTGAAAGCCCGGGATGGAGCGGCCCGATCCTTTGATCGTGTCTTCGTCGCCCGGGGCGAAGGTGATGGTGGGGCGATGGTATTTTTCCTTGAGCCGCGAGGCCACGATGCCGATCACGCCCTGGTGCCAGGTGTCGTTGAACACGCTGACGGTAAAGCGCGCGGCCGGATCCAGCGCGCCCAGCGGGCCTTCCAGGATCTGCAAGGCTTCCTGCTGCATGCCAGCTTCGATATCGCGCCGCTCGCGGTTCATGCCGTCGAGTTCCTGGGCGATTTCCCAGGCGCGGTTGGCGTCGTCGGTCAGCAGGCATTCGATGCCGAGCGACATGTCGGCCAGCCGCCCTGCGGCGTTCAGGCGCGGGCCCACGCCAAAGCCCAGGTCGAAGGTGTTGGCGCGCGTGGCCTCGCGCCCGGCGGCGCGGAAGAGGGCGGCCACGCCGGCGTGCATGCGGCCGGCGCGCATGCGCTTGAGGCCCTGCGCCACCAGGATGCGGTTGTTGCTGTCGAGCTTGACCACGTCGGCGACGGTGCCTAGCGCCACCAGGTCCAGCAGGGTGTCCAGGCGCGGCTGGGTCTGCGCGTCGAACACGCCGCGGCGGCGCAGTTCGGCACGCAAGGCCAGCAGCACGTAGAACATCACGCCCACGCCCGCCAGGTTCTTGCTGGGGAATTCGCAGCCGGGCTGGTTGGGGTTGACGATCACGGCCGCGTCGGGCAGCTGGTCGCCGGGCAAGTGGTGGTCGGTCACCACCACGTCGATGCCGAGCGCATTGGCCGCCGCCACGCCGTCGACGCTGGCAATGCCGTTGTCCACCGTCACGATCACATCCGGCTGCTGCTTGGCGGCCAGGGCCACGATCTCCGGGGTCAGGCCGTAGCCGTACTCGAAGCGGTTGGGCACGATGTAGTCGATGCGCGCCCCCAGCATGCGCAAACCGCGCACGCCTACCGCGCAGGCGGTGGCGCCGTCGCAGTCATAGTCCGCCACGATCAGCAGGCGCCGGCCCGCGGCGATGGCGTCGGCCAGGTAGGTGGCCGCGTGGTCGATGCCTTTCATGGCCGCCGGCGGCACCAGGCCGGGCAGCTCGGTGGCGAGCTCGGCCGGCTCGCGTACGCCCCGTGCCGAGAGGATGCGCGCCAGCGTGGGATGCAGGCCGATCCCGGCCAGCTTGCCGGCATATTCGGCGGAAAAGGAACGAACGGCGATTTTTGTCATTGCGGGGTCTTGCGGAAAACCAGGGGATCAGGCGGCATAGGCGAGGTCGGACAGCAGCGCGCGCCAGTCGCCGCGCTGGCCCAGGCCGCGCCAGAACTTGCGCAGGTCGGCGCGGCGCACGGTGAACTCGGCGTAGTGGTTGTCGCCGGACAGCATCAGCGTGACCGCCTGCAACTGCCCGGCTTCAAGGGCGGCCAGGGCGGGCGCGAACCATTCGGCGTCGAGCGTGTGCATGCGCTCGATCCACAGGCCCCAGTCCTGGGCGATATGGGACTCGATGGCGTCCTCCAGCAGCACCATGGCGCTGCCCTGCATCGCCTGGATTGCCTTGAAACGCGGCGGCTGGGGCTGGCATGCCGCGCCGCCGGCCAGCGCCACGCCGCGCAGGAAGGCGTCGCTGGTCAATACCGTGTCCGCCAGGCGCGGCACCGGCTGCAGGGTGCCGCCGCCGTGGAGCCAGACCGAATTGACGGAGAACTCTCCCGCAGCCTCCCTGGCCTGGTTCACCGGATGGTCGTACCAGGTCATCTGGATTTCGTTCTGGATCCGGCGCCAGTCGCGGGCGCGCTCGCCGGCTTGCATCCACACATCGATATTGCGGCCGGTGGCGCGCAGCGGGCTGGCGGCCACAAGTGGCCCGAATACGGCTTGCGGGATGTACCAGCGCGCCGGGTGCGGTGTCTCAAGCACAATGCCGGATTCCTGCAGCAGCGCCGCCACCGCGGCGTGCAGGGCGGCGGACTCCTCGGCCCGGATATGCAGCTGGGCCGGATCCATCAGCACCAGGTGGTCGCGCGCGGCGTGGATATGCACCGGCTGCAGGCAGGCCCAGGCCTGGCCATCGTCCACCGTGGCACTGGCGCCGGCGGCGGTCATGTCGGCCAGGCGCATGTACGGGGCGCTGGGCACACGGGCTGTGTCGAGCCTGGCGCGCCCGGCCAGCCAGCGCTCATGCGGCAGCGCGCGCAGGAAGGGGTCGTCGTGCCGCTCGCGCGGGCCGGGGCTGGCGCGCGTGAGCAACTTTCCCAGCGCCGGCAACTCCAACTGCCGCAGCAGGGCTTCGAGCATGGCGTCGTTGCCCCCGCCGTCGGCGTCGATCGCGGCGCCGGGCGGGACAGAAAAGGGCACAATCAGGGTCAGGTGCGTCATCATGGTGCCGAGATTGTAAACTTGCGGCTGGCTGGCGGCGGAAATATCGTCCCCGGCCTCGGTTGCGACAGTGGCGACAGTGGCGCGAGCGGCGCCCCGGGTGTGCGGCCGGCAAGTCATCAGCGGCGTCGGCGGTGTGGCGCCGGCGTTTCTCCTTAACAACAGGAACCCTCTTGAACTTTCCTTACGAGTGGCAGATCGGTTGGCGATACACCCGCGCAAGCAAGCGCGCCAGCCGCAACACCTTTATTTCCTTTATCTCGATGATTTCCATGCTCGGCATTGCGCTGGGCGTGGCGGCGCTGATCGTGGTGCTGTCGGTGATGAACGGTTTCCAGAAAGAAGTGCGGGATCGCATGCTCTCGGTGCTGTCGCACATCGAGGTGGTCGGCCCCGGGGCGCTGCCCGACTGGCAGAAGACCGCCGCCGAGGCGATGCGCAACAAGGAAGTGATCGGTGCTGCGCCCTATGTGGCCGCGCAGGCTATGCTGACCCGCGAGGACGCCGTGCGCGGCGTGCTGCTGCGCGGGGTCGAGCCTTCGGAAGAGCCCAAGGTTTCCGATATCGGCAAGCAGTTCCGGGGCGGCAGCATGGAGCAGCTGCTTCCGGGCGAGTTCGGCATTGCCCTGGGCAATGAGCTGGCCAACGCGATGGGCGTGCAGGTGGGCGACAAGGTCACGCTGGTGGTGCCGCAGGGCACCATCACGCCGGCCGGCGTGCTGCCGAGGCTCAAGCAGTTCACGGTGGTGGGCGTGTTCTCGTCCGGCCATTTCGAGTTCGACAATGCGCTGGCGCTGATCAATATCCGCGACGCCGAAGCCATGTTCCGCCTCGCCGGGCCCACCGGCGTGCGTTTGAAACTGACGGACATGCAGCGTGCGCCCCAGGTAGCCGACCAGCTGGCCGGCACGCTCTCGGGCGAGCTTTACCTGCGGGACTGGTCCAAGCAGAACCGCAACTGGTTTGCCGCGGTACAGACCGAGAAGCGCATGATGTTCATCATCCTGACGCTGATCATCGCGGTGGCGGCCTTCAACCTGGTGTCCACGCTGGTCATGACCGTGACGGACAAGCAGGCTGACATCGCCATCCTGCGCACCATGGGCGCCCAGCCGAGCTCGATCACCAAGATCTTTATCGTGCAGGGCGTTGCCATTGGCTTTATCGGCACGCTGGCGGGGGTTGCCGGCGGCGCCTTGATCGCCTTCAACATCGATGTGATCGTGCCCTTTATCGAACAGCTGCTGCATGTGCAGTTCCTGCCGCGCGACATCTATTTCATTAGCGAACTGCCCTCGGATCCCCGCGTGAACGACATTGCGACCATCGGTATCGTCTCCTTCGTGCTGTCCATCCTGGCCACGCTCTACCCAAGCTGGCGTGCCGCCCGCGTCAACCCGGCGGAGGCGCTGCGCTATGAGTGAAACCCTGATGCGCGCCGCACCGGCCGGCAATGCCGCTGACGCCGCTGGCAAGGCCGGCTCGGATACGCCGGTGCTGCTGGCCGAAGGCCTGACCAAGCGCTTCCGCCAGGGCGGCCTGGACGTGACCGTGCTCAAGGGCGTGGATGTCCGGGTGGATGCGGGCGAGAAAGTCGCCATCGTGGGCGCTTCCGGCTCCGGCAAGAGCACGCTGCTGCATGTGCTGGGCGGGCTCGATAACCCGGACAGCGGGCGGGTCGCCTTGAAGGGCCGGCCCTTCACCGCGCTGCGCGAGAGCGAGCGCAATATCGTGCGCAACCGCGAGCTGGGCTTCATCTACCAGTTCCACCACCTGCTGCCCGAGTTCACCGCGCTGGATAATGTGGCCATGCCGATGCGCATCCGCGGGCTGCGCCAGCCCGAGGCGCGCGCGGCGGCGATGACGGTGCTGGAGCGCGTGGGCCTGGGCGACCGGGCGCAGCACCGGCCCGGCGAGCTGTCGGGCGGCGAGCGCCAGCGGGTGGCGATCGCCCGCGCGCTGGTGGGCGGCCCGGCCTGTGTGCTGGCGGACGAGCCCACCGGCAACCTGGACGACCATACCGCGGGCGGCGTCTACGACCTGATGCTGGAGCTGTCGCGCACGCTGGGCACCAGTTTTGTCATCGTGACCCATGACCTCGACCTGGCCAGCCGCTGCGATCGCGTGCTGCGACTGCGCGACGGGCATATCCACCGCGAGCGCTGAGCGCCCTGGCGCCAGCGGAACCCACCATGTGGATCGATACGCATTGCCACCTCGACGCGGGCGAATTCGATGCCGACCGTGACACCGTTGCCGCCGCCGCTGCCACGGCGGGGGTGACGGGCATCGTGCTGCCGGCCGTGGCCGTGTCGAATTTTGCCGCGGTGCGGGCGCTGGCGCATCGCCACGCTAGCTGCGTCTACGCGCTGGGGATCCATCCGCTGTGCACGCCGGGCGCGGGCCAGGCCGACCTCGACGCCTTGCGCAGCGAGGCGCAAGCCTCGCTGGCCGATCCGCGCTTCGTCGGTATCGGCGAGATCGGGCTCGATTTCTTCGTGCCCGGCCTCGATGCCGCGCACCAGGCCTGGATCTACGCCGAGCAACTCAAGATTGCGCGCGAGCTGGACTTGCCGGTGCTGCTGCATGTGCGTAAGTCGCAGGACCAGGTGGCGGCCCAGTTGCGCCGCATCGGCGTGCGCCAGGGCATTGCCCATGCTTTCAACGGCAGTGTGCAGCAGGCGCGGGGATTTATCGACCAGGGCCTCAAGCTGGGTTTCGGCGGCAACCTGACCTTCAGCCGCGCCAACCAGATCCGGCGCCTGGCGGTGGACCTGCCGCTCGACGCCATCGTGCTGGAAACCGACGCACCCGACATCGCGCCCGCCTGGCTGTCCGACGACCAGTTCGGCGAGCAGCACAAGGCGCGCAACACGCCTGCCGAAGTGGCCGGCGTGGCGCGCGTGCTGGGCGAGTTGCGCGGGCTGGATGCCGTGCCGCTGGCGCAGGCGATGTGGCGCAACTCCGTGGCCGCCTTGCCGCGGCTGGGCGCGTTCGCGTCAACCATGTTCCCCTCGGCATTGCCTGCTTTGGCCCCGGCCGAAACAATCGGCAACCAACCCGTTTCATCCTGACAAGTCTGGCGGCCGGTGACGGCCGTATAAGCAGACGCATCCGATATCCCATCTACCCGTTGGGGAGTCCACATGCGTCTGTCTTTGCTCGCCTTCGTGGCGGGCTGCTGGTGGCTGCAGCAACAAGGCTCGCTGCCGCGTGGCGGCGCGGTGTGGGCGTTGGCGGCTGCCGGGCTCCTGGCGGCCACGCTCGCGCTGGGCCTGCGCACGCGCCGGCCTGGCTGGGCGCGGGTGGCCTGGATCGCGTTGTCGCTGCTGGCTGGTTTCGGCTGTTCGGCGTGGCGCGCCGAGGTTCGTCTGGCAGAGCGGCTCGCGCCTGGGCTGGAAGGGGTCGACCTGCAGGTGAGTGGCGTGGTGGCCGGGCTGCCGGCGCAGGCCGCGCGCGGCCAGCGCTTCGTGTTCGCGCTCGACGATGCGGCTGGCATGCCGCCCCGCGTCTTGCTGGGCTGGGAGGATGCCCCGGCCGGCTTGCGGCCGGGCGAGCGCTACGTCTTCACCGTGCGCTTGCGACAGCCTCATGGCCTGGCCAACCCGCATGGCTTCGATTACGAGTTCTGGCTGATGGCGGCCGGGCTTGGCGCCACTGGCCATGTGCGCGATGCCATCGGCGAGCCGCAGGACGCTGTCGGCGAACGGCTGGCGTGGCGGATCGCGCGATGGCGGGCGCAGGTGCGCGATCACGTCTTGCAAAGCCTGCCAGCCGATGCTCGCTTCGCCCCGGTGCTGGCGGCCCTCGTGGTGGGCGATCAGCAAGGCATCCAGCAGCGGGACTGGACCTTGTTCACGCGCACCGGCATCGGCCACCTGATCAGCATTTCCGGCTTGCATATCACCATGATTTCCGGCCTGTTCTCCAGCTTGGTTCATTGGCTGTGGCGGCATTCGTTCGGGCTCGGGCGATGGCTGCCGCGGCCCTTGCCGCTGTGGTGGCCGGCGCGCCGCGCCGCGCTGGTGGGCGCGGTGATCGCGGCCCTCGTCTACGGCCTGCTGGCGGGCATGCAGGTGCCGGCGCTGCGCACCGTGTCGATGCTGGTGGTGGCGGCGCTGGCACTCTGGAGCGGGCGCACGCCGCCGGCCTCGCTGGCGCTGGCCTGGGCGGCGTTCGTGGCGATCGGGCTCGACCCCTGGGCTGTGCTGTCGCCCGGCTTCTGGCTTTCCTTCGGCGCGGTGGGCGTGATCTTCCTGGCGGCGGCGCAACCGGCCAATCAGTCCGCGCTGACGCGTTGGCAGCGTGTTTGCGCCAGCCTTGGGCAGGCCGCGCGCACGCAATGGTCCGTCACTATCGGGCTGGTGCCGCTGACCTTGCTGCTGTTCCAGCAGATCTCGGTGATTTCGCCGCTGGCCAATGCAGTGGCAATCCCGCTGGTCAGCCTGCTGGTGACGCCGATGGCCTTGCTGGCGGCGGCGGTGCCCGCGCCGGTGGCGGGCTGGCTGCTCAGCCCCGCGCACCTGCTGCTGCACTGGCTGGTGCTGGGCCTGGAGTGGCTGTCGGCGCCGCCTTGGGCGGTGTGGCAGGCCGCGCACGCCGGGCCGGCGGCGCTGGCGCTGGCGGTGCTCGGCGCGCTGCTGTTGCTGGCGCCCGTGCCCTGTGGCGTGCGCGCGCGCCTGCATGGCGTGGTACTGCTGTTGCCGATGGTGCTGGCGGGGCGGCAGCCAGTGGCGCACGGGGAGTTTCGCGCCACTGCGATCGATATCGGGCAGGGCACGGCGGTACTAGTGGAAACGCGCTCGCGCGTGCTGCTCTACGATGCCGGGCCGGCTTACGGCTGGGGCGCCGCGCGTGGCGAATTGGGCAACAGCGCCGGCGCGCGGGACATCGTGCCGTTCCTGCGCGGCGCTGGGGTGCGCAGGCTGGATACGCTGGTGATCAGCCATGAAGACGCGGACCATGCGGGCGGTGCGCGCGACATCATGGCGGCGCTGCCGGTGGACAGCCTGCTATCGGGCGCGCCGCCGGGGCATCGGCTGCTGGTGCCGCCGGCGAGCGCTGCGCACCTGGAGGCGCAGCCTTGCGAGGCGGGGCAGCAGTGGGAGTGGGATGGCGTGCGTTTTGCCATGCTGCATCCCTTGCCGGGCGCCGCGCAGAATGCCGCCATCGACAGCAATGCGCGCAGTTGCGTGCTCAAGGTGGCGGGCAGCGCGCGCAGCCTGCTGCTGACCGGCGATATCGGCCGGCGTGACGAGGCGGCGCTGTTGGCGCGCCTGTCGACGCAAGACTTGCGCGCGGACTTCCTGCAAGTGCCGCATCACGGCAGCAACACCTCATCGAGCGGCGCGTTCCTGGCCGTGGTGGCGCCGGAGGTCGCGCTGTTCCAGGTGGGCTACCGCAACCGCCACCGGCATCCTCGGCCCGAGATCTGGGACCGCTACGGTTCGCACGAGATCGCCCGCTATCGCAGCGACGAGACCGGCGCGGTCCAGCTCACGACGCGCGGCGAGTCTTACGCGCTGCAGGCTTACCGCCAGCACGCGCGGCGCTACTGGCGCGCGGCGCCGCCTGCGCCTCGCTGAGATGCGCGGGCTCGGCCTGGGCGATGCGGCGCTCGCGCAGGTGCGCCTTGGCGCGTTGCAGGCCGGCGGAGACGGTATCGGCGCGCTCCAGGGCGACGCCTGCTGCCAGCACGTCGCCCAGCACGAGGTGGCAGATGCGGGAGGTCATCGGCGTGTAGACCTCGCTGTCTTCCTCCACGTCCGAGAACACGCAGACGTCCGCCAGCGCGGCCAGCGGCGAGCCGCTGTGGGTCAGCGCCAGCACGCTGGCGCCGCTGGCGCGGGCGAGCGTGGCGGCGGCCAGCATGTCCCAGGTGCGCCCGCTGTTCGAGACCAGCACGGCCACGTCGCCGGGCCCGAGCAGCGCCGCTGACATGCTGAAGACGTGCGAGTCCGAATAGGCCACCGTGGGCATGCCAAGGCGGAAGAACTTGTGCTGGATATCCAGGGCGACGATGCCCGAGTTGCCGCAGCCATAGAACTCGATGCGCCTGGCCGCGGCGAGCAGCTGGATGCCATGTTCGATCTGGTCCGCCGACAGTGCATTGCGCACGGTCATCAGGGTGGCGATGGTGCGGTCGAACACCTTGCCGGCGATATCGGCGGGGCGGTCCTCGGCCTTGACGTCCTGGTGCACGAAGGGCGTGCCGCCACCCACGTTCTGGGCGAACTGGAGCTTGAACTCGCGAAAGCCGTCGTAGCCCAGCGCCGCGCAAAAGCGCGCAATGGTGGGCTGGGACACGCCCGCGCGCTCGGCCAGCTCGGGCATCGACAAGCGGATCACGCTGGCGCCGTGGCGGGCGACATAGTCGGCAAGGCGGCGTTCGGAGGGGCGGAGCGTGTCATAGACGGCAAGAATTCGGTCGCGCATGGTAGGGCAGGGATGGGCTGTCTGTGCCGGGGAATTGTTCTGGCTTTGGCCCCGGAGTCCGTGGCTCGACGGATCGAGCGGCATGTAGATATTCTACATAATCAGAGGCGGGATCATGGCGGCTTCAACGTCGCACCCGAGTAGGGATTTCACCTATGTGCGCCAAATATGCCATGAATAAAGCGCTTTGTGGTGTTCGTGCATAGTGCTTTCAATTTGGCTTTCGATATAATGTAGAAAATCTACAAACAATAGCGCCAACCGGCGCTCGCTAGTCCCACCAGTCCTCCCGGATACGATCAGGCATCACGACCAGGAACTCCCCCAATGTCAAAAGCCCTCCACGCCGAAGTCCACGCCGTCACCGAGCGCGTGATCGCGCGCAGCCAGCGCAGCCGCGCCGCCTATCTCGCGCGCTGCGAACGCGCCCAGCAGGAGCTGGGCCCCTTGCGCGGGCTGTCCTGCGCCAACCTCGCCCACGGCCTGGCCGCGCTGCCCGCGCATGACAAGCTCAAGCTGCGGGTCGAGCATGCTGCCAACCTCGGCATCGTCACCGCGTACAACGACATGCTGTCGGCCCACCAGCCGTACGAGCGCTATCCCGGCGTGATCCGGGAGGCCGCGCGTGCCGTTGGCGCAGTGGCGCAGGTGGCGGGCGGCGTGCCGGCGATGTGCGATGGCATCACGCAGGGCAATGCCGGCATGGAGCTGTCGCTGTTTTCGCGCGATGCCATTGCGATGGCCACTGCGGTCTCGCTGTCGCACAACACCTTCGATGCCGCGGTCATGCTGGGCGTGTGCGACAAGATCGTGCCGGGCCTGCTGATGGGGGCGCTGCAGTTCGGCCACCTGCCGGTGGTGTTCGTGCCGGCGGGGCCGATGTCGACGGGCTTGTCCAACAAGGAAAAGGCGCGCGTGCGCCAGCTTTACGCAACCGGCCAGGTGGGCCGCGAAGCCTTGCTGGAGGCCGAATGCGAGGCCTATCACGGCGCCGGCACGTGCACCTTCTACGGCACCGCCAACAGCAACCAGTTCCTGATGGAAATCATGGGCCTGCATATGCCGGGCGCGGCCTTCGTGCATCCGGACAGCGGCCTGCGCGACGCGCTCACCGCCGCCGCGGCCCAGCGCGCGCTGGCCCTGACGGCGCGGGGCGGCGACTACCTGCCGCTGGCGCGCATCGTGGACGAGCGCGCGGTGATCAATGCCGTGGTCGGCCTGCTGGCCACGGGCGGCTCGACCAACCACACCATCCACCTGGTGGCGATGGCGCGCGCGGCGGGCATCCTGATCGACTGGGACGATTTCGACCGTCTCTCGCGCATCACGCCGCTGCTGGCGCGGGTCTACCCCAACGGCTCGGCCGACGTGAACCACTTCCACGCCGCGGGCGGTGTGGCCTACGTGATTCGCCAGCTGCTCAGCGCCGGGTTGCTGCACGAGGACGTGGAGACCGTGGCCGGGCGTGGCCTGGCCCGTTACACGCAAGAGCCCGTGATGCTCGACGGCGTGCTGCAGTGGCGCGACGGTGCCGCAGTCAGCGGCGACGCCACGGTGCTGGCCACCGCGGCCGAGCCGTTCTCCCCCGAGGGCGGCTTGCGCCTGCTGCAAGGCAATCTTGGCCGCGGCATGATCAAGGTGTCGGCGGTGGCGGACGCGCATCGGGTGGTCGAAGCACCGGCCCGCGTCTTTGACTCGCAAGAGCAATTGCAAGCTGCGTTCGAAGCTGGCGAGTTCACGGGCGACATGATCGCGGTCGTGCGTTTCCAGGGGCCCAACGCCAACGGCATGCCCGAACTGCACCGCCTCACCCCGGTGCTGGGCTCGCTGCAGGACGCCGGCCACAAGGTTGCGCTGGTGACCGATGGCCGCATGTCGGGCGCCTCGGGCAAGGTGCCGGCGGTCATTCATGTGGGTCCTGAGGCACTTGCCGGCGGCCCGCTGGCGCGCGTGCGTGACGGCGACCGGATCCGCGTGGACGCCGTGGCGGGCACGCTGGAATGGCTCGGCGCCGCCAATGGCGACGGCGACCTGGCCACGCGTGCTTCCGCCGTATTGCCGGACGACGCCTTCACGAATTTCAGCGTTGGCCGGGGCCTGTTTGGGCTGTTCCGCCGCAACGCGCGGATCGCGGAGGAGGGCGGCAGCGCGCTGGACCTCTCCGAGGCTGACGCGCCCGGCGCTGTCCAAACGGGCGCGGCCGTCGCACAATAGGCAGCGCCCCTTAAATTTGTGTCATTTGTGTCTCCGGCAGCCGATGGCTGGCGGAGACGACCCCGAGCCGGCCCATGCGGGTCCTATCATGGCTTCATGGCTGAACGCTTGCGGAGCCAGCCGGCGGCCGGCGCGGGGTCTACCGACAAGGATGGGAAAACCATCCGAACATGATCGTTGGAGCAGACATGATCTACATCCTGATGGGCGTTTCCGGCTGCGGAAAGACCACGGTCGGCCAGTTGCTGGCCAAGACCTTGCAATGYGGCTTCCACGACGCCGATGAATTCCACAGCGCCGCCAACAAGGCGAAGATGCACAACGGCATCGCGCTGACCGACGACGACCGCTGGCCCTGGCTGGCCGCGATGCGCGCGGCGATCGATGCAGCCCGCGCCGAGGGGCGCACCCACGTCTTTACCTGTTCCGCGCTGCGGCAAATCTACCGCGACCGCCTGACCCCCGCCGATGGCGGCGTGACCTTTATCTACATGAAGGGCGATGCAGCGATCATTGGCGGCCGCCTGGCCGAGCGCAGCGACCACTTCTTCAATCCCGCCCTGTTGCAGAGCCAGTTCGAGACCCTGGAGGAGCCGCGCGACGCCCTGGTGCTCGATATCCGCCAGACGCCGGAGGCGCTGGTGCAGCGCATCCTGGCCGGAGTGCAGGCGCAGCAAGGCGCGGCGATCGCCCGCTGAACCGATGCCAACGCCGGCCCGAAGCGAAGGCTGGCAGACATCTTGCTTATCCATGTTTGATGGCGCGAATGCCTGCTGCTTGCGGCTTTCGTGGTCATAGGTATCCTATAGGGACAGCACTTCGAAGCATGACGAGACGGTCCGCGGCCAAGCCGCCGGGCCTCGGGTGGTGATCTCAAGGTGCTGTGCCGGGAACAACAAGCCAATCAAAACGGGATAGCCGGCAGTTTGGGCGGCACCCAAATCATGGGGGAACGGCCATCATGGCGGCGCGGTTTTTCGACGAGATGCTCGATTGGCAAGATGGCGTGGCAGCAGCAATCCACGCGGGCGAGTCCCTGCCGGCAGGTGCCGTGCGGGGGCATTACAAGCAGTTCGCGGATTGGTTGGCGCGCCAGTCCGAAGGCACCATGGACAACAAGCGCGCCGAGGCCGACCTGATTTTCCGGCGTGTGGGCATCACGTTCGCCGTTTACGGTGAAAAAGACGAGTCCAACAGCGGTACCGAGCGGACCATCCCATTCGACGTCATTCCCCGCATCTTCCCCGCCAGCGAGTGGGCAACGCTTGAGCGCGGCCTGCGCCAGCGGGTGTCGGCGCTGAACCGCTTCATCCACGATATCTATCACGGGCAGGACATCATCCGCGCCGGTGTGATCCCGCCAGACCAGATCTACAACAACGCGCAGTACCGCCCCGAGATGCTCGGCATCGACGTGCCCCGTGATATCTACGCCCACGTGGCGGGCATCGACGTAGTACGTGCTGGCGAGGGCGAGTTCTACGTGCTGGAAGACAACCTGCGCGTGCCCTCCGGCGTGTCCTACATGCTGGAGAACCGCAAGATGATGATGCGGTTGTTCCCGGACCTGTTCGCGCGCAATCGCGTGGCGCCGGTGGCGCACTATCCCGACCTGCTGCTCGACATGCTGCGCGGCGTCTCGCCGCAGAACATCGCCGATCCCACGGTGGTGGTGCTCACGCCCGGCATGTACAACTCCGCCTACTTCGAGCATGCCTTCCTGGCGCAGCAAATGGGTGTGGAACTGGTCGAGGGCAGCGACCTGTTCGTACAGGACGACCACCTCTACATGCGCACCACCCAGGGCCCGCAGCGCATCGACGTGATCTACCGCCGGGTCGACGACGACTTCCTCGATCCGCTGGTGTTCCGCTCGGATTCCACGCTGGGCGCGGCGGGGCTGCTCTCGGTCTACCGCGCGGGCAACGTCACCATCTGCAATGCCATCGGCACGGGCGTGGCCGACGACAAGTCGATCTATCCCTACGTGCCCGACATGATCCGCTTCTACCTTGGCGAGGAAGCGATCCTCAACAACGTGCCGACGTACATGTGCCGCCGCCCGGACGACCTGCAGTACGTGCTGGACCACATGAGCGAGCTGGTGGTCAAGGAAACCCACGGGGCCGGCGGCTACGGCATGCTGGTGGGGCCTGCCGCCACGCGCGCGGAGATCGACACGTTCCGCGAGGTCGTGCGCGCGCGTCCCGAGCAGTACATCGCGCAGCCCACGCTGGCGCTTTCCACCTGCCCGACCTATGTCGAGTCGGGGATCGCGCCGCGCCACATCGACCTGCGTCCGTTCGTGCTGTCCGGCAAGGATGTGCGCATGGTGCCTGGCGGGCTGACCCGCGTTGCGCTGCGCGAAGGCTCGCTGGTGGTCAACTCCTCGCAGGGCGGGGGCACCAAGGACACCTGGGTACTGGAGCGCTGACGCGCGGCGCCCGCAAGGATTGTTTGTGATTCCCGCGCTGGCCGCCGCGTTGCCGGCGGCGCGCGGGCGAACAGCGCTGTACGAGGGGACTGACCATGCTTAGCCGCACCGCCGACCATCTGTTCTGGATGGCGCGCTATACCGAACGCGCGGAGAACACCGCGCGCATGCTGGACGTGAACTACCAGACTTCGCTGCTGCCGCAATCCGCGGAAGTGGCAGAGCAAGGCTGGTGGGCCATGCTCGATATCTCCGAGCTGACCACGGTGTTCGATGAGAAGTACGGCCTGCTCACGCGCGACGACGTGATCGACTTCATGGTGCGCGACATGACCAATGTCTCGTCCATCATGAGTTGCCTGCGCGCGGCCCGCGAGAACGCCCGCGCGGTGCGCGGCTCGCTGACCACCGAGGTCTGGGAGACCATCAACACCACCTGGCTCGACGTGCAGCGCATGATCGCCGACGGCGTGCTGCGCGAGGATCCTTCGCAGTTCTTCGAGTGGGTGAAGTTCCGCTCCCACCTGGCCCGCGGCGTGCAGTTTGGCACCATGCTCAAGGACGATGCCTTCCACTTCATGCGGCTGGGCACGTTCCTGGAACGCGCCGACAATACCGCGCGGATTCTGGACGTGAAGTTCCAGGCCAGCACGGTCGACGACAGCGATCCCAATCGAGACGCCAACGATTTCTATCACTGGGCGGCTGTTCTGCGCTCGGTGTCAGGGTTCGAGGTGTACCGCAAGGTGTATCGCACCGTGATCACGCCCGAGCGCGTGGCCGAACTGCTGGTGCTGCGCCCCGACATGCCGCGCTCGCTGGTGTCTAGCATGGACGAGGTGGTGTCGATCCTGGCGCTGGTGGGCAACCACCTTTCTTCGGAGACCGAGCGCCAGGCTGGTAAACTCCACGCCGATCTGAAATATGCGCGCATCGACGACATCTTCGCCGTCGGGCTGCATGCTTACCTGACCAGTTTCCTGGAGCGCATCGGCGACCTCGGCAACGGCATCAGCCGGGATTTCCTCGTGCCGCTGCTCGCTGCCTGACCCATAAAACGTGGGGAGGTTGTGCCGGCCTCGCCACATCATGAAATACAAGATTCACCACAAGACGGTCTACCGTTACGCCGAGCCGGTCCGGCGCAGCGTGCACGAACTGCGGCTCGCGCCGCGCTCGGGTCCGCTGCAGGCCGTGCAGGAATGGCAGTTGTCCGTTCCCGGCAACCTGTCCGAGGCGCGTGACGGCTTCGGCAATATCGTGCACAGCTTCACCGTGGCCGGGCCCGCACATACGCTGGTGATCGAGGCCAGCGGCGTGGTCGATGTGACGCCGCCAGTGGATGCGGATGGGCCGTTTTTCTGCGATGCGCCGCCAGCCGGCGAGGCGCGCGTATCGCCGCTGTATTACCTTGGCGGCACGCCGCTGACCGCCGCCAAGCCGGAGATGGTGCATTTTGCCGCGCCCTACCTGGCGGCGGGGGCGACGGTGCCCGCGTTGCTGGCGCTGGCCGGCGGCATCGCCGGGCGGGTGCGTTACCAGTCAGCTAGCACCGATGTGGACACCCCGGCCAGCGACGCGTTCGCACTGGGCAGCGGGGTTTGCCAGGATCAGGCGCAAGTGATGGTGGCATGCTGCCGGGCCCTGGGCGTTCCGGCACGCTACGTCAGCGGCTATTTCTATGACCCGGCCGCCTCGGAACTGGCCAGCCACGCGTGGGCTGATGTCTGCGTGGATGCCGGCAAGGAGTTGTGGTGCAGCATCGACGTGACCCACGGCTGCCTGAGCGACGCGCGCCATATCCGGCTGGCGGTCGGGCGCGACTATCGCATGGCCGCACCGGTACGGGGGATTCGCGAAGGGGGCAGCGGCGAGCGGCTGGCGGTCGAGATCGCCATTGCGCCGTTGCAGTGATTGAAGTGGTGCGCCGCGCACCAGAAACGGGCGCGCCGCAAGCTTCCGGGCGCACCACCGCGGCGCCAGAATGCGGCCTTGGCCCGGACGGCAGGCCTGGCGATGCGCCAGGCGTGAATGTGCACCATTACAAGACAAGATCATGACGTACTGTGTAGCCATGCGGCTGGATGCCGGGCTGGTGTTCCTTTCCGATTCGCGCACCAATGCCGGTGTCGATGCGATCTCGACCGCCCGCAAGATGACCGTGTTCGAGGAACCGGGCGACCGCGTGATGGTCTTGCTGACCGCGGGCAACCTGGCAATCAGCCAGGCGGTGCGCCAGATACTGGCGGAGGGCCGCGACGAGAAACGCTCGCTGTGGACGGCGCGCGATATGTTCGAGGCGGCCGCCATCGTCGGCGACGCGGTGCGCCAGGTGCACAAGCACGACGCCCATGCGCTGCGCGAGGCCGGCATCGAGTTCAATGTGAGCCTGATCTTCGGCGGCCAGATCCGCGGCGAACGCGTGCGCCTGTTCCATGTGTACGCTGCCGGGAATTTCGTCGAGGCCACACCCGAGAACTGCTATTTTCAGATCGGCGAGGCCAAGTACGGCAAGCCCATCATCGATCGCGTGGTCGAGCCGACGCTGCCGCTGGGCGAGGCCGCCAAGTGTGCGCTGATTTCGATGGACTCCACGTTGAAGTCGAATATCTCGGTGGGCCTGCCGCTGGACCTGCTGGTCTACGAAAGCGATTCGCTGCGTGTGACCCGCTTTGTCAACATTGACGAGAAGAACGCCTACTTCCGCATGATTCGCGATACCTGGGGGCAGCGTTTGCGCCAGGTCTTTGGCGAGATCAATGATCCCGAGTGGGATGCCAACGCGCCGGCCGAGTTTCCGCTGGCGCGCCAGGGCACGGGAGACCGCTGGGGCCAGCCTGTGCGCGCCACGCGCGAACGTGCCGGCACACAGGACTGAGGGCGCGCTGCGAATACGCCGATGCGCGACATTCTGCATTTTTCGCACGCCAACGGCTTTCCGGTCAGTACCTACCGCAAGCTGTTCGGAACGCTGGAAGACGATTTCGAGATCCGCGCCGTGGACCGTTATGGCCACGACCCGAAATTCCCGGTCACGCGCGAGTGGCCGCATCTGGTCGATGAGCTGCTGGCTTCGATCGAGCAGAAGTACCGCGAGCCGGTGTGGCTGGTGGGGCATTCGCTGGGTGGTTTCCTGTCGCTGATGGCCGCGCTGCGCCGCCCGCAGTGGGTGCGCGGTGTGGTGATGCTGGATTCGCCCGTGATTGCCGGGTGGCGCGCCGCCTTGCTCAAGGCCGGTCAGCGCTTCGGCCTGGATGAGCGGCCCAGCCCGGCTGCCGCGACCCGGCGGCGGCGCACGCACTGGCCGGATGCCGAGGCGGTGTGGGCGCATTTCCGCTCCAAGCCGGTATTCGCGTCGTGGGACGAGGAAGTGCTGCGCGACTATGCGATGCATGGCACGGAGCCGACCGGCAACGACGCCGAGCGCCGCCTGCGCTTCGAGCGCGAGATCGAGTACCAGATCTACCGCACGCTGCCCACCAGCCTGGGCGCGCGCGTGGCGCACGGCGCGCCGGTGCCGGTCAGCTTTGTCGCCGGCACGCGTTCGCGCGAAGTGCGGCAATGCGGGCTCGGCGCCACGCGCAAGCTGGTGGGCGAGCGCCTGCGCTTTATCGAGGGCGGGCACCTGTATCCGATGGAGCGCCCCGGGCAGACGGCCGGGCTGATCCGCGATCTGGTCAGGCAAATGCGGGACGGCGCCGCCGCCCCGCGCGCGTCCGTAGCCCCGGCAGGATAGGGCGGCGGCGTGGACACGAGTGCGAAGCGGCGAATGCGTCTCAGTGGCTGCCGGGCAAGGCGACTTGTCGCAAATGCGGCGCTGCAGCAGGCGGCCTCTCATGTATAATCCCGATTTCCCCGGCAAGCTCGGTTTATGACCAAATTCGTCTTCGTCACCGGTGGTGTCGTCTCTTCTCTCGGCAAGGGCATCGCTGCTGCTTCGCTCGCGGCCATTCTCGAGTCGCGCGGCCTCAAAGTCACCCTCCTCAAGCTAGATCCCTACATCAACGTCGATCCCGGCACGATGAGCCCCTTCCAGCACGGCGAAGTGTTCGTCACGGAAGACGGTGCGGAAACCGACCTCGATCTTGGCCACTATGAGCGCTTCGTCTCGGCCAAGATGCGCAAGTCGAACAACTTCACCACGGGCCAGATCTACGAATCGGTGATCCGCAAGGAACGCCGGGGCGAGTACCTCGGCAAGACGGTGCAGGTGATCCCGCACATCACCAACGAAATCCAGGCCTTCATCGAGCGCGGCGCGGCTGCGTCGCACGGTGGCAAGGCGGACGTTGCGCTGGTGGAGATCGGCGGCACGGTGGGTGACATCGAGTCGCTTCCCTTCCTGGAAGCCGCGCGCCAGATGAGCCTGCGCATGGGCCGCAACCACGCTGCCTTCGTGCACCTGACGCTGGTGCCGTTCATTGCCAGCGCCGGCGAGCTCAAGACCAAGCCGACCCAGCACTCGGTGCAGAAGCTGCGTGAAATCGGCATCTCGCCGACCGCGCTGCTGTGCCGCGCCGACCGCCCGATTCCGGACGAGGAGCGCGCCAAGATTTCGCTGTTCTCCAATATCCCGCAAGAAGCCGTGATCTCGGTGTGGGACGTGGACAGCATCTACAAGATCCCGCAGATGCTCAACGAGCAAGGCCTTGACCGCCTGATCTGCGAGGAGCTGCGTATCGATCCGAAACCGGCCGATCTCTCCATGTGGCAGCGCCTGGTCAATGCCCAGGAAAACCCGCAGCACGAGGTCACCATCGGCATGGTGGGCAAGTATGTCGACCTGACCGAGTCCTACAAGTCGCTGATCGAAGCGCTGCGCCACGCCGGCATGCACACCGCCACCCGCGTGAACATCGAGTACATCGATTCGGAAGAACTCGAATCAGGCCACCTCGAAGTGCTCAAGCCGCTGGACGCCATCCTGGTCCCGGGCGGCTTCGGCAAGCGCGGCACGGAAGGCAAGATCCGCGCGATCCAGTACGCTCGCGAGAACAAGGTGCCGTACCTGGGCATCTGCCTGGGCATGCAGCTGGCCGTGATCGAGTTCGCGCGCCACGTGGCGGCGATGGCCGACGCCAACTCGACCGAGTTCAACCTGGAAACCGAACATCCGGTGGTCGCGCTGATCACCGAGTGGGTGGATCGCGAAGGCAAGGTCGAGCAGCGCTCCGCCGAGTCCGACCTGGGCGGCACCATGCGCCTTGGCGCGCAACGCGTGCCGGTCAAGGCCGGGACCAAGGCCAGCCAGATCTATGGCCCGGAAGTCAACGAGCGCCATCGCCACCGCTACGAAGTCAACAATCACTACGTGCCGACGCTGGAAAAGGCGGGCATGGTGATCTCGGCCCGTACGCCGACCGAAGACCTGCCCGAGATGATGGAGCTGCCGGAAAGCCTGCACCCGTGGTTCGTGGGCGTGCAGTTCCACCCGGAATTCACCTCCACCCCGCGCGATGGCCATCCGCTGTTCAAGGCCTACGTGGAAGCGGCGCTGGCCAGCCAGCAGAAGAAGGCGGGCTGAGCCCCGGCACCGCAAGCAGGAGATTAGCGATGAAACTCTGTGGATTTGACGTCGGCCTGGACCGCCCCTTCTTCCTGATCGCCGGCCCGTGCGTGATCGAGTCCGAGCAGATGGCGCTGGATACGGCCGGCGAGCTCAAGGCGATCACCAGCGAACTTGGCATCCCCTTTATCTACAAGTCCTCGTTCGACAAGGCCAACCGCTCGTCGGGCCGGACCTTCCGCGGGCTGGGCATGGAGAAGGGTCTCGAGATCCTCGCCACCGTCAAGCGCGAGATCGGTGTGCCGGTGCTGACCGACATCCACGAGATCGACGAGGTCAAGCCGGTGGCGGCCGTGGTCGACGTGCTGCAGACGCCGGCCTTCCTGTGCCGGCAGACCGACTTCATCCGTGCCTGCGCGCAGAGCGGCCGCCCCGTCAATATCAAGAAGGGGCAGTTCCTCGCGCCGCACGACATGACGAACGTCATCGACAAGGCGCGCGATGCCGCGCGCGAGGCCGGGCTGCCGGAAGACAGCTTCATGGCCTGCGAACGCGGCGTCTCCTTCGGCTACAACAACCTGGTCTCGGACATGCGCTCGCTGGCGATCATGCGCGAGACCAGCGCGCCGGTGGTGTTCGACGCCACCCACTCGGTGCAACTGCCGGGCGGCCAGGGCACCAGCTCGGGCGGCCAGCGCGAGTTCGTGCCGGTGCTGGCCCGCGCCGCCGTGGCCGTAGGCGTGGCGGGCCTGTTCATGGAAACCCATCCGGATCCAAGCAAGGCCATGTCGGACGGCCCCAACGCCGTGCCGCTGTCGCGCATGAAGGAACTGCTGTCGGTGCTCAAGGACCTGGACACCCTGGTCAAGCGCGCCGGATTCCTGGAAGACAATTTCGGCTGGCCGGCGGCTTGCGCCTGAGCTTGCCGTGCCACCGCGGTCATGGCCGTCATCAGGCGGCCATGATCAGCCAAGTAGAATCAACATCATAAGAACACACGGAGATACGCCATGGCCAGCGGCTATATCATTGCCCACGTCGATGTCACCGATCCCCAGCAGTATGAAGAGTACAAAGTGCTCTCCAGCCATGCCATGAAGGTGCATGGTGCCGAGGTACTGGTGCGCGGCGGCAAGACCGAGAGGCTCGAGGGCGACTGGGCCCCGACGCGCGTGGTCGTGCTGAAGTTTCCCAGCTATGACGCGGCAAAGTCGTTCCACGACAGCGCGGAATACCGCGCCGCGCGCAAGTCGCGCGAGCATGCCGCGCGCATGAACATGATCGTGGTGGAAGGCGCTTGAGCGTCAGCCAGCTCAGTCAGCTGTAGCCAGCGGTAGTCCAGGGCATGACGCCCGTGTAGTAAGAAGTCATCAAGCATCAACAGTCCAAGAGGAATCCATGAGTGCAATCGTAGATATCATCGGTCGCGAAGTTCTCGACTCGCGCGGTAACCCGACGGTCGAGTGCGACGTCCTGCTCGAATCCGGCGTGATGGGCCGCGCGGCAGTGCCGTCGGGCGCATCCACCGGCTCGCGCGAAGCCATCGAGCTGCGTGACGGCGACAAGTCGCGCTACCTCGGCAAGGGCGTGCTGAAGGCGGTCGAGCATATCAATACCGAAATCTCCGAAGCCATCATGGGCCTGGACGCTTCCGAGCAAGCCTTCCTGGACCGCACCCTGATCGACCTCGACGGCACCGACAACAAGGCCCGCCTTGGCGCCAACGCCAYGCTGGCCGTGTCGATGGCCGTGGCCMGAGCCGCTGCCGARGAAGCCGGCCTGCCGCTGTACCGCTACTTCGGYGGCTCGGGCGCGATGCAGATGCCGGTGCCGATGATGAACATCGTCAACGGTGGCGCGCACGCCAACAACAGCCTGGACATCCAGGAATTCATGATCATGCCGGTGTCGCAAACGAGCTTCCGTGAAGCCCTGCGTTGCGGCGCTGAAGTGTTCCACGCACTGAAGAAGATCCTGTCCGACAAGGGTATGTCCACGGCGGTTGGTGACGAGGGCGGCTTTGCCCCCAACTTCGCTTCCAACGAAGAGTGCCTGAACACCATCCTGCTGGCCATCGAGAAGGCTGGCTACCGTGCCGGCGAAGACGTGCTGCTGGCGCTGGACTGCGCGGCGACCGAGTTCTATCACGAAGCCGAAGGCCAGTACCACCTGGATGGCGAAGGCCTGAAGCTGACCTCGACCCAGTTCGCCGACTACCTGGCCAACCTGTGCGACAAGTTCCCGATCGTGTCGATCGAGGACGGCATGGGCGAAGGCGACTGGGACGGCTGGAAGGTGCTGACCGACAAGCTGGGCAAGCGCGTGCAGCTGGTGGGCGACGACCTGTTCGTCACCAACACCAAGATCCTGAAGGAAGGCATTGAAAAGGGCATCGGCAACTCGATCCTGATCAAGATCAACCAGATCGGCACCCTGACCGAAACCTTCGCCGCCATCGAAATGGCCAAGCGCGCCGGCTACACGGCCGTGATCTCGCACCGTTCGGGCGAGACCGAGGACAGCACCATCGCCGATATCGCGGTGGGCACCAACGCCGGCCAGATCAAGACCGGCTCGCTGTCGCGTTCGGACCGTATCTCGAAGTACAACCAGCTGCTGCGCATCGAGGAAGATCTCGGTGATATCGCCAGCTACCCCGGCAAGAGCGCGTTCTACAATCTGCGCTAAGCGCGTGCCATGCGCCGGCCGCGCACAATGCCGCGGCCGGCGCATGACGCATGACGCAACTCCCTTTTTTCGCTTAAGCGCCAGAATCCATGCGCCTGATCTCGTTGCTGTTGTTCGTGCTGTTGCTCGCCATCCAGTATCCGCTATGGCTGGGCAAGGGCGGCTGGCTGCGTGTGTGGGAGATGGACAAGCAGGTGCAGGAGCAGAGCGCGCACAACCAGGCGCTCAAGCTGCGCAATGCCAAGCTGGAAGGGGAAGTGAAGGACCTGCAGGATGGCACCGGCGCCATTGAAGAGCGTGCCCGCTATGAGCTGGGCATGGTCAGGGATGGCGAGGTGTTCGTGCAGTTCGTGGCACCGGCCCCCAAGGTCAGCGCCACGCCTCCGCTGCCGCCTCCGGCGAACTCCCCGGCATTCAATCGCCACTAAGCGCCCACACTAAGCGCCCACACTAAGCGCCCGCTAGCGCCCACTAAGCGCCACTGGCTGGCGTCTTTCCCGATTTCTGTCTCGTCGCGTCTGGCGCCGTCGCCCTGCAACGGCATGGATGCGGCACGCTCGCGTCCTTGGTCGTTTGCTGCGCCAGCCTCGCCGGCGGCTTACCACCAGTACGGGTAGCCACCGTAGCCCCAGCCCCGGTATCCCGGGCTGCCGAAGCCGACTCCGCCACCCCAGTGCCCGCCGCCCCAGCCGCCGTAATACAGGTTCCAGCTAGGCGAGGGATAGGCATAGTAGGTTGCCGCCCGCGCCATGGCTTCCGCCTGTTGCTGGCGGGCAATCGCGGCATCCTGTTCGCGCAGTACCTGGCGGTTCAGTTCGCCGATCTTCTGGATGTCTTCCGCGGTGACGGGAGGCGGCGGCACGCCGTTGGGCGCCAGGCGGGCAGTCGGCGGCGAGCCGTTGAGGTCGCGCGGCAACTGGGCGCAGCCACCACAGGCCAGCACGGCGCCAAGCAGCATCGCGCTGATCGTGGCGGGCGGGTGAGAGGACAAAGCGGACAAGGCGGACATGATGACTCCCTGACTCTGGTGGGGCGCTGACGCTTGGACCCGGGCGCGGGGCAGAAAGGTTCCTGCCGTCGCGCGTCGCATCATGGCTCGCATCGGCGTCCCGCGCGCTGCCGCTCAGTGTTGCTGGTCCGCACCTTCGCCGGCGCCGGTAGCCACGGGGACCGGCGTGAACAGCTGCGCGCAATCGACCGGGTCGAAGTAGTATTGCTGGCCGCAGAAATCGCATTGGATTTCCACCTCGCCGCGTTCCACCAGGATGTCTTCAATCTCCACGCGGCCCAGGTTCTGCAGCATGCCCGCCACCTTGGCGCGCGAGCACGAGCACTGGAAGTGCGGGGTCAGCGGCTCGAACACACGCAGGCCGGTGGCTTCCAGGTCTTCCCAGAACAGGCGGCGCAGCAGGGTGTCCGGCGTTTCGGCCAGCAGTTCGGCGTCCTTCAGCGTGGCGCCGAGCTGGCAGGCACGGTCCCAGGTGTCGAGGTCCTGCGCGCGGGCGGTGTCCGCCAGCGGCGCGCCGGTTTCGCCGACTTGCGCGGGCTCACGCTCGGCGTGGCCTTCCAGCGTGCCACCGTAGGAGGGCAGCTTTTGCAGCAGCATGCCTGCGGCGACCTTGTCGTCGGCGGCCAGCCATAGCCGCGTGTCGAGCTGCTCGGACGTCTGCATATAGTGCTCGAGCACGGCGGTCATGGATGTCATCGGGCCATGCTTATCGGCCAGCGGCACGATGCTTTGGTACGGCTGCTGCCCGGGCAGCTTGTCCTGCGGGTCCAGCGTGATGGCGAAGCGGCCGTGGCCGCTGACGTTGACGAGATCCGCCAACGTGGCGTCGTCGGCCAGCGTCACGCCTTCGGCCAGCTTGGCCGTGGCTCGCATCGACAGGTCGGACAAGCACTCCACCACCAGCATGCGCACCGGGCCATCGCCGTGCACTTGCATCACCAGCGCGCCGTTGAACTTCAGGTTGGCCGAAAGCAGGGCGGCGGCCGACATCATTTCACCCAGCAGCCGGCGCACCGGCATGGGGTAATGGTTGCGGCGCAGCACTTCTTGCCAGGTGGCCTGCATGCGTACCAGCTCGCCGCGCACGGGGGCCGCGTCGAACAGGAATTTCTGCAGGGTGTCAGGGGTGGTGGTGTCAGTCACGATGATCCGTCGGTAAATCGGAGCCGCTGGCGCGGCGCCTTGGTCGCTTAGTCGATGCGCTTGAGTTGTGTCTTGTACATGGCCTGGCGAGTGGCGTAGGTCTCGGCGTTGCGATACAGGTTGGCCACGTCCTGCTCGGTGAGCTCGCGCACCACCTTGGCCGGCGCGCCGAGGATCAGCGAGCGGTCCGGGAACACCTTGCCTTCAGTGACCACGGCGCCGGCGCCGACAAGGCACTCCTTGCCGATCACGGCACGGTTCAGGATCACCGCCTGGATGCCGATCAGCGAGCCTTCGCCCACGGTGCAGCCGTGCAGCATGGCCTGGTGGCCGATCGAGACCTTGTCGCCGATGGTCAGCGGGCAGCCGGGGTCGGTGTGGAGCACGGTGCCTTCCTGCACATTGCTGGACTCGCCAACCACGATCGGCTCGTTGTCGCCTCGGATCACCACGCCTGGCCATACGCTGGCATGTGCCTTGAGCGTCACGTTGCCGATGATGGTGGCCTCCGGCGCCACGTAGGCATCCGGATCGATGGTGGGGGCAACGTCGCCGAGCTGGTAAAGCGCCATGGGGTCTCCTGCACAAGTTCGTATGGGTATATGGGGTTTGCCGCCGGGCTTTAAAGGGTCGCGGGCGGGCTCGCTGGCACAGGGTGCCACCTGCCGGGCCCTACAATGGCGGCAAACCGGATTTTACGCTTATGCCAGCAAACCTACCCGATGCCGTCACTCCATGCGCCCCTGACCCCGCTCGCGGTGCCGCGCCTGGCGCTTTATCCGGCCTGGCGGCGCCGTCCTTGCGCCGCCAGGCGCTTGCCATCCTGTGCCTGAGCGACGCGCACGAGAAGGCCGCGGCCACGCGCCGGATGCGGCTGGCGGCCGAGGCCATGGCGCCGGAGGCCCTGGGCATCGGCGAGGCGATCGCGGCCGAACTGCCGCTGCCCGGCCGGCCGCCACGGCCCGAACTGGTGGCGCCGCAGCGGGTGGAGCGGCGGCGGTCCATCCATACGCCCGCCGGCCGCGCGGCGCTGATCCATGCGCTCGCACATATCGAGTTCAACGCGATCAACCTGGCGCTGGATGCCATCTGGCGATTCGACGCGATGCCGGTAGCCTTCTACCTGGACTGGCTGCGCGTGGCCGACGAGGAGGCGCTGCATTTCAGCCTGCTCGCGCAGCACCTGGCCACGCTGGATGCGCGCTACGGCGATTTTCCGGCGCACAACAGCCTGTGGGAGATGGCGGACAAGACTGCCGGCGATGTGCTGGCGCGCATGGCGCTGGTGCCGCGCACGCTGGAGGCGCGCGGGCTGGATGCCTCGCCACCGGTGCGCGCCAAGCTCGCGGCCGCGGGCGATCATGAGGCCGCCGCCATCATCGACATCATCCTGCGCGACGAGGTGGGTCACGTAGCCATCGGCAACCGCTGGTACCGCTGGCTATGCGCCTCCCGTGGCCTGGACCCCGTCGCCACCTACGCCGAGCTGGCCGCGCGGTACCAGGCGCCGCGCCTGCGGCCGCCCTTCAACCTGGCGGCGCGCCGCGCGGCGGGTTTCGACGAGGATGAGCTGGCGTGGCTCGAGGGACAGGCCGCTCAGTTGTATTCCGTCACCACGACATAGCCCTGCTTGTTGCCGCCACCAGGGCCTGCCGAGAATTGCACGGGCACGACAAAGGCGCGCGCGGTCGCCAGCTGGACGGCCCGGCCAGGCAGCAGCGGCAGGGAGGCAGACTCCGCGGAATGGGTGCCGTTTGCCGGGCAACTGACCGAGGCGGTCCCGCTCGTGCTGATTTGCGTATTGCAGGGGGGCGCGACGATGGCCCCCCGGAAGTAGATCACGCCATCCGCGGCCCACGCGGATACCGAAAGCAAAGCACTCGCCAGGGCCAACGGCAGCCGGAGCGCGAAGCGGTGGGAGGCGGCGCGGCCGGTGCTTGCAAACGTGCTCATCGTGATCTCCTGTTCGTCATTAACTTGAAGCACATTGGGAAATTTCTGCGTGCTCTTTGGGAACTTTATTTCCCAAGATTGGGAAAAACAATCAAGATAATCCGAGTTTCCCCAATCCTTTTTTTTGCACTACTCTGTTAGGTCAGGTTGCGGAATGCGCCGCTATCCAGCGTGTTGATGCCGCTGAGGGGTATAGGAATTACCCTTATTAAAAGGGCGAAAATGGAATGGTTCCGATTGGCATTTATACGAATAATCTTATAAATTTCTCGGAAAAAAATGAGCTGGCATGGATGCCCCCTCCTGCGACTGGAACGTGTGGTCTGATCTGCCGAATGGGATGCGCCATAGCGATGCGCTCCGCATGTCCTTGCTAACGTCAGATTCGGCGAAAACTTGACTGCAGGGAGGGCGACGCATATCGATGCGCGCGATCGGTTGTCCGTGGCGCGGCAGGTTGTGCCGGCCGGACGCTGTGAGGCGGGGCTTTGGAGGGCGGGTTTGAGCGCCAGGGACAGGGGCGGGTGCGAGCCTTGCGGCCGCACCCGCCTGCCAGTGCTACGGGTGCGCTGGCGTGGCGCGCCGGGCTTCGATCTCGCGCAGCACGCGCCRCTGGATCTTGCCGGTGGTGGTCATCGGCAACTGCGCGATGAATTCGATGATCTTGGGATATTCGTACGGCGCAAGCTGGCCGCGCACATACTGCTGCAGCTCGGCGACCAGCGCGGCGTCGGCCTGCGCCGAACGCACGATCGATGGCACCAGCACGACGAACGCCTTGACCACCGCGCCGCGCTCCGGGTCCGGCGAGGGCACCACCGCGCAGTTCGACACGGCGGGATGCTTGAGCAGGCAGTTCTCGATCTCGCTCGGGCCAATGCGGTAGCCGGAGGATTTGAAGACATCGTCGGCGCGCCCCTGGTACCACAAGTAGCCGTCTTCGTCGATGCGCGCCAGGTCGCCCGTGCGGCACCAGCGCAGGCCGTCGCGCTCCAGGTACTTGCCGGCGGTGGCGTCCTCGTTGCGCCAGTAGCCCAGGAAGAACACGGGGTCGGGATGGCCATGGACGTCGGTGCTGCACACGGCCACCTCGCCGTCCTCGCCCGCCGCGCAGGGCCTGCCTTCGTCGTCGACCACGGCGATGCGATGGCCGGGGTAGGGCCTGCCCATCGAACCCGGGCGCGCTGGCCACCCTAGCTGGCCATCGTTGTTCTGCGCGGTGCAGTTACCCACGATGTAGTTGATCTCGGTCTGGCCGAACATCTCGTTGACGACCACGCCGAGCGCGTCGCGGCACCAGGCGAACACGGTTTCCCCCACGGCTTCGCCCGCGCTCATCAGCGCGCGCAGGTGCAGCTGGTAATGCGCGCGCGGCGCGGGGCAGGTTTTCATCATCTGCTTGAGCGCGGTGGGAAACAGGAAGGTATTGGTGACACGATAGCGCGCCATCAGCTCGAAGGCGGTTTGGGCGGAGAACCTGCCCTGATAGCCCACGATGGTCTTGCCGAAATACAGCGTAGGCATCAATGCATCCCACAGCCCGCCGGTCCAGGCCCAGTCCGCCGGGCTCCAGAACACGTCACCTGGCTGGGGAAACCAGTTTTGCGAACAGACGAAGCCGGTGAGGTTGCCTATCAGCGCGCGGTGCGGGATCAGGGCGCCCTTGGGCGGGCCGGTGGTGCCGCTGGTGTAGATCAGCACCGCCGCCTCGTCGGCCTTGGTCTCGACCGCGGTGAACGCCGGCAGCTCGGCGGCCAGCAGCGCATCCCAATCGTGCTCCGCGCGGCCCACGGCGGCACCGGCGCCGATCACCGTGGCCAGCGCCGGGCACTCCGCGCGCGCGGCCAGCACGTTGTCGATGGAGGATTCGTCGGCAATCGCCACGCACGCCTCGCTGTGCTGGAGGCGGTACGCCAGGGCTTCCGGGCCGAACAGCATCGATAACGGCATGGCGATGGCGCCGAGCTGGTAGATCGCCATATGCGCAATCACCGTCTCGATGCGCTGTGGCATGACGATGCCCACGCGGTCGCCCCGCGCCACACCCAGCGTGCGCAGCGCCCGGGAGAGGCGATCGGCCTCGGCCTGGATGAAGGCGTAGCTATAGCTGGCGCGGCGCCCGTCCTCGTGCTCGGTGTGGACCGCGATGCGATCCATCGTGGCGGGGTCGCGCGCCCAGCGCCCGCAGCACGCGTCGGCCAGGTTGAAAAACTCGGGCACATGCCAGTGGAATTGCGTGTACAGCGCGGGATAGTCGTCGCGCCGGCTTGCTGGCAGGGCGGGTGCGGCCATGCTGGGTCTCCTGGGTTGCGTTCGGGATGAGGGCCGGGCCGGCTTGCCGCTATAATCCGCAAACGAACGATCGTTCTATTTTTAGGCTTCCCCGTTGCCGCGGGTGAAAGCGTCCGCCACGATCAGGGAAAAGGCACCCGGGGAGACACCATGGCAATAAGAGAAACCTCGCGCTCGGAATTTATCACGTTGCGCGGCCTCAACATGCACGTGCGCCACTGGGGCGAGCCCGGCGCGCCCACCCTGTTCCTGCTGCATGGCTGGATGGACGTGGCCGCCTCGTTCCAGTTCATGGTGGACGCGCTGGAACGCGATTGGCATGTGATCGCCCCGGACTGGCGCGGCTTTGGCCAGACCGACTGGCCCACGCGCTATCCCGGCACGGAGTCCTACTGGTTTCCCGACTACGTCGCCGATCTCGAGGCGGTGCTCGACCACTTCCAGCCGGACGTGCCGGTGAACCTGGTGGGGCACAGCATGGGCGCCAACGTGGCCTGCTTCTATGCCGGCATCCGCCCCGAGCGAGTGCGCCGCGTGGTCGACCTGGAGGGGTTTGGCATGACAGGCACGCGCGCCGAGCAAGCGCCCGGGCGCTATGCGCGCTGGCTCGACGAGTTGCGCGAGCGCCAGCCATTGCGCGCCTATGACAGCGTGGAGGCGGTGGCGGCACGGCTGCAGAAGACCAATCCGCGCCTGCCCGATGACCGCGCCGCCTTCCTGGCCGAGCACTGGTCAGCGCGCAATGCGCAAGGCCGCTGGGAGATCCTTGGCGATGCCGCGCACAAGATGGTCAATCCGGTGCTGTACCGGCTCGACGAGGTGATGGCGATCTGGGCGCAGGCCACCGCGCCGGTGTTGCACGTGGAGGCGCGCAATTCGCAGACCCTCAGCCACATCGCCAAGGGCCAGCCGCTGGCGGAGTTCAAGCAGCGCTTCCAGGCGTTTCGCGATTTCCGCGAAGCCATTGTCGATGACGCAGGCCATATGCTGCATCACGACCAGCCGCGGGTGGTTGCCGGGTTGATCGAGTCTTTCTGCGCCTGACGCTGGGGGCCGTGCAGGCTGCCGCGTTCAGGCGTGCGTGAGCTTTTCCTTGAGCGTGGCGTTGTTGCTGGTGTGCACATGGACCAGCGCCTTTTCCGGGAAGGCATAGTGATAGGCGCGCCGCAGGGCCAGCGCAGCCTCGTGGAAGCCAGACAGGATGAGCTTTTGCTTGTTGGGGTAGAACGCGATGTCGCCCGCGGCGAAGATGCCGCGGCGGGATGTTTCGTAGGTGGTGGTATCCACCGTGATGCGCCCTGCGCGCATGTCGAGGTCCCACTGGGCGATCGGGCCGGGCTCGGAGACGAGGCCGTACAGCGCTACGAGTTCGTCGGCAGGCAGGCTGATCGTGTCTTCCCGGGTACGAATGTCGACCCCGGCCAGCGAGCCGCCCTCGGTCTTGAGCGCGCCCAGCATGCCCACCACGAAATCCATCTCGCCGGCGGCCACGGCCGCGCGCATTTCGGCCACCGCACCGTCGGCCGCGCGAAAGCCTTCCCGGCGGTGCAGCAGCGTAACGCGCGCGGCGGTCTTGCGCAGCGCCAGCGCCCAGTCCAGGGCGGAATCTCCGCCGCCGGCCACCACCACCCGCTTGCCAGCGAAGCGCGCGGTGTCGCGCACTGCGTAATGCAGGTGGCGGTCTTCCAGCGCGGCGGCTTCGGGCAGCGCCACGCGTTGCGGGGCGAACGCGCCGGCGCCGGCGCAGATCAGCACCGCAGCCACGTCGAAGCGCTTGCCGGTGTCGGTTGTGACCAGCAGGCGGTGCGGGTGCTCATGGCCGGCTGTAGCGTGCGGTTCCGGCGGGATCTCGGCCAGGCCGTTGGCCCGCTCGTTGAAATGCATGGGAAAGGCGAACGGCGCGCATTGCTCGAGCAGGCGGTCGACCAGGTCCTGCGCCAGGCAGCCCGGCACCGCGGGGATGTCGTAGATCGGCTTTTCCGGGTAGAGCTCGGTGCACTGTCCGCCGGCGCGGTCCAGCACGTCGACGAGCTCGCACTTCAGCCCCAGCACGCCCGCCTGGAAGGCGGCAAACAGGCCGACCGGGCCGGCGCCGACGATCAGCACATCGGTGCGGATCACGTCGGCCGGGACGGTCGGGGAGCGGGAATCGGGCGTGGCGCAAGCAGGGGTTTGGGTCGGCATGGCATGGCGGGCGGCGCGCGTGGCGGCGCCCGGCAGGAGGGTCGTCAGGCCCCAACTATACCGCGCGGGGCCGGCCCTGCCGCCTACGCCAGCGTTGGCGTCAGGGCTATCGGCGCGGATGTGTGGGCCAGCCCACGCGGCGCGCATCGGCGCGGGATTAAAGTCGGGTTGAGGTTGGATTGAGGTGGGATTAACGCGGAATTATCGCGAGAGTAGAATAGACGTATGCAAAATTCACACGCAATCAACGCAGATCTGCATTGCCATTCCACGGTGTCCGACGGCATGTTGTCCCCCGAGGACGTGGCCGCGCGCGCGCACGCCGGCGGCGTGGCGTTCTGGGCGCTGACGGACCATGACGAGGTCAAGGGCCAGGCCAGGGCGCGGGCCGCGGCCGAGGCGCTGGGCATGCGCTACGTGCCCGGGGTGGAGATCTCGGTGACGTGGGCCGGGCAGACTGTGCATATCGTTGGCTTGCAGATCGACCCGGACAGCCAGGTGCTGGTCAATGGCCTGGCAGCCACGCGCTCCGGGCGGGCCGCCAGGGCGCAGGACATCGGCGAAGCGCTGGCCGCGATCGGCATCGAGGGCGCCTATGAGGGCGCGCTGCGCCATGTCGGCAATCCCGACCTGATCTCTCGCACCCATTTCGCGCGCTGGCTGGTCGAAGAAGGGCGGTGCAAGACCATCAGCGAGGTGTTCGACGACTACCTCGGCGATGGCTGCCCGGGCTATGTCGGGCACCGCTGGGCCAAACTGGCCGATGCGGTGGGCTGGATCCAGGCCGCCGGCGGCATTCCGGTGATGGCGCACCCGGGCCGCTACAACTACACGCAACTCCAGCACGATGCGCTGTTCGACGAGTTCAAGCAGCTCGGCGGGGCCGCGGTCGAGGTGGTCACTGGCAGCCATACGCCGGAGCAGTACCGGCAGTATGCCAATGTCGCGCATCACTATGGCCTGCTGGGCTCGCGCGGCTCGGACTTCCATGGGCCGGGCGAGGGACGGATCGAGCTGGGCTCGCTGCCGCCGCTGCCGTCGTCGGTCACCCCGGTCTGGCATGACTGGTAAGCCGCGCCGGCCAACGGCCGCCCGGCGCCCAGCCCGCCCGAACCCGCCATGCGCTCCCTTCGCTTTTCCCCATCGCAGAACTGGCCCGGAATGCGCGCGGCGTTTGCGCCCATCCCGCGGCCGGTCGCCCCAGGCCCGCACATGTCCCAATACTTCGAGATCCATCCGCTCAACCCGCAGTCCCGCCTGATCAAGCAGGCCGCGCAGATCATCGGGCAGGGCGGGCTGATTGCCTTGCCCACCGACTCCAGCTACGCACTGGCCTGCCGGCTCGACGACAAGGCCGCGGTAGAGCGGCTGCGCCGCTTGCGCGGGATCGACGACAAGCACCATCTGACCCTGCTGTGCAGCGATTTGTCGGAGCTTGGCAACTTCGCGCGGGTGGACAACCGGCAGTACCGCTGGCTCAAGGGCGCGACACCCGGGCCCTACGTCTTCATCCTCGAGGCCACCAAGGAAGTGCCGCGCCGGCTCTCGCATCCCGCCCGCAAGACCATCGGCGTGCGGGTGCCCGACCATCCCATTCCGCTGGCGCTGCTGGCCGAAGTGGGCGAGCCGCTGATTTCGGCCACCCTGCAGTTGCCGGGTGACGAAGCCCCGCTCAACGAGCCGGAGGTGATCCGCGCCCGGCTGGAAAAACTGCTGGAACTGGTGATCTGCGGCGGCGCTGCGCCCGCGCAGCCGACCACGGTGATCGACCTGACCGCGGGCGAGCCCGAGCTGGTGCGGCAGGGACGCGGCGATATCGAGCGTTTTGGACTGTGATTGCCACCGAACAGTCGCTTTGCCGCGGCCCCGGTACAATAGCGACCCATGGATTCTTCTCTGATTCAGACCCTAGCGGTCTACGCCCTGCCGGTCCTGTTCGCTATCACGCTGCATGAAGCCGCGCACGGCTATGTGGCCAAGCTGTTTGGCGACAACACCGCCTATTCGATGGGCCGCGTCAGCCTTAACCCGGCGCGCCATATCGATCCCATCGGCACCATCGCGGTGCCGCTGCTGCTCTATTTCATGACCAGCGGCCAGTTTGTCTTCGGCTACGCCAAGCCGGTGCCGGTTGCCTTCGACCACCTGCGCAATCCGCGCTGGCATGGCATGTGGGTGGCGCTGGCGGGCCCGGGCAGCAATGTGCTGCAGGCCTTCCTGTGGGCGCTGGTGGCGGTCGGCCTGGTGGTGGCCAGGGTGCAGGAGCCTTTCTTTACCCAGATGGCGCAGGCCGGCGTGCTGGTCAACCTGGTGATGGCTGCGTTCAACCTGTTCCCCGTGCCGCCGCTCGACGGCGGCCGCGTGCTGACAGCGCTATTGCCGCAGCGCATCGCGCATGCGGTGTCGCGCATCGAGCCCTACGGCATCTTCGTGGTGCTGGCGCTGGTGGCGGCTGGCGTGATCACCAAAGTGTGGATGCAGCCGGTAATGGGGGCGCTCAGGAGCCTGGTGTTGCTGATGCTGCAACCCATCCTGGCGCTGGTGCAGTAAGCCGCGCCGCGGCCCTGGCGCCCACGCCGGCGCCGACCTCGAATACGCGTACCCGTACCTGCACCAATTCCCACAAATACAGATAGACATGTTTCCCGATCGCGTTCTTTCCGGCATGCGGCCTACCGGCGCGCTGCACCTGGGCCACTATCACGGCGTACTCAGGAACTGGGTCCAGCTCCAGGCCGAATATCCCTGTTTCTTCTTCGTGGCGGACTGGCACGCGCTCACCACGCACTATGCATCGCCGGAGGTGATCGGCGAATCCGTGTGGGAGATGCTGATCGACTGGCTTGCCGCCGGCGTCGATCCCGAGCGCGCCACGCTGTTTATCCAGAGCCGCGTGCCTGAGCATGCCGAACTGTTCCTACTGCTGTCGATGGGTACGCCGCTGGCCTGGCTCGAGCGGGTGCCGACCTACAAGGACCAGATCGAGAAGCTCAAGGACAAGGATCTTTCCACCTACGGTTTTCTCGGCTATCCGCTGCTGCAGGCCGCCGACATCCTGATCTACCGTGCCGGCCGCGTGCCGGTGGGCGAGGACCAGGTGCCGCACGTGGAGGTCACGCGCGAGATCGCGCGCCGCTTCAACTATCTGTACGGGCGCCAGCCGGACTTCGAGGCGCAGGCGCAGGAAGCCGCCAAAAAGCTGGGCGGCAAGCGCACCAAGGCTTATCTGGAACTGCGCCGCGCCTATCAGGAGCAGGGCAAGGCAGAGGCGTTCGAGGAGGGCGGCGCGCTGGTGGCGCAGTCGCAGAGCCTGGCCGCCGAAGACCGTGAATTGCTGCTGGGCTACCTGGGCGGCTCGCGCAAGACCATCCTGGTCGAGCCGCAGGCGCTGCTGACCGCGGCATCGCGCATGCCCGGGCTGGACGGCCAGAAGATGTCGAAGTCCTATGGCAACACCATCCGCATGCGCGAGGACAAGGCGTCGGTGGAAAAGAAGGTGCGTACCATGCCGACAGATCCGGCCCGCGTGCGCCGCACCGATGCCGGCGACCCGGCGCGATGCCCGGTGTGGCAACTGCACCAGGTCTACACGGACGCGCCCACCCGCGAGTGGGTCGAGAAGGGCTGCCGCAGTGCTGGCATCGGCTGCATCGAATGCAAACAGCCAGTGATCGAGGGCATCCTGCGCGAGCAGCAGCCCATGCTGGAGCGGGCGCAAAAATACATGGACGATCCCGCGCTGCTGCGCGCCATTGTCGACCACGGCTGCGACCAGGCCAGCCAGGTGGCGCGCGAGACGATGCGTGACGTGCGCGCCGTCATCGGCCTGGGGTACCGATGAGCATGGCGGCGGGCATCCCCCACGCGCCGCTCGGCGCACCGTCGCCGTGGGTGGTGCGCTGGGCGCACCTGGTGCGCCCGGGCGGCCGCGTGCTCGACCTGGCCTGCGGCAACGGCCGCCACGCCACCTGGTTCGCGCGCCGCGGCCATGCGGTGCTGGGCGTCGATCGCGATGCGGCGGCATTGGCCGCGCTGGCGGCTTTGCTCGAAGGCGTTGACACGCGCCCGGCCGACCTGGAGCAGGGCACGTGGCCGCTGGCGGACGAACCGGGCTTCGACGCGATCGTGGTCACCAATTACCTGCACAGGCCGCTTTGGGCGCATTTGTTCGCTGCGCTGGCGCCGGGCGGCGTGCTTCTTTACGAAACTTTCGCGGCTGGCAACGAGACCGTGGGCAAACCTTCGAACCCGGATTTCCTGCTGCAGCCGGGCGAGTTGCTGGATGCCGTGCACGGCATCTTGCGGGTGATTGCCTACGAAGATGGTGTGCTGGAAGTGCCTAAAGCTGCCTTTGTGCAGCGTATTTGCGCGATTCGCGAAGAGATAGGCAAAACGAGCGGCGGAGCGCCGCCGCGGTATCCTTTGCCGGGCTGAAGTGCGGCCCTGGCTATTTGCGGGCCCGGTTGGCGAGACCTGGACTTCACGCGTTGAACTGCCTTGGGTTTTCCCCGGTCGAAGGTGCGGTCGGAAGGCCTTGGGTATCCGGTACAATCGCGGTATTCGTTTCTCGAATTCTCAAACGTTATGACACAGATTAACGGCAGCATCGTCGCTATCGTGACGCCGATGCAGGAAGATGGCAGCCTGGATTTCCCCGCGCTGCGCGCCCTGGTCGACTGGCACGTGGCCGAGGGCACTGATGGCATCGTGATCGTCGGCACCACCGGCGAGTCGCCCACGGTGAACGTGGATGAGCATTGCGAGCTGATCCGCGTCGCCGTGGAGCAGGCCGACAAGCGCATCCCGATCATCGCCGGCACCGGCGGCAACTCGACCAAGGAAGCGATCGAGCTGACCGCGTTTGCCAAGCAGGTCGGCGCCGATGCCTCGCTGCAGGTGGTGCCCTACTACAACAAGCCCACCCAGGAGGGCATGTATCGCCATTTCCGCACGATCGCGGAAGCGGTGGAACTGCCTGTCGTGCTGTACAACGTGCCGGGCCGTACCGTGGCCGACATGCAGCACGAAACCATCCTGCGCCTGGCGCAGGTGCCGGGCATCATCGGCGTCAAGGAAGCGACCGGCAATATCGACCGTGCCGCGCAACTGATCAAGGATGCGCCGCAGGGCTTCTCCATCTACAGTGGCGACGATCCCACGGCGATTGCCCTGATGCTGCTGGGCGGCCATGGCAATATCTCCGTCACGGCCAACGTGGCGCCGCGCAAGATGCACGAATTGTGCGTGGCTGCCCTGAAGGGCGACGCGATTACCGCGCGTCGCATCCATATGGAACTGGTTGCGCTGAACAAGGCGATGTTCGTCGAGGCCAACCCGATTCCCGTCAAGTGGGCGCTCCAGCAAATGGGCAAAATGCAGGGTGGCATCCGCCTCCCGCTTACTCCGCTGTCACCGGAATACCACGATGTGGTGCGCAAGGCGCTGTCGGCGGCCGGCCTGCTCGGCTGATCGCACTGTGTTTTGCCGTCATCCCTCAACTAGGATTGCGTGTCAATGAAACTCAAGCTTAACCGCCACGGTGCAACGCAAGTTGGCCGTGCCGCCCTGGTCTTGCCCGTGCTAGTGGCAAGCGCGATGTCCGGTTGCAGCAGCATCAACGACGCGATGGCGCCCGACAAGATCGACTACAAGTCCGCTGCCAAGCGCACCTCCACGCTGGACGTGCCGCCGGACCTGACCAAGATCGAAGGCGATCGCCGCTACTCCGTGCCGGATCAGAACGGCACGTCCACCTTGTCGACCTACAACCAGTCGAACAAGGTTGTGCAGCAGCAGGCGGGCGCCGAGAACGTGCTGCCCTCCACGCAAGGCATCCGCATGGAGCGCGACGGCAACCAGCGCTGGCTGGTGATCAGCAACGGCATGCCGGCGGACAAGCTGTGGCAGTCGATGCGTGAATTCTGGCAGGAGAGCGGTTTCCTGCTGGTGCAGGACTCGCCCGAGACCGGCATCATGGAAACCGACTGGGCCGAGAACCGCGCCAAGATCCCGCAGGATTTCATCCGCAACACGATCGGCAAGGTCTTCGACGGGCTGTACTCGACGTCCGAGCGCGACAAGTTCCGCACGCGCGTGGAGCGCTCGCAGAACGGCAACCTGGAGGTCTTCATCAGCCACCGTGGTGCGCAGGAGCAACTGACGGGCATCGACAAGTCGACCACGACCTGGACGCCGCGCCCCTCCGATCCTGAGCTGGAGGCCGAATTCCTTTCGCGCTTCGCGCAGCGCCTGGGCGTGCAGAAGGAGCAGGCCGACCGCATGGCCAAGAACCCCGCTTCGCCGGCTGCCGCCGCTGCGGGTGCCACTGCCGCAAAGGGTGCAGCGCCTAGCGCCAATGCCAACCTGACCCAGGTCAATGGCAGCCAGGCACTGCAGTTGTCCGAGCCGTTCGACCGCGCCTGGCGCTCGGTCGGCCTGGCGCTGGACCGCGTGAACTTCACGGTGGAAGACCGGGACCGCGCGCAAGGCCTGTACTACGTGCGCTATGTCGACCCGCGCGACACCGTGGACAATCGCGGTTTCTTCTCCAAGCTGTTCACCAAGACCGGCACCGAGGACAGCAAGAAGGCGAAGAAGTATCGCGTGGCACTGAAGGGTGATGGCACCGGCACGACCGTGACGGTGCAAAACGATGCGGGCCAGCCGGAAGGCACCGAAGTCGGCAAACGCATTCTCACGCTGCTCGACGAGCAACTGCGCTGACCGGGATGCGGGTCACGCAAACCACCCCGCGGCGCCCGGCCGCGAGGTGGCTCGCCGGGCTGCCGGGGGAGGCAAGCGCATGATGCGCTTCGCCTTCCTCGGCAGCGGCAGCGAGGGCAATTCCCTGGTGATCGAGTCGCAAGAGGGCACCACCACGACCAGGGTGCTGCTCGATTGCGGCTTTGGCATTCGCGAAACCGCACGGCGGCTGGAGCGGCTCGGCATCACGCCGGATCAGCTCGATGCCGTGCTGGTTACCCACGAGCACGGCGATCATGTCGGCTCGGCCTACGCCTTTGCTTCCCGTCACGACCTGCCGGTACATACCAGCCACGGCACCTGGCTTGCCACCTCGCACATGCGCGGGGCGGACAAGGCCGACGTGCGTGTGTGTGGTGCCGACCATCCGCTGGTGATCGGCAACCTCCACATCCTCCCCTACACCGTGCCGCACGATGCGCGTGAGCCGTTGCAGTTCGTGCTAAGTGACGGTGACGCCCGCTTGGGCGTGCTGACCGATGCCGGCATGGAGACGCCTTACGTCACCGCGCGGCTGGCAGGGGTGCATGCCTTGGTGCTGGAATGTAACCACGATCGGGAGATGCTGCGCAATTCCGCCTACCCATATTCGCTGAAGCGGCGCATTGGCGGCGATTTTGGCCACCTTGCCAATGAAGTGGCGGCCGGCATCCTTGAGCGAGTAGCGCATGCGGGGCTGCAGCGCGTGGTGGCAGCGCACCTGAGCCAGCAGAACAATACCCGGGAGCTGGCCACCCAGGCGCTGGCCACGGTGCTGGGCGTGTCGTCTGACGAAATCCTGGTGGCGGACCAGCACGAAGGACTGGGCTGGCAGCCGGTCAAGGCCTGAGGCGGGGCGGGCAATATGCCGGCGAAGCCTGCAGGCGCAAAAGCGACAGACGTAAAAAAGCCGACCCGAAGGTCGGCTTTTTTATCGGTCGAGACCGATTACTGCTTAGCAGCAGCAGCCGATGCGTCAGCAGCCGCGCCGGAAGCTTCAGCAGCCGAGGTCGCTGCGCTCGATGCAGCAGCCGTTGCTTCAGCAGCAGCAGCCGATGCTTCGGCAGCAGCCGGAGCAGCAGCAGCCGGAGCCGAAGCTTCCGGTGCCGGAGCAGCGGCTTCTTCTTTCTTGCCGCAAGCGGCGAGAGCAACGGCGGCGAGCAGCGATGCGATCAGGAGAGACTTCTTCATTGTTCGTCCTTTAACTTTAATAACAGAAAAACAGGCGATGAATAATTACCGGTAATTATCGCTCTTGAACTGCAAAATAGAGGCTCTCCCGGGTGCCGACAAATGCAGTGGTACACAGTACTAGCCAGCCGGTGATTATATCCGCGTTTTCCCGGCTTGTGTAGCGCTGTCTTTTCCTGTTTTTGGTTGTTACGGATTATTACAGCGAAGCGGGTCCGAATTGCAGCCAGCCCTCCAGCGCCCAATGATGGAAAGTTTCCATCAGATCCGGCAGATCCTCGCAGGCAGCCACTTCCGCGGCGCTCAGGCAGCGCCGGTCCGCCAGCAGGCGCAGCCAGCGCGCCAGCGCCGAGGGCGGTTCGTACGCTTCGCCATTGATAAAGAAATGGGTGCGGTCATACAACGCAATCGATCCCGGCGCAAGCACGACGCCGTGAGACAGGGCGAGTTTGTTGTATTTCTTCAGCGTGATTTCGGATATTTCCGCAAACTCCACGCTTGGCTTGGGCTCGGAGAGATGCGCGCCCAGAAACTCCGAGACCATGCTACCCGACCAACGGAGGGCGCTCAGTTTCTCGGTCACCGCTCGCACCATCTGGGCAGGCAGCTGGGCCGGATGTGATGTTGCCGGCTCACCGGCATCCGCGTAGCGTCCGCTTAGATCCTCGTTGTCCTCAACCGTTTCCGAGAGCCAGGCCAGGAAGTGCCCCGCCAGCTCGCGGTAGGCCGGTGCGCGAAAACCGATCGAATACGTCATGCACTCGCCGTCGGCCACGCCGTCGTGGGCGTACTGAGGTGGCAGGTACAGCATGTCGCCTGGCTCCAGCACCCATTCTTCTTCGGCCGTGAAGTCCGCCAGGATCTTGAGCGGCAGGTCCGGGACCAGGTCGAGCTTGGTCTGGGACGAGATGCGCCAGCGGCGCCGGCCCGATACTTGCAACAGAAAAACGTCGTAGGAATCGAAGTGCGGGCCCACGCCACCGCCGTCGGTGGCGTAGCTGACCATCAGGTCGTCCAGGCGCGCATCCGGGACGAAACGGAATTGTCCCAGCAAGTCCGCGGCTGCACTATCGTGGAGGTTAACGCCCTGCACCAGCAGCGACCATTGACGGGCTTTCAGGGAGGGCAGGTTGTCGGCGGCGAAGGGGCCTTGTTCGAGCTTCCAGCGGTTGCGAAAGTGCGACACCAGGCGTGACTCGACGTCGTCGCGGTCGGCCAGTTGGAAAAGCGACTCGCGCGATACCGGCGGCACGATTCCCGGTACGGCTTGTCGAATCAACAGGGGTTTGCGGTGCCAGATATCGCGCATGAAAGCAGCTGGCGTCATGCCACCCAGGAGGGTAATCGGCGCGTCAGGATCGACGGGGCCGGGGGGCAAGGCCTGCGCGTATAATGCGGAATCGTTCATGGAGTCAAGAATTGAAAATCGCTAAGAACACGGTGGTATCCGTGGTGTACAAGCTGTCGGATGCGCAGGGCAATCTGATCGAAGAGTCGGATGAGCCGATGGTTTACTTGCACGGCGGATATGATGGCACGTTCCCCAAGATCGAGGAAGCGCTGGAAGGCCATGAAGCCGGCTTTGAAACCCAGTTGCAGCTCGAGCCCGAGGAAGCCTTCGGCGATTACGACGCCGATATGGTCAAGGTAGAGCCGCGCGACCGTTTCCCCGAGCCGCTGGAAGTGGGCATGCAGTTCGAAGGCGTGCCTGAAGACGGCGACGACGAAGACTCGATCATCTACACCGTGACCGACGTGGCCGAAGACAAGGTGGTGCTGGATGGCAACCACCCGCTGGCCGGCATGGCGCTGCGTTTCTGGCTGCAGGTAGCGGAAGTCCGCGAGGCCACGGGCGATGAAGTACAGCACGGCCACGCGCATGGCGCCTCGGGCATCGAAGTCGTGGACGAAGATGAGGACGACGAAGGCGACGGCAGCCGCACGCTGCACTGAGTGCGCCACGCGCGCGCGCCCTCGCGGAAGGTCCCACGAATAAAGCCGGCATCGCCGGCTTTTTCTTTGTGCTTGCGGCGTCGGGCTGACGCCATTCATTCCGCCTCGGGGCCATCCTTGAGCGTGACCTCGAACAGCGACGGCGACCCCGGCGTGATCACCAGTTCGGTGTACTGGCCGGGCGTGCCGCCTGGCAACACCACGCGGGAGACGTTGCGCAGCGTCTTGCCGCTGGCATCTTTCAGTGGCGTGTCGATGCCGAAGCCGCCCAGGCCGGTATGCACCAGCAGGACCTGGCCCCGGTAGTGCCCGGCCAGCTCGCGCAACTGGCGCTTGAACTCCAGGAAGCCATCGCGCGTGCGCCGGCGCAGGAAGCCATCGAACAGGGAGGGCTTGCCACGCTGCTCCCAGCCGTTGCCGAACTGCGGGTCGGCATGCATGAGCAGCACGATGCCGGGCAGGTTCTGTTGCTGCGCCAGCGAGAACGCGCGCGCCAGCCATTGGCGGTTGGCCTCGCGGCGATCCTCGAACTCGCCGTTGCGCCCGCCTTCCGAGCGATAGTGATTGTTGTCGCCCGGCAGGTTCAACCCCACCAGCATGACGCGCCCGGCGTGCCAGCGCACGTTTTCCCGATAGCTGCGAAAGGTAGCCTGTTCGGACTGCCGCATCAGCGGCAGCACCCGCTGGCCCAGCGTGGTATCAGCCGGATAGAACAGCTCGCGCAGGCGGTTCAGCCGCTCCACCGCATCAAAGCGCCCGTTGGCGGCGCGAGCGCATTCCGCCCAGTCGGTTTCGCCGGGCAGGTAGACGAGCGGCAGCGGCGACTGGTCGAGTAGCCGCTGGCGAGCGGAAAGCAGGGTGTCGCCGCAGGATTCGGTATCGCCCTTGATGCCGCCCAGATGGACGACAAACTCCAGCCGGCGCGCGGCCAGGAAGTCGAGCAGGCGGGCGGTGCCGGCTTCGGCGGCCGGCCACTGCGGCTGGTCGGCGATCAGGGCCACGCGTATCGTTTCGGCGGCCGGAACCGGAGCCGAAGCCCGCGCACGGTTCGCGGCCTGGCCCGGCAGCGCCAGCAACACGCCAAGCATGGCCATTCCGGCCAGGAGCAGCCAGCGCTGACGCACGATCCCGGTTGGCCTCATGCGATGGCTACGGCATCCTTGGCGAGCGCGCGCAGCCGATAGAGCGCGTCGAGCGCGTCGCGCGGCGTCAGGCTGTCCGGGTCGAGCTCGGCCACCGCGTCCAGCAAGGCGGCCTGCTGCAAGGAGATTGCGTTGACCGGCTGGTCATTGCCAACGGTCCTGTCTTCGCCTTCGCTTTGCTCCAGGTAGTCGTCGTCATCGTCCGGGGGCGAGGGTGGCGCGGCGAACAGGTCCAGCTGCGGCGTGGGCGTGGCGTCCGCCGACTGTTGCTCCAGCCAGGCCAGGTGCTTGCGCGCGGCGCGGATCACCGGCTGCGGCACGCCCGCCAGCTGCGCCACCTGCAGGCCGTAGCTCTGGCTGGCAGGCCCATCCTGCACGGCATGCAGGAAGACGATGCCATCGCCATGCTCGACCGCGGACAGGTGGACATTGGCCGCCTGCGTGAACTCCTGCGGCAGTTGCGTCAGCTCGAAATAATGGGTGGCAAACAGTGTATGGCTGCGGTTGTGCGCCAGCAGGTGACGCGCGATCGCCCACGCCAGCGCGAGGCCGTCGAAGGTCGACGTGCCGCGGCCGATCTCGTCCATCAGCACCAGGCTGGCCGGCGTGGCGTTGTGCAGGATGCTGGCGGCCTCGGTCATTTCCACCATGAAGGTGGAGCGCCCGCCCGCGAGGTCGTCGGCGGCGCCGATGCGGGTGAAGATGCGGTCGATCGGGCCGATCACCGCGCGCCGGGCCGGTACATAGGCGCCCACGCAAGCCAGCAGCACGATCAGCGCGGTCTGGCGCATGAAGGTCGATTTACCGCCCATGTTCGGGCCGGTGATCAGCAGCAGCTTGCGCGCTTCCGTCAACTGGCAATCATTGGCGATGAACGGCACGGATTCCGCGGCGAGCTGGCCTTCCACGACCGGATGGCGGCCCTGGGTCAGGTCGATCACGTTCTCCGCGACGCGCTCGGGCTGCGTCCAGTCCAGCGTCTGCGCGCGCTCGGCCAGCGCCGCGAGGACGTCCAGGCGGGCCAGCGCGCCGGCAACCCGCTGCAACTCGCCGATATGCGGCAGCAACTGCTGGAGCAACGCGTCGTACAGCTGCTTCTCGCGCACCAGCGCGCGGTCTTGCGCGGACAGGGCCTTGTCCTCGAAGACCTTGAGCTCGGGCGTGATGTAGCGCTCGGCGTTCTTCAGCGTCTGGCGGCGGCGGTAATCGTCGGGGACCTTGTCGGCCTGGCCGTTGGTCACCTCGATGTAGAAGCCATGCACGCGGTTGTATTCCACGCGCAGGTTGGCGATGCCGGTGCGGGTGCGCTCGCGGGCTTCCAGGTCGACCAGGAACTGGCCGCAGTTCTCCGAGATATCGCGCAGCTCATCGAGCGTGGCGTCGTAGCCACGGGCGATCACGCCGCCGTCGCGGATCACGGTGGCCGGCTCCGGCGCCACCGCGCTGGCCAGCAGGGCATGGCATTCCCAGGGCACCGCCAGCTCCGTCAGCGTCTGGTTGAGCAACGGCGCGGCATCGTCAGCGCGCAGGCAGGCCTGCACGTCGGGCAGGGCGGTCAGCGTGTCGCGCAGCGAGGACAGGTCGCGCGGACGCGCATTCATCAGGGCCAGGCGCGCGGTAATGCGTTCCACGTCGGACAGCCGGCGCAGCGCCGCGCGCAGCGCATCGGTGCCCTGGCCGATCAGCGCGCCGATGGCCTGCTGGCGCGCCTGCGGGATGGCGCTGTCGCGCAGCGGATGGTGCAGCCAGTGGCGCAGCAGGCGGCTGCCCATGGCAGTCGCGCAGGTGTCCAGCAGCGAGAACAGGGTCGGCGACTCGCCGCCGCGCAGGGTCTCGGTCAGTTCCAGGTTGCGCCGCGTGGCGGTGTCCAGGCCGACGAATTCGGATTCGCGCTCGACCGTCACACCCTTCACGTGGCGCAGCGATTGCCCCTGGGTGGAGGCCGCGTAGTTCAGCAGCGCGCCGGCGGCGCCGAGCGCCGCGCCCAGCCCGGCACAGCCAAACGGATCCAGGCTGGCCACGCCGAGCTGCTCGCGCAGGCGGCGGGTGCCGGCTTCCTGGTCGAAATGCCACTCCGGCAGCCGGGTGCGCGCGCACTCCAGCGCAGGCAGCTCGATGCCATCGGCATACAGCAGCTCCGCCGGGCGGATCCGCTCCAGTTCGCGGCCGAGTTGCGCCACCTCGCACTCCATCAGGCGCAGCTCGCCACTAGCCAGGTTGAGCCAGGCCAGCCCGGTCTTGCTCACGCCGCGGCGCGTGGTTTGCTGGTGCACCGCCATCAGGTAGGTATCGACTTTGTCCGGCAGCAGTGCCGCGTCGGTCAGCGTGCCCGGCGTGACGATGCGCACCACCTTGCGCTCCACCGGCCCCTTGCTGGTGGCGGGGTCGCCGATCTGCTCGCAGATCGCCACCGATTCCCCCAGCTTGACCAGCCGGGCGAGGTATTGGTCCACTGAATGGAAGGGGATCCCGGCCATGCGGATTGGCACGCCGTTGGAGCTGCCGCGCGACGTCAAGGTGATGTCGAGCAGGCGCGAAGCCTTTTCGGCATCGTCGTGGAAGAGCTCGTAGAAGTCGCCCATCCGGTAGAACAGCAAGGTGTCCGGATGGTCGGCTTTCAGGCCGAGGTACTGCGCCATCATGGGCGTGTGCTTTTCCGCGTTGCCGGCCTTGGGCTCGGTCTTGGCGGACTGTCGGGGTTCTACGGACATGCAATCCTCTCGGGCGGCTTTGGCGAAGCCGCCTGTTTTCGGGTACTCCGGCGGCCCGTGGGCCTGGCGCGGCATGCGCGGCAGGTGCCGTGGATGGGCGGGCGCGGATAAAACCGGCATTTTACTGCGAGCCGGGCCCCGAAGGGGGCGAGAAGGGGTCAGAAGGGGGCAGGATGGGAGAATGGCGCGGGAAGGACCGGGCAGGCCGCCAAGGCGGCTTTTCGGCTTTTGCCCCGCTGCGGGCTGTGCTGTGCTCCGGTGTCGACATAGCCGCCAAGCGCCGCGCCGCAGCCCGTTCGAGCGTGACGGACGTTTACAAAAAAAATACGCGGCCATCCGTCTCTTTACAGCATCTTTGCGGGATCCGAACTTATATGGAATCGAGATAGCCAGCGCGATACGCGATACGCGATACACGCCGGTAGCGAAACGATCGAGGATCGAGACAAGGGAAGGGGTTCGACATGCTGAGAGTTCTGGTACCCGTCAACGGCTCCGCGCACGCGCTGGATGCGGTGCGTCATGCTGCCTTCATGTTCCGGGACCGCTGTGTGTCCGAGGTGGTCCTGCTCAATGTCCAGCCGCCGCTGGAATCCGGCCGCGCCTCGGCCTTCCACTCGCTGGCCGCGTTGCGCAAGCTGGAGGAGGCGAGCGGCGAGGCCGCGCTGCGCGATGCACGCTGCATCCTGGACGACGCCGGGGCCAGCTATGTGGCGCAGATCAAGGTGGGCGACGTGGCGCAGACCATTGCGCAGGCGGCGGCCGCGAACGACTGCGATGCCATCGTGATGGGCACGGCCGGGCGCACGGCTGTTGGCGCGCTGCTGGCGGGCAGGCTGACCAACAAGCTGATACGCATGTCGCGCGTGCCGGTGACGCTGGTCAAGTAGGCCGCGCCATCACGCCACTTTCATTGGCAGCAGCACCATCTGCTTGCCTTGCAGGTGTAGCTGCTCCTGCAGYTCGCCGGGTGTCTGGTTATGCAGCCAGGCCGTGAGGAAATTGACGTGCTGGAAGATCAGCTTGCTGGCAAAGCAGACGCTGTTCGGATACTCGGCCGTCACCGCATCGACCAGCGTCGTGAACTCGCGCACCGGGTTCGTGCCGAATGCCGCGCGCGAATCGGCTGCCAGGCCGTGGCGCTGGCAATTGGCGACGTAATAACGCAGTGACTCGCCAATCGTCTGTTGAAGGCGGTGCAGCGTTTCCTGGCCCTCGTAGCTTTGCGCATCGACCTCTCCCACGGCCAGGAAGATCATGTTCTTGAAATGTCCGGGAAACAGGCGCTCGACCCACAGCAGGGCATGCATGCTGGCGCCGCGGTGTTTGCCCACCAGGACGATCGCCGTGGGCAGGCTGGGGTCGAGCGGCCGAACGCGGCTCGCATCGACCAGCGGCGGGCTGCCGGCGAAGAGGGCATCCGCCCGGGCCAGCTCGGCGCGGGTTGTCGCGTAGTGCCGCTTGATGAAGACGCACAGCGCAACCACCAGGCCCGTTACCAGCACGGTCAGCCAGCCGCCGGCGGTGAATTTCTCCACCAGCGTGATCACCAGGACCGTGGCGGTGACCGACAAGCCCAGCAGGGACAGGCCGAAGCGCACGATCCAGCGAGGCTCGCCGCGATGGCGCCACCAGTAGATGCACAGGCCAAGCAAGGAGAGGCTGAAGGTCAGGAAGACATTGATGCTGTACAGCACCACCAGCACCGCGACCTGGCCGTGCGTCCACAACAGGATCAGCAAGCTGGCCAGGCCCATGACGATGACGCCGTTCTGCCGCACCAGCCGGGCGGAGAGATCGCGGAAATGCCGCGGCACCCAGTAGTCCGCCGCCATGTTTGACAGCACCGCCGGGCCGTCCAGGAAGCCGGTCTGCGCGCCCACCAGCAGCAGCCCGGCCTCGGAGGCCAGCAGCGCTGCGAGCAGCGCATGGCGGGACCATGCCGAGCCGAAGCCAAGATGGTCGATGACGCGGTCGAAGACCACGGCGTTCAGCGTCTTGCCTTCCACCGGCACTGCGTTCCACAGCATATACAGCAGGATGATGCCGCCCGCCGTGAAGGCCAGCGAGGTCGCCATGTAGAACATCGTCCACTTGCCGTTCGGCACCCGCGGCTCGGCCAGCATGTTCACGTTGTTCGAGACCGCCTCCAGCCCGGTGTAGGTGCCACCACCCAGCGAGAACGCGCGCATCAGCAGCGCCGCCACCACAACCGGCCCCATCGCCTGCGACATGCCGGAGGCCTCGCCAATGGCATTGGGCACGACCGCGCCGAGATGGTCGCCGTGCGCGGCAACGCCATAGACGATCAGCCCGAGATGCAATACCACGAAGGCCAGGAAGATGGGCATCAGCACCAGGATCGATTCCTTCATGCCGCGGAAATTGAGCCCGGTCATCATGATCACGATCACCAGTTCGGTGGCCAGCTTGAAGGCTTGGGCCCCTACCGGCAGCAGGCTGAAGAAGGCGTCAACACCACTGGCCAGCGACGTCGCGACGGTCAGCACGTAATCGACCAGCAACGCCGCGCCCGACACCAGTCCAGGACGCGGCCCCAGCAAGGCCGTGGCCACGCGGTAGCCGCCGCCGCCGGTGGGGAACAGCTCGATGACCTGGTTGTAGCCGACCGCGATGATGAACACCGTGCTGGCGGTGGCCAGGGCAAGGAAGAGCGCCAGCGGCGTATGGGTGCCAAGCGCCAGGAATGCCTCCTCTGGCCCATAGCACGAAGAGGAAAGCCCGTCGGCGCCCAATCCCACCCAGGCTAACACCGGCACCACGGCGATCGCGTGGCGGGTTTCCGGGGCGAGCGGATCGAGCGGTTTGCCGGCCAGGTGCCTCCACCACTTCGACAATGCCGCCATGTTCGCCACCCTGGACGCGATCGCGGCGCAGCGCACGAAAGCGCGGCGCCGGAAATTGCAGCTTGCGGCGCCGCTGCCTGCGCGCCAGCACCGGGAGCTCGGCACTCCCATGGAAGTAATGTAGGCGGCAAGTAGGCCGATTCGCAAGAACGGGCTCAATGCCGCGCTACGGCACCGGCTCGCGCAGCAGCGCGTCGATCACCTGTGCCAGCCGCGCGATCAGCCCGTCGATGGCGCCGGCCGGCACGCCGGCGTAGCCGAACACGAAGCCGTTGTACTGCGCCAGCGGCGTGCCGGGCAAGCGGTAGGTGCTGAGCGGCCGCACGATCAGTCCCTGCGCGCGGGCCGCACGGGTGACCACGGTGTCGGCAAGCGGCAGTTCCAGGCGCGCGGACAAGTGCATGCCGCCAGCGCTGGCCGATACCGTCACGCTGCCGCGCAGGTGGCGCGCCAGCGCCGCCTCCAGGGCATCGCGGCGCTGTCCGTAGCGCTGGCGCATGCGGCGCAGGTGGCGGGCGAACTGGCCGCTGTCGATAAATTCCGCCAGCGCGATCTGCTCGGCCACGTGGCCGCGCCGGGAGATTTCGCCAAGCGTGTCGGCGATGGTCGCGGCCAGGTAGCGCGGCACCACCATGAAGCCCAGGCGCAGCGCCGGGAACATGGTCTTGCTGAATGTGCCCAGGTAGATCACCGGCGCATCCTCGCTCAGCCCCTGCACGGCCGAGAGCGGCACGCCGCCACGGCGGAACTCGCTGTCGTAGTCGTCCTCGACGATCCAGGCACCGGCTGCGCGGGCATCTTCGATGAGCTTGAGGCGCCGTTCCAGGCTGAGAATGGAGCCTAGTGGATACTGATGGGATGGCGTGATGTAGATCAGCCGGGGCGGTGCGTCGCGCCACTGCTCGGGGCGGGGTGCCAGGCCGTCCGCATCCACCGCCACGGGCTCGAGCACGAGGCCGGCCGACTGGAAGGCGGCTCGCGCGCCGCCGTAGCCGGGATTCTCGATCCAGGCCGTGTCGCCGGCATCGGCCAGGATGCGCGCGCACAGGTCCAGGCTGGTCTGCGTGCCGTCGGTGATGAAGACCTGGTCCATGTCGCAGCGCACCCCGCGCGAGACCTTCAGGTACTCGGCGATGGCGTGGCGCAGCGCGGGCTGCCCCTCGACCTTGCCGTAGCCAAGATGGCGGGGGCCGAGCTGGCGCCAGGCGCGTTCGATGCAGCGCCGCCACGCGGCCAGCGGAAAGCCGTCCAGGTCGGGCACGCCGGGCACGAACGGCAACAGGTCGTACATACCGTTGACATCGTGCGGCAGCCCGCGCACGCGGCGCGACAACGCGGCGACGCGCTTGACCGCCCCCGCGCTGTGGCCAGCCTGCGCCAGGCCCACGCGCGCCACCGTGGTGCCGTGCCGCGTCGGCACCACGAAGCCTTCCGCCGCCAGGCTCTCGTAGGCGTAGATCACCGAGTTGCGTGCCATGCCGAGCTCCGCCGCCAGCGTGCGCGTGGCGATCAGCTGGCTGCCCTGGGCGATTCGCCCGTCGAGGATGGCGCCGCGCAGGCACTCGTACAAGAGCCGCTGCTGGGTGAGTTTGCGGCCATCGAGCTGGCGCATGAAGGTCGAGACCAGCAGGCCGTAGTCCATGTCGTCGCTTCCGTGGTTTCTGTGGTTTCCGTGGTTCTAAAAATCGTGCCACGACTGGGTCTAGCCATGGTGCCACGAAATCCCTATCTTGGCTGCATCGCCGTAACGCAGCGAAATTGCCGCGCGGCACCCACAACCCCACACCGCTCAAGACAAGGAGCCACCATGAGCCAGAAACCCATGCCGCCGAGCGAACGTACCCGCGTGCGGCGCGTTGCCGATCGCGGCCACTACGATCGCGCGACGCTGCATGCGATCCTCGACGATGCGTACCTGTGCCACCTGGCCTTCACCGACGATCACGGCACCCACTGCATTCCCACCGCGTGCTGGCGCGAGGGCGAGCACCTCTACATCCATGGCTCCAACGGCAGCCGCATGCTGAAGCTGGCCGCGACAGGCAGCCAGGTCTGCGTAACCGTGACGCACCTCGACGGCCTGGTGATGGCGCGCTCCGCGTTTCATCACTCGATGAACTACCGCTCGGCGGTGATCTACGGCAGTTTTGAAGTGGTGGCTGGCGCAGCGAAGGCAGCGGCAATGGATGCCTTCCTGGAGCGCATTGCGGCGGGGCGTTCGGGCGAAGCACGGCCAGGGGATGCCAATGAGCTGGCGGCGACCATGGTGCTGCGCATCGGGCTGGAGGAGGCCGCCACCAAGATCCGCAGCGGCGGGCCCAAGGATGACGAGGCCGATATGGCGCTGCCGGTGTGGGCGGGCGTGCTGCCGTTGCGCCTCCAGGGGCAGCGGCCGGTGCCGGATGGCATGCAGCCCAGCGTGCCGGACTATGTGCGAAGCTGGGGGCTGGGTGTCTGTACCGAGGCGATGGCAGAGGCGGCCGGCGAGACGATGCCGGGCAGGGCGGTCGCGGTGGATGCTTGAACTGGCAGCACGCCATGGCTATCCCAGCGCTTTCACGTCGCGATGCCATCGCGCTGCTGGCCTACGCCATGCCGCTATGGGCGGTGCCGGGCGCGATGGCGATGATCGTGGGCGGCGTGGCGCTCGGCATATGGCATCCTGCCGGGGCGCCGCCGCGCCCGTCATGCTGAGCGCGGCCAGGCGGCCGCGCTGCGTTGTTGCCGGGATCCTTAGCGGGCTGGCTTGGCGTTGTCCACCGAGAACGGCGACAGCAGGCGCACCATCTGCGCAAACGCCTTGGGGTTGCCGGCCAGCACTTCGCCTTGTTCGAGCTGGCGCGCTTCGCCGGCGTAGTTGCCCACCAGGCCGCCGGCCTCGGTCACCAGCAGCATGCCGGCGGCCATGTCCCACGGGTGCAGGCCTTGCTCGAAGAATCCATCGGTGCGGCCGCAGGCCACGTAGGCCAGATCGAGCGCCGCGGCACCCGGGCGGCGCAGGCCGGCGCAGCTTTGCGTCATCAGCGCGAACAGTTCCATGTACTGGTCCAGGCCTTCCATGTCGCGGTAGGGGAAGCCGGTGCCGATCAGGCAGTCGGCCAGCTTGTCGCGGCGCGACACGCGGATGCGGCGGTTGTTCAGGAACGCGCCGGCGCCCTTGCTGGCTGTGAAGAGTTCGTCACGCGACGGGTCGTAGACGACGGCTTGTGCCGGCACGCCCTTGTGCAGCTGGGCGATCGAGACCGCATACTGGGGAAAACCGTGGATGAAGTTGGTGGTGCCGTCGAGCGGGTCGATGACCCAGACGTATTCGCTGGTGGGTTCTTCGCCCTCGGCCCAGGACTGGCCGGACTCTTCCGCTAGAATGGCGTGATCCGGGTAGGCCGTGCGGATGATCTCGACGATTGCGGCCTCGGCGGCGCGGTCGACTTCGGTGACGAAATCGTTGTGCTGCTTGCGGGAGACCTGAACCCGGTCGACGTCCATCGACGCGCGGTTGATGACGGAACCTGCCTTGCGGGCTGCCTTGACGGCAATATTTAGCATCGGATGCATGAATCTCTCCAGGCCGGCCAAGGGTGCGCGGCCTGGCGCAAAAGGCCGGCGCGCTGCCCTTTGGGGCGGCTGACAACACAACGGATTGTAGAAGAACGGGCGCGACGCTACCGCATAAAACGGGCGGCGCACCGAAGATGAAGCCTGAATTGTATATGAACCCGCAGAACCAGACGAGCGCCGACGCCAACGGCGCCCCAGCCGCAGCCCCCGCCACCCAGACCGGCCCGGACCTTGATCCGCCATCTGGCGCGCCTTGCCAGGCGGTTTCCGCTATCGCTCCGGAGGCTGCAGCCGATGCTGCCCTGATGGCCCCCGCTGCGTTCGCCGCGGTGCGTTTCGTGCTGGTCGAGACCAGCCATCCCGGCAATGTCGGCGCCGTCGCGCGGGCCATGAAGACCATGGGCTTCGGCGCCGTGCCGGGCAGTCTGGTGCTGGTTTCGCCACGTGAGCCGGCGGTGCGCGAGCATCCGGATGCCATCGCCATGGCCAGCGGTGCCGACGACGTACTGGCAGGCGCGGTGATCGTCGACAACATCGAGTCCGCGCTGGCCGGTACCGCCTACGCAGTGGCACTCACCGCGCGCCAGCGCGAGTTCGGGCCGCCCCGTTTGCTGCCGCGCGACGCGGTGGCGCAGGCCGGCGCCCGCATTGCCGCCCTGCAAGCCACCCCGCAAGCCACGCAAGCCGCCGGCGCCCACATTGCTTTCGTGTTCGGTAATGAGCGCTTCGGCCTGCCCAACGAGGTGGTCGACCGCTGCTCGGCGGTCACCCACATTCCCGCCAATCCCGCCTACACCTCGCTCAATCTTGCCCAGGCCGTGCAACTGGTGGCCTACGAGATGCGCCTGGCGCTGCTGGAGGTGAGGGCGACGCCGCTCGCCGAGATCGGCTATGCTGGCGAACCGGCCACGGCCGAGCAGATCGAGGCCATGTTCGGCCATCTGCAGTCGGGGCTGGAAGCCATCGGCTTCCTGGATCCGGCCAGCCCGAAGAAGCTGATGCCGCGCTTGCGCCGGCTGCTCGCGCGCAGCGGGCTGGAGCGCGAGGAAGTCAATATCCTGCGGGGCATTGCCAAGCACATGCTGGCAGCCGCGCAAGGCCAAGGCGCCCGGGTGCCAACCAAACAGGAGAAGTGAGCAGGTGGAGATTCCGGCCTACTACATGCGTGGCGGCACCAGCAAAGGGGTCTTCTTCCTGGCTGACGACTTGCCCACTGATCCGGGCGGCCGCGATGCCGTGCTGCTGCGCGTGATCGGCTCGCCCGATCCGCACGGCCGGCAGAGCGATGGCATGGGTGGCGCCACCGCCAGCACCAGCCATGTCGTGCTGGTGCGCCCCTCGCAGCGTCCCGGTTGCGATGTGGACTGCCTGTTCGGCGCAGTGGCCATCGGCGAGCCGCGGATCGACTGGGCCGGCAATGGCGGCGAGCTGCTGGCGGCGGCAGCGCCGTTCGCGGTCTGGCGCGGCTTCGTGCCAGCGCGCGACAGCGTTACCACCGTGCGCATCTGGCTGCCGAACGTGGACCAGGCCGTCGTTGCCCGCGTGCCTTGCCGCAATGGCCATCCGCTCGAGGATGGCGATGTTGCCGAGGACGGCCTGCCGCTCGCGGCGGCAGGGATCGTGCTCGACTACCTTGCGCCGGCTAGTAGGTCATTGCCTTTGCGCCCCACCAGCGCGCGCCGCCTGATGACCGGCCTGGTGCACGTGCCCGAGCGATGTTGATGGCGGGCGCTGCCCGTCCCGCGGATCCGACATGTCCAACATGTGCCGCGCGGCGGCCAGCGTCATTGCAGCCAATGTCCATGGCGGCAGCAGGGCAGCAAATCTCTTACACTCCCTGATCCCGTTTTCACCGGCCAATGACCATGCCGGCGATCGCGCCAGCCCTGACCCAGGGCGCGCGGCGCACGGCGTGGCAACACGACACGACCAAGATGTTCACTCGCCTGAAGGAAGATATCGACGCCATCATGCGGCGCGACCCCGCCGCACGCAGCCGTCTGGAGGTGCTGACCTGCTATCCCGGCTTTCACGCCGTGGTGTTCCATCGCTTCGCGCACGGCTGCTGGAATGCAGGGTTTCACTGGCTGGGCCGCTGGATCTCGCACTGGGCCCGCTTTTTCACCGGTATCGAGATCCACCCTGGCGCCAAGGTGGGGCGGCGCGTGTTCATTGACCACGGCATGGGCGTGGTGGTGGGCGAGACCGCCGAGATCGGCGACGACTGCACCATCTACCAGGGCGTGACCCTGGGCGGGACCTCGCTCTACAAGGGGGTAAAGCGCCATCCCACGCTAGGTGCGAACGTGGTGGTGAGCGCCGGGGCCAAGGTGCTCGGCGGCTACACCATCGGCGACGGCGCGCGCATCGGCTCCAACGCCGTGGTGCTCAAGCCGGTGCCGCCGGGCGCCACCGCGGTCGGCATCCCGGCGCGCATCATCCTGCCGGACGCACCCAGCGGGCAGCAGGGCGCCAAGCAGGAGTTCTCGGCCTATGGCATCACGCCGAACGCGGACGACCCGGTCTCGCTGGCGCTCAAGAGCCTGATCGACAACGCGGCACAGCAGCACGAGCGGCTGGAGACCGTGATGGCCGCGCTGGATCGCCTGGGCGAGCATCTCGAGAACACGCCGAACGACCGCTTCGACGCGAGCGAGCTGCGCAAGTTGATGAAGTAGGTTGGTGAGGTAGGTTGGTGAGGTAGGTCGATGAAGCGCAGAGGGGGATCCGGCGTCAGCTGACTTGTGGCAGCACGCTGAATCCGCCCGCGTCGAGTTGCAGCACGGCGGCGCGCGGCCGCTTGCCGTCGAGGTCCCAGTCGGTCAGCACCCAGCGCACGCCTTCCGGGCTCTCGTGCCGGGCGGGGCGGTGCGTATGGCCGTGCACCAGGGCCGGCGCCTGGCTGGCGCGCAATAGCGCGGCCACGGCTTGCGGCGTGGTGTCGCCGTAGTCTGGCGGTGCGTCGCGGCGAGCCTGCGTGCGGCCCGCTTCGCTATCGGCGCGCAGGCGGCGCGCCACGCGCAGCCGCACCGCCAACGGCAGCGACAGGAATACCCGCTGCACCCAGCGCTTGCGGGTCCAGTGGCGAAACCGCATATAGCGCTCATCGTCGGTGCACAGCATGTCACCATGGCTGAGCACCACGCGCTGGCCGGCGCAGTCGATCACGGTGGGGTCGGGCAGCAAGGTGGCGCCCGCGGCGCGCGCAAAGCGCTGCCCCAGCAGGAAGTCGCGGTTGCCGTGCATCAGGTAGACCTGGACGCCGCGTTCGGCAAGCTGGCGCAGCCTGGCGGCCACCTGCGCCGCGAAGGGGCTGTCGGTTTCTTCGTCGCCAACCCAGAATTCAAAAAAATCACCCAGGATGAACAGGGCGCGCGCCTCTTGCGCCGCGCGTTCGAGCACGTGCTCGAAGGAGGCCAGCGTGCGCGGCATGCCGGGGGTGAGATGCAGGTCGGAAATGAACCACGCCGGCGCTGGCACCGCGAGGGCGCCGGCGGCCGGCGTGGATGGGGTCACAGTCATGCGGTTGGAAAGAGAAGCTGGCCTGACGTCATGGTGCGACCCCGCGGGGCTCGGTGGAACGTGTCCCGGTGATGGCCCGTGGCTTATTCGACCACCACGGCCTTTTCGATGACCACGTCTTCGAGCGGCACGTCCTGGTGGAAGCCAGCGCTGCCGGTACGCACGCCCTTGATCTTCTCGACCACGTCGGTACCGTCGGTCACCTTGCCGAACACGGCGTAGCCGAAGCCTTGCGGGGTCGGCGAGGTGAAGTTCAGGAAGTCATTGTCGACCGCGTTGATGAAGAACTGCGCGGTGGCCGAGTGCGGTGCGTTGGTACGCGCCATGGCAACCGTGTAGCGATCGTTCTTCAGGCCGTTGCCGGCTTCGTTCTCGATCGGGGCATCGGTGCCCTTTTGCTTCATGCCGGGTTCGAAGCCGCCGCCCTGGATCATGAAGTTCTTGATCACGCGGTGAAAAATGGTGTTGTCGTAGTGACCCTTGCGCACATACGACAGGAAGTTTTCAACCGACTTCGGTGCCTTTTCAGCGTCGAGTTCGATGGTGATGACACCCTGGTTGGTGTGGAGCTCTACCTTGGACATTTGCGTTCCTTTGTTCGGTGTTTGTTCGGCGGTTATTTGACGACAGTAGCCGACTCGATCACGATCGGCGTGGCCGGCACATTGCGCATCGGGCCATACGAGGTGGTGGGCGCGTTCTTCATCTTGTCGACGGTATCCATGCCTTCCACCACCTTGCCGAACACGGCATAGCCGTTACCGTCCGGCGATGGATAGTCGAGACTGGAATTATCCACCACATTGATGAAGAACTGGGCGGTGGCGGAGTTAGGATCGCTGGTGCGCGCCATGGCGACCGTGCCGGCCTTGTTCTTCAGCCCGTTCTGGGCTTCCAGGGGGATCGCCGCGCGCGTGGGCTTTTGCTTCATGTCGCGGTCGAAGCCACCGCCTTGCACCATGAAGCCGTTGATCACGCGGTGGAAGATGGTGCCGCTATAGAAGCCGCTCTTCACGTACTCCATGAAGTTCGCGACAGTCTTGGGCGCGGCGTCCGGATAGACCTCGAGCGTGAACTTGCCGGCGCTGGTGACGAACTGCACCCGTTCGGTTTTCGTCTGCTGTGCCTGAGCGGCCAGCGGCGAGAGCGCCATCGCGGCGGCGGCGATGCCGGCAAGGACTAGGCGACGCGAAAAGATCATGCTTGACTCCGTGGATCGGGGAAACGATAGGGCCGGGCAGGGTGGCGGCCCGGCCCGTTGGGCAAGGTAGTTAAGGCCTGGGCGCTGCGGCCGGCGCGCTGGCGGCCGCGCCTGGCTTGCCGGTGCCGCCGGCCGGCGGCTGGGTGGCCGCGGCAGGCTGCAATTGCTTGAGGCTGGCAGCGGTGCCCGCATCCTTGGGATTGCGCCGCAGTGCGTTGCGGTAGGCATTCTCGGCCAGGCGGCGGTAGACGTCGCCAAGGTTGGCATAGCCCAAGGCGAAATCGGGTTTGACATCGATCGCGATCAGCAATTCCGCTTCGGCGCGCTTCAAGTCCCCACGCTTGGCGTACAGCAGCGCCAGGTTGTTGTGCGGCTCGGGCAACTCAGGGAAGTCCTGGGCCATGGATTGCAGTGCCGCGATGGCCTCGTCCTCGCGCCCGGCCTGGGCCAGGGCCCATGCACGCTCGAAGCGCGCCTGGGCGTTGCGCGGGTTGGTGGCCAGCACGCGGTCGAAGCGGTCGATGGCCTCGCCATACTGCTTGCGCGCCGCCGCCTTCTCGGCGTCGGCCATGCCAGGGTCGGCCGAGCGCACGCCGCCAGGTGTCGTGGCCGGCACCGCGAGCGATAGCGGACCGTTCTGCGCGCGCGCAGGCCCCGCTACGGCAAGAAGGCCGGCCAAGATCGCCGCCAGGGCGAATGAGGCGGCCGCAATGCGTTGGCGCGCGGGCTGGGATGACACGGTTGCTATGGTGGGCAGGAACAGGCTCATGTATGGGCGGTCCGTTATACTCCGCGGCATTCTAGCAAAGCGCGGCCATGCCGGCCCGGGTATCGGCGCGCCGGCCTGCGCAGGCCAGGCCCGCGCCGGCTTGTCCGTGGTGCGGTGCAAGGCGGGCGACGACCTGCCGCGCCCGGGCGCTTCCGGTAAGATATGGGTCGCGCCAGGCTTTGCGTTGGCGCAAGTTGCCGGTCTCGCGAATGGCGCGACAATGGCGCCAATCCCTCATCCATTCACCTCGTTTCATGCATCCTCTGAATATCTACAACACGCTCGCGCGTGAAAAGCAGCCTTTCGTGCCAATCGAACCCGGCCGTGTACGCATGTATGTCTGCGGCATGACGGTGTACGACTATTGTCACGTCGGCCATGCGCGCGTGATGGTGGTATTCGACATGGTGCAGCGCTGGCTGCGCACCGCCGGCTACGACGTGACGTATGTACAGAACATCACAGACATCGATGACAAGATCATTCGCCGCGCCGCGGAGAATGGCGAGACCATCGGCGCGCTGACCGACCGCTTCATCCGCTACATGCACGAAGACGCCGATGCGCTCGGCATCCAGCGCCCGGACCACGAGCCGCGCGCCACCGACTACGTGCCGCAGATGCTCGACATCATCAGCAAGCTCGAAGCCCGCGGCCTGGCCTACCACGCCAGCGATGGCGACGTGAACTATGCCGTGCGCAAATTTCCCAACTACGGCCGCCTGTCGGGCAAGTCGCTGGAGGACCTGCGCGCCGGCGAGCGCGTGGCCACCAACGAAGCCAAGCACGATCCGCTCGACTTCGTCCTGTGGAAGTCCGCCAAGGAAAGCGAGCCCGCCGAAAGCAAGTGGGATTCCAAGTGGGGCTCGGGCCGCCCGGGCTGGCATATCGAGTGCTCGGCGATGAGCTGCGCCCTGCTGGGCGAGCATTTCGACATCCACGGCGGTGGCGCCGACCTGCAGTTCCCGCACCACGAGAACGAGATCGCGCAGTCCGAGGGCGCGAGCGGCAAGACATTCGTTAACCTGTGGATGCACAACGGTTTCGTGCGCATCAACGACGAGAAGATGTCGAAGTCGCTCGGCAACTTCTTCACCATCCGCGACGTGCTCAAGGAGTACGACGCCGAGGTGGTGCGCTTCTTCATCCTGCGCGCGCACTACCGCAGCCCGCTGCACTACAGCAATGTCCACCTGGAAGACGCCCGTCACTCGCTGACGCGCCTGTACACGGCGCTAAAGGACGTGCAGCCCGATGTCCTGCCGCTGGACTGGGAGGAGGCGCATGCGCGGCGCTTTATCGATGCAATGGGCGACGACTTCAATACGCCGATCGCCATGGCTGTGCTGTTCGACCTGGCCGGCGAAGTCAATCGCACCGGCTCCAGCGCGATGGCGCGCCAGCTCAAGGGCTTGGCCGCCACGCTGGGCCTGCTGGGGCGCGACGCCCATGCGTTCCTGCAAGCCGGCAAGCCGGCCGATGGGCTGGAGCCGGAGCAGATCGAGGGGCTGATCGCGGCGCGCAAGCAGGCCAAGGCCGATCGCAATTTTGCCGAAGCCGATCGCATCCGTGCCGAACTGCTGGCGGGCGGCGTGGTTCTCGAAGACAAGCCCGGCGGTGCTACCGAGTGGAGGCGCGCTTGAACGCTGCCGTGCGCAAGACGGCGACGCCCGCGGCGCCGTCCAAGACTGCTGCGACCACCAAGGCCAAGCCCGCGGCCAAGCCGCTGGCGCCCGTGAAACTGCCTGCAAAGCCGCTGAAGGCAAGCCCGGCGGCGAAAGTCGCCAAGCCTGTGAAAGCGGCCGCCAAGGCCGCCGGCAAGTCACCTGGCCCGGTGCTCAAGGCGGACGGCAAGCCCGCCCTCAAGATCGGCGCGCGCGCGGCCAAGGCGCCCGTGCTGCCGGAAGCCGAGGCGCTGCCCCTGCCGGTCGAAACGGTGGTGGATGCCATGCGTCCGGCTTACTGGGACGAGGCCTGCGCCGACCTGATGAAGCGCGACCGCATCCTGCGCAAGATGATCCCCACCTACGGCCCCGCGCACCTGATCTCGCGCGGCGACCCGTTCATCACGCTGGCCCGCTCCGTGGTCGGGCAACAGATCTCGGTCAAGGCCGCACAGACGGTGTGGGAGCGGCTGGTGGCGGTCTGTCCCAAGCTCACGCCGGCGCAGATGCTCAAGGCGGGGCACGACAACCTGGCCGCCTGCGGCCTGTCGCGCCGCAAGGCGGAATACATCGTCGACCTTGCCGAGCATTTCAAGGCAGGGCGCGTCCATGTGAATAGCTGGACCGAGATGGATGACGAAGCCGTCATCGCGGAACTGACGCAGATCCGCGGCATTGGCCGCTGGACCGCCGAAATGTTCCTGATGTTCAACCTGATGCGGCCCAATGTGCTGCCGCTCGATGACGTCGGCCTGATCAATGCCATCTCGGCAAATTACTTCAGTGGCGAGCCCGTCACGCGCAGCGAGGCGCGCGAGGTGGCGGCCAACTGGGAGCCCTGGCGCACCGTCGCCACCTGGTATATGTGGCGCAGTCTTGATCCCCTGCCTGTGACGTATTAGGCTGGAAGGTAGCAAAATTTGCATGGAAGTGCGCGAGACTGCATCCGCAGACTTGCGGTTTAGTGGGCGAATTCCGGTAGAATGCGCTCCTTCACAGACAGGTACGCGAGTCTCATGAAAACCACCTTCCTAGATTTTGAGCAGCCGATTGCCGAACTCGAGGCAAAGATCGAAGAACTGCGATTTGTGCAGGACGATTCGGCTGTCGATATCTCCGAAGAGATTTCGCGGCTGGCCGGCAAGAGCCAGCAGCTTACCAAGGACATCTACGCCAACCTGACCCCATGGCAGGTGGCACAGATCGCCCGGCACCCGCAGCGTCCTTACACGCTGGACTATGTGCGGGAGATCTTCACCGATTTCCACGAACTGCACGGCGACCGCGCCTTTGCCGACGATCTGTCGATCGTGGGCGGCCTGGCCCGCTTCAACGGGCAGGCGTGCATGGTGATGGGCCACCAGAAGGGCCGCGACACCAAGGAGCGCGCGCTGCGCAACTTCGGCATGTCCAAGCCCGAGGGCTATCGCAAGGCCAAGCGCCTGATGGAACTTGCCGACAAGTTCGGCCTGCCGATCTTCACCTTCGTCGATACCCCGGGTGCATTCCCCGGCATCGACGCCGAAGAGCGCGGCCAGTCCGAAGCCATCGGCCACAATCTTTACGTCATGGCCGGCCTCAAGGTGCCCCTGATCGCCACCATCATCGGTGAGGGCGGCTCGGGCGGCGCACTGGCGATTGCCGTGGGCGACGTGGTGCAGATGCTGCAGTTCGCCACCTACGCCGTGATCTCGCCGGAAGGCTGCGCGTCGATCCTGTGGAAGACTGCCGAGAAAGCGCCGGAAGCTGCCGAAGCCCTCGGCCTGACCGCGCACCGCCTCAAGGCGCTCAGCCTGATCGACAAGATCGTCAGCGAACCGCTGGGTGGCGCGCACCGCGACATCAAGGGCATGGCTGCCATGCTCAAGCGTTCGCTGGCGGATTCGCTGCGCCAGTTCCAGGGCATGAGCGTGAAGGAGCTGCAGGCGCGCCGTCATGAGCGTCTGCTGGCCTATGGCAAGTTCAAGGAAACCGGCGCACCGGGCTGACCCGTCCGCCGGCTTGACCGACAAGGTCGCACAGGCGCTTCAGGCCGGTGCGGCCTTTGTTGTTTCTGGCGACGGCGCACGGGCAGGCACGGTGGCGGTGGCACTCTCCGGCGGACGCGATTCGGTCGCGCTGCTGCACGCGCTGCGTGCGGCGGTGGTGGCGTCGTCGCTGCCACTGCGCGTGGTGGCGCTGCATGTGCATCATGGCCTGCAGGCCGAGGCGGACCAGTGGGACGTGTTCTGCGCGACGCTGTGCGCCGACTGGCAACTGCCGTTTTACAGCCAGCGTGTCTCGGTCAGCCAGGGGCAGGGCGAAGGGCTGGAGGCGGCGGCGCGCCGCGCGCGCTACGCTGCGCTCGAATCCATGTGCGACGAGGCCGGGGCGGCGTTGCTGCTGTTTGCCCATCACCTGGACGACCAGGTCGAGACCGTGCTGTTGCGCTTGTTTCGTGGCGCCGGGCTGGCCGGGCTTGGCGGCATGCCGCGCCTGCGCAGGCTCGGGGCAAGGCAGCAGATTGTCTTGCTGCGTCCGTGGCTCGAGGTCGGGCGCGACGAGATCGATGCGTACTGCGCTGTGAATGCGCTCCCCTGGATCGACGATCCTTCCAATGACGATTCCCGATTTGCCCGCAACGCGCTGAGGCAGCATATGCCCGCGCTGGCCGCGGCGTTTCCCGCGTTGCGCGCCAACGTGGCGCAAGCCGCCGCGCACCTGGCGCAGGCCAGCGAATTGCTCGATGCGCTGGCTACGCAATGGATGGCGGGGCTGGTGCGCACGCCGCGCGATACCAGCACGCTGGCTGAACTCGATCTTGCCGGGCTGCGCGCGCTGCCGCCGGCCGAGGCCGACGCCGTGCTGCGCCTGTGGCTGCGCGAGCTTGGCACGCAGGCCCCGTCCACCGCGCGGCTGTCCGCCATGCGCGCGCAACTGATCGAGCATGAAGGCGGTGAACCTGCCATCCAGCACGAGACCCTGATGCTGCATCGATTCAGGGGGCGCGTGCTGGCCCGCCGCGCGGGGCCTGCCATTGACTCTGAAGACCTGGCGCTGCACTGGCAGGGCGAGGCACGCCTGGCCGTGCCTGCGTGGCACGGCGAACTGCGCTTTACGCGCGACGATACTTTCGGCCTGCCGGAGGCAGCGCTGCGCCGGCCCCTGCGCCTCGCCGCGCGCCAAGGCGGCGAGCGCATCGTGCTGCGCCCGGGCGGGCCCGCGCGCGCGCTCAAGCAGGGCTACCAGGAGGCTGGCGTGCCGATGGCGCGGCGTGCGCGCCTGCCGCTGCTGTGGTCGGGCGATCAGCTTGTGTTCGCGGCGGGCCTGGGCATGCACCGGCGCTGGCCGGATGCGCCGGCCGCGCCGCGCTGGCGTGTCGAATGGGTCGAGTGGGTCGAGCCGGTTGGTTCGCCCCGGCAGGGCGCGGCCATCGAGTAAGCCTCGGCAGGCAGCTTTCCGCCCGCAATATTCCTCGCGCGCCACTTGCCGTGGCCGTCGTCCGAGCTGCCCACACCTTGCCTTGGTGCTCCCCTTCGTGTATTTTCAAGGGTTTGCACAATTGCTGGTGTCGACAAACAGATGGCTCTCATCGTTCACAAATACGGTGGCACTTCGATGGGTTCTCCGGAACGCATCAAGAATGTCGCCAAGCGCGTTGCCAAATGGCATCGTGCAGGTCACCGCGTAGTCGTGGTGCCTTCGGCCATGTCAGGCGAAACCAATCGCTTGCTTGGCCTTGCCAAGGAAATCTCGGCGCAGCCGAGCCCGCGCGAGCTGGATATGCTGGCCGCCACCGGCGAGCAAGCCAGTTCCGCGTTGCTCGCGATTGCGCTGCAAAGCGAGGGCGTCGACGCGATCAGCTACACCGGCTGGCAAGTGCCGGTGAAGACCGACTCGTCCCACACCAAGGCCCGCATCGAGTCCATCGATGACGAGCGCATCCTGGCTGATCTCGACGCCGGGCGCGTGGTGGTGGTCACGGGCTTCCAGGGCATCGACGACAACGGCAACATCACCACGCTAGGCCGCGGTGGTTCCGACACCTCGGCCGTGGCGATCGCCGCCGCCATCGAGGCTGAGGAATGCCTGATCTACACCGACGTGGACGGGGTCTACACCACCGATCCGCGCGTGGTCGAAGACGCTCGCCGCCTGGACCAGATCACCTTCGAGGAAATGCTGGAAATGGCCAGCCTGGGCTCCAAGGTGCTGCAGATCCGTTCGGTGGAATTCGCCGGCAAGTACCGCGTGAAGACCCGCGTGCTGTCGTCGCTCACCGACCCCCTGATGCCCCTCGAGCAAGAAATGCACTCGGGCACGCTGATCACTTTTGAGGAAAATTCTGAAATGGAAGCAGCCGTCATCTCCGGCATCGCCTTTGCCCGTGACGAGGCGAAGATCACCGTCCTGGGCGTGCCCGACAAGCCCGGCATCGCATACCAGATCCTGGGCCCGGTAGCCGACGCCAACATCGACGTCGACATGATCATCCAGAACCAGTCCGTCGACGGCAAGACCGACTTCACCTTCACCGTGCCGCGCGGCGAATACCAGCGCGCGCTTGCCATCCTCAACGATGGCGTGAAGGCACATATCGGCGCCGCCAGCGTGTCGGGCGACCCGAAGGTATCGAAGGTCTCGGTAGTCGGCGTGGGCATGCGCTCGCACGTCGGCATCGCCAGCAAGATGTTCCGCACGCTGTCCGAAGAAGGCATCAACATCCAGATGATCTCCACCTCGGAAATCAAGATCTCGGTGCTGATCGACGAGAAGTACATGGAGCTCGCCGTGCGCGCGCTGCATAAGGTGTTCGAGCTGGATCAGGCGTGATCCATGCAAGGCAGGCCGCTTGCGGCCTGCGCTTCTAACGGGCTGTGCAAGTTTTTTAAATTAGTCATCGAATCACCGTTGACCAATTGAAATTGGCCCGATAGAATACGCGCTTCGTTGTGTGGCCTCCCTCACACAACGGCAGATTTGGGAGACGTGGCCGAGAGGTCGAAGGCACTCCCCTGCTAAGGGAGCATCCGGGCCAAAACCTGGATCGAGGGTTCGAATCCCTCCGTCTCCGCCACTACATCGTATTGGCGGCGGAACCCCGGAAGATTGCGGTCTTCCGGGGTTTTGTTTTTTGTGGGGTGGTTCCAGCGGTACACTATGCCGCGCAGGTGTTACACCCGTACCTGTAGAGAACCCGATGGCTACCAACATCCAGAAGCGCGGCAGCGTCTACTACTTCCGCCGCAAGATTCCCCTAGACCTCATCGAGCAGCACAACGGCAAGCGCGAGATTATCCGCAGCTTGGGCACGAAGGACCGTCCCGAGGCCGAACGTCTGGCACGCAAGGTATCTGTTGAACTCGATGACGAATGGCAGGCCATGAGGGCAGAGCCGTCCGGCCCGGCAGCATGGCCTGACGACACCGACTTCGTAGACGTTGCTGGCAAGCTGATCCCCGTTTCGACTGGCCCGGCCCCTGCGCCTCAGCAAGTCACGCAGGCAGAGATTGATGCGGCTGAACTGGCCGACCAAGAAGCAGCCGGGCTGTACATCGCGGACGAGTACGCCGAGGAAGCCGCAGAGGAAGAAGCGGACAAGCTGATGCGCGTTATTGGTATCGTAGAGCGTCGCAGAGCAGAGGCTGGTATTGGACCGCTACCTCCCGCCGTAAAGGCCGCCATAGCGCCTAAGGGAGCGATGGCGGACCAATCCAGCAAGGCCGCTGCCTCGGGCCAGAATCTTGAGGCCCTTATCCCGACATGGGAGCTAGAGCGAAAGCCGACGAGCAAGACCGTGGACGCTGTGCGCCGAGCGGTCCGCGAAGCAGGCGACCCGGACATTCACGCAGTAACGCGAGCAAGCATCGTTGCCACCCGGGACAAGTGGCTGATCTCCGGGGCCAGCGTGGCGACCGTCAATAAGAAGATTGGGTTCCTCCGTCTGCTGCTTGGTGTTGCCAAGGGGCGGGGCCTGATCGACGTGAACCCGGCAGAGGGCGCGGAGTTGCCGCTACCCAAGCGGGCCGTAGAACTGCGGAAGCCTTACAGCCCCGAGCAGGTCAAGGCCGTTATGGCTGCAACCGATGGCGCGAAGGAATCCGACCCGGCGATGTACTGGCTTCCCCGGTTGGCCCGCTGGACTGGTGCCAGGCTGAACGAGTTGCATCAGCTACGGCGCGAGGATGTTCAAGAGCGGGAAGGCGTGCCGGGCCTGATGATTACCGACGAGGGCGAGCACGGCGAGGGCGCGGCTATGCGCCTCAAGAACGAGGGTTCCCGCCGATGGGTGCCGCTGGCCGTGCCGGTGTTGGTGTTCGCAGAATGGGCCAGTACGCGCCCCGATGGTCCGCTGTTCCCCGCCAAGCCGGGTGTGCATGGCATCGTGTCTGCCGCATTCTCGAAGCGATACGGGCGGCTGCTGCGCAAGACCCTCAAGATCACTGACACGCGCATCACCTTCCATTCCTGGCGGCACGGGTTTGCCGACATGTGTCGGGCCGCTGGTGTCGCGGCTGATGTGCGCATGGCCCTCATGGGGCATGCAGAACCGGGTGTATCAGGGACGTATGGGGCAGGGGACGGGCTACCAGCCAAGCGGCTTATAGAGGCCGTGGCCCGGCTGGCTGTACGGGCGGAAAATGCGCCTGGCTAGTCCGGCTTCGCTTTCGAGAAGACACTGCCCCGGAATTCATCGTAGAAAGTCATGACTTGCTCCATCCCAGCGTCATACACCTGGCTTCAACCTCCGCCTTGAAGCCCAACTTCTCCAGTCAATCGCGTCCTGCGTTTCTCAGTTGCATTCACGCTATTATTTGGCGATAGGTGGATAATCACCGATTAGACAAAGGGGAAAGGGGGCGGAATGCTGACTGACGCGGAAGTTGCCGCAGCTGTGCAAGCGACTGATGAAGTTTGGCGCGACGCGAATGTCCGCCGTAACCTGTTCGGTAACGCTCTTAAGAAGGTGCGAGTCGCCGGCATCCGTGGAATCAATGCGGAGATTGAGTTCGGGTGGCCGGTCGTGGCGGTCGCTGGTGTGAACGGTACGGGAAAAACCACTCTCCTTCAAATCGCGTCGGCTGCTTATTCAAGGGCGCAGGGTGGGCGCTATTACAAGCTTGGCGAGTGGATTCGCAATGAACTGCATGGCGACACACCGCCGGTATCAGCAAATGCGCGCGTTGCCTTTTCGTTCTTAGATACGCCAGACATCCCAGTCCCGTATGAGGCGGCGAACAGTCGTTGGCGCTATCCACGCCGGGGTAACCCGCAGCGCTATGTCGAGTTCATTGGAATCACTAGCTTCAGTCCACGCATCGAGCAAAGAGGGCGAGTTCACGTTTTTCAGTCGCGTCTGGAAATTCGAGCCTCCGAACCACTATCGCGTCAAGCTATCCAAAGTATCTCCACTATTTGTGGAAGGGCGTTCACGGCAGGTCATGTACATACAGTCGGATCACCCAACGGGACATGGTCGGAGAGTCTGCCGCAGCTTACTCGAGATGCAGTCACGTATTCCGAGCCGCACATGGGTGCAGGAGAGCAAAAGGTGGTTCGGCTTGTTCGGCAGCTGGAGCGCTTACCTCGACAGTCGCTCATAATCCTCGAAGAACCTGAACTTACTTTGCATCCAGATGCGCAGCGTGGGCTAGCTTGGTACCTTATGGGATTAGCGCGTCGCCAAGGACACCAGATTCTCATTGCAACCCATTCGGCGGACATTTTTGAAACGTTACCTCAGGCCGCCCGCGTATTGCTGGTTCGCGGCCCTCGTGGTGCCATTGATGTTCTTCCAAATGCCAAGTATCTGGCCGCTGCCCGCGAACTCGCGGCAAATGTTCGGCTGAACAAAGACATCATCCTTGTAGAAGACGCGGTCGCCGCACGCTTGCTGAACGAAATTCTGCTTCGCTATAGTCGGGCAGTTCTTAGTCACTGCACTGTAGTTCCAGTAGGTAGTGCTAACGATGTCCGTCGCCTCGTCGCGTCTTTCACGCAAGCAGGTGTGCGGGTTATCGGTGTTCGAGATGCGGACAGAGGTGAAAATCATCAGGCACAGATGCTGTCGCTACCTGGTGATAGGAGTCCTGAAGAACTTCTTGTTTCGGATGAGAACATAGCCCGCGCTGCGTTATGGGTGGACGGCATTGGAGAAGTATTCGCCCACGCACAAGTAGCGGCTCAGCATCTTAATGGCTCGGCTAGAGCAAAACGAATCATGGAGGTCCTCCCCATGAGGGCTGGACTCAGTTCCGAGCAACTAGTTGATCGCTTAACACTCGCTTGGTTGACGGCTAACGATGCGGCCGCACGCACGCTTGCTGCGCGGATAACTTTCCTCTTCGAAGCGCAGGAGGCCGTACGCGCAATAGCGCGATAGAGGCCAAACTGTGCAGCGTGGAAAACGTTGCATCAACTGGTCCCTCATCACCTATGCCTCAGGTACGAAGTAGCTTCTTGTTAGCTCGCTAAGGGTCAGGAGTGGCGCTCTGTCCATCGCAATCTCGGTTAGCTTGTCGATAGCGAGGGCAAGTGGCGAACTGGCTTCGATGTGGGCAAGCCACTTGTCGGGGTAATAGCGGGCGAAATTTCCTGCGATGTGAAGGCCCACGTAGAGCAAGCCGAACTCGTTCAGGCTCTCCCGTCTGGTTGAGAACCACGTGTTGCTCGTGTTGGGGCTTATGGACCAAGGAAGCGATCCTGGCGCATCCTGGCCCCACGGGAATTCAAGCAAAAAGCCGGACGGAAATTCTCGAACCACTAACCGATGTGCACCTCGTGGGGCGAATGCAACGAGATGCGAGAAATCGTCAAGTAGCTTCGTGAGAGTTGGATGGATGACGAGGCGAATTATCGCGCTCTCCTGTTCGGGAACCCACTGCGCAGAGCAGGTGGCCCGAGCAAGATGCGCGGGGAAGTTATAGAGGGGAAGGAACTCCGCCATTTGGGGGAGGCCCACCAGAACATCGAAAAGACTGTATCCGGCAGTGGGGAATGCCTCTGGCTCATGATCTGCGCCAATCATCAAGACGCGGTATCCAGACGTGGTGCCCGTACCATCAGGTGTTGGCTGGGAATAGATGCCGCATACCGGAGTTTCTCTGCTAGACCGCCGCCACACTTCGAAGGTGCCTCGCGCTGATCCGTCCGGCGCGGTCTGCGGTTTTGCCTTTAGTGCGGCGGCAGCTTCGTGGAGGGGGGTGGATGCGTCAAGGAGCGACGCGATGGAGAGTTGCAATCCGTGACATCCGTGACGCTCCCGCAGTTTCTCCAAGCGGCTGTCCGCTGTTTGCTTGAGCAGCACTTCGCAAAGAGCGAGCGACATGATCGAGTAATAGAGCAAGACAGGTCGAGTCGCCAGACTGACCGCCTTTGCCGCCTCGAAGTATTCCCCTGCTTGCATGAGGCACTGGCGAAGTTGTGCGGCTTGCCGTTTCGCATTCGGCCGATGCCGCTCGGGCAGACCATGCAAGGACATGATCTGGAGAGCAACCGCATCAATGTTCTGAAAGTGCTTGAGTCGTGTCCAAGCGTACTTGGCGGTGTCTGTTGCTGTGAAAGTTGCGCATTTCTGAATAATCACTCGTAGGTCTCCACAACATCGCCAAGTTACGTTCAGCTGCGGCCACCCTTGGCCAAGGGCACCGTATCGGCAGGGGATGGGTTGCCGCCCCGGCGGCCTATCGAAGCTGTGGCGCTGCTTTATGCACGGATGGACTGAGGTTACCCTTTGTTCATTGTCCCCGCATTCAGACCGCGCAACCCCGCTGCGAGCAGTCCCGCTTTCTCGCTGTGTGGCTGTGTCTGATCGAGGCCTAGAATCTGCATCGCTTTAGGCGATGGAGGCACCATGCCAAGGCCAGGAGATGCCAACCCCAACCCCAATGACTGTGCTGAATGAGCTACCGCAAGCGCCTTTTGCGAAGATGCATGTGTGTCAGCCACGATGCGGTGAAGAATGCTCATCTCTTGCCGCATTTGCTTCAGTTCCCCGATAACCACGTCTTGGCCTTCGACGTATTTAGTCGGTATCGTGGCGACCTCAAATGTACCGAAGCTCTTTAGGTACGAAGTGGAATCGGCGTTTTGGCGTGACCTCTCGTACGTGGCTTTCACCTTCTCCGCCAACGCTGCCGCGAACGCCTGAATTTGGCTGTGCCTTAAGCTGGCAGGGTACTCGATGTGTTCCAGCGGGCCGGTATCAAAGATGTAGGGTGTCACATCGTCCTTGATAAGCACCGTTGGCTTATCAAAAGCGAGTCGCATGCCAAGCTCGAACATGACATTGGCATTTTTCGCGCTGACGTCACAGATAACGATGTCGTCATTGTAGAGTCGCTGAACAATACGCCTTTGTATGACGCCGGCTACCTCTGATGAGCTTACGAGGTCGACTTCAAACTGAAAGTCAATCAGTGAGCGGACTGCAGCCGAGATGATTGACTTAACCTCCGCCCAGTGACCGGGGGGATACCCTTCAATGTCCGAAATCGGCATGACGATGCCGCAGCTTAGAGGCGCCGCCCTTTTCTCGTCAGTCATCTATTCAACCCTCCCGTGTTGTTTCGTATTCTACATGTCGCTTCATGCCGTCACGGGCGGCAGGTGGATCGCCCTGGAGCAAATTTTGACTGGCATTTTTGCGGGGCCACACACCGCGCACGCGAGGCCGCCTTCCCCCCGTAGGCACCCTCCTGAACGCGCCCGCGAATCGACGCAGGCACGCGCATGAAACGCGTAGCGCCCGCGCCCGCATGAAACGCGACACGCGCGTAGGCCGCACCGGGCCGTAGTCTGCTCCGAATACGACCGATTACGGAGCAGCGCGAAACCGCTCCGTTAGCTGTCACGGAAGTCCTTGACGATAGATTCGGAGCGCGTACAATTCGGAGCATCTATTTCGGAGCATTCCGCCATGACCGCACGCACGTACCTCTACACCCGAGTCTCGACCGAGGGGCAGACCACCGAGAACCAACGCCTGCTGGCCGAGCAGGCCGGATACCGAGTCGAGCCAAAGCGGGTTCATTCCGAGGTGATCAGCGGCACGGTCCCGGCGATGGAGCGGCCCACGTTCGCCAAGCTGGTAGACAAGCTAGAGGAGGGGGATGCCCTTGTGGTCGCCAAGCTGGACCGGTTGGGCCGGAATGCATCCGACATCGACCGCACGGTAGAGATGCTGCGCGGCATGGGCGTGCGTGTAGTCGTGCTGGACTTGCCCGTTATGGAAGTGACCAGCGCGGCGGGGGACTTGGTGCGCCGCATGTTCGCCGCATTTGCACAGTTTGAGCGGGACCAGCTTGTCGAGCGCACGCACGCGGGCTTGGCGAGGGCAAAGTCCGAGGGCAAGGTGCTGGGCCGGAAGCGCGGCCTAGCCAAGTACGCCGAGGAGCACGGGCGCGAATTGGCCGATGTGGTGGCTGAGGTGCTGGCCCGCAAGGCGGCAGGCGAGTCCCTGCGCGAGCTTGGCACGGCCTACGGCGTTAGCGGACAGACGATCCTGCGTGAGATTCAGCCTGCCGGCTGACGGTGGATAGCGCGCGCCCTGGCTGTGGCGGCGGGCGGCGCGAGTGACGGCGTGGCAGGCTGCGCATGCACCGTACAGATAGATACGAGCGCGGCGTAATGGATGTGTTGCGTAAAGCACATAATAGCCCCTACCATGGAGCCACACAAACTAACGGGGGTGCGGTCATGGAGTGGGAAACAATCGGCCTTTGCTACTTGGCGTTCGTGTATGGAGGTCTGTTCCTGACCGGGCGGCATCAAGTGCTGGGCGGGTTGGGCCTGTCAGTTTTTTTGTGTGCAGGGCAGGTATAGACTCACCGTCGACTTGAGCGGTGAGTGCAGCATTATCTCAACGATGCGGATGGGTGAAGCGCTCCTCGTACAGGATCGCGAACTGGTTCATAGCAGCC